>DATGAD010000041.1:0-10401 GCA_035313725.1 Alloacidobacterium sp. | reverse complement strand
GCCGACGGACCGGAGCAGGTTCCCGACGGATCGCTACCGGAATTGCCAGCTGCTATCAACTACGGTCCCGGCGAATCGCAGAAAGGCTTCAAGAAGCTCAAGAAGCTCCGCCCCAACGGCCCTTTCATGAACAGTGAATACTGGGACGGCTGGTTCGATCACTGGGGCGCGAAGCATGCCTCAACCGATGCAAAGCAGCAGGCGGCTGATCTTGACTGGACGCTGCGCCAGGGCTACTCCATCAGCTTGTATATGTTTCACGGAGGCACGAGCTTCGGATGGATGAATGGCGCCAACTCGAACGGCACGAATTACGAGCCCGACGTGACCAGCTATGATTACGACTCGCCGCTCGACGAAAGTGGACGCCCGACGCCGAAGTATTTTCTTTTCCGCGACACCATCGCTAAGGCTACCGGCACGAATCCGCTGCCCTTGCCGTCCATCGACGGGGCCATCACCATCCCGTCCTTCACGCTTACGCAATCGGCATCTCTCTGGGACAACCTGCCCAAGCCGACGCACAGCGAGCAGCCGCTCTCGATGGAAGACCTTGACCAGGCCTACGGCTACATCCTCTATCGAACTACCTTGAGCGGCCCAACGAGCGGCAATCTCGTCCTGGACCAGCTTCACGATTATGCCAGGATTTACGTCGACGGAAAACTGGTGGGGACTCTCGATCGCCGCCTGAATCAGAGGTCCCTGCCAGTGACTGCCTCCAGCCAGAGCGCGCGCCTCGACATCCTCGTTGAAAATACGGGCCGCGTGAACTTCACGAAAGTCATACGCGGGGAACGCATGGGCATCACGAAAGACGTTACCCTGGCAGGCAAGCCTGTCACCGGATGGGACATCTACCCACTGCCGATGCTCACACCGCAAAAACTCAGCTACAGCGACGCACCATGCACCGGCCCCTGCTTCTATCGCGCCACATTCAGCGTGGATAAACCAGCAGACACCTTCCTCGATACCAGCGCCTTCACCAAAGGAGAAGTCTGGCTCAACGGCCACGCCCTGGGCCGTGTCTGGAATATCGGCCCGCAGAAGACGCTCTACGTTCCGGGTCCATGGCTCAAGTCAGGTGAGAATGAAGTTGTCGTCTTCGATCTTGAAGGTGCTTCTGGTCGCAGCCTGCAAGGACTCGATCATCCAATCCTCAACGCTGCCGTGGCGAAGTAAGCTCTTAGTATGGAAAAGCTCGACCAGCTGCTGACCGAAGCCCGCAACCCAGCCACAGAAAACCTCGATCAGCTCTCCACGCTCGACATGCTGAGAACCATGCACGCCGCCGACCGCGACGTGCTCACCGCGGTCGAGCAGGAGCTGCCGAACATCGCCAAAGCAGTCGACGCGATCGTGGCCCGTCTCGACAATGGCGGACGCCTCTTCTACACAGGAGCAGGCACCTCGGGCCGCCTCGGCGTGCTCGATGCCTCGGAGTGTCCGCCTACCTACAACACGCCACCTGAGCTGGTTCAGGGATTGATCGCCGGCGGCGACGTTGCACTGCGTCGCTCTGTCGAACGTGCGGAAGACGATGCATCGCAGGGTAAGCGCGACCTCGAAGCGCACGGCTTCAGCGCGAAAGACGCGCTCGTCGGCATCGCCGCCAGCGGACGCACCCCTTATGTTCTCGGTGGCATCGACTACGCCCGCAAACTCGGAGCAGCAACCATCGGCCTCAGTTGCGTTCCCGGATCGCTACTTGCGCAGCGCGCTGAAGTCGCGATCACGCCAGCCGTAGGCCCTGAAGTCGTCACCGGATCGACGCGCATGAAGGCAGGTACAGCCACCAAGCTCGTGCTCAACATGCTGTCTACGGGATCGTTGGTTCGACTCGGCTACGTTTATGGCAACCTGATGGTCAACGTGCAACCGACGAATGTAAAGTTGCGCGACCGCGCCGCCAGAATCATCTCGTCGCTCACGGATTTGTCGTACGAACAAGCGGCTGCGCTTCTCGACGATGCAGGTTCGGTAAAAACAGCCATCGTCATGCAGCGGCTCCGCCTTTCGCGCGCCGAAGCCGAAGCAAGACTCGCGCAGGCCAAAGGAAGACTACGCCACGCGCTTCAATAAAGAAGCAACTACTCCGAGCGCAGCACCTGCATCGGATCAATCCTCGTCGCGCGTCGCGCGGGCAGGTAGCAAGCTGCGAGCGCGACCACCATCATCAATAGAGTCACGCCCGCCATCGTCCACGGATCATACGCATGCACGCCATACAGCAGCGATGAGAAGCGCGCGATCACCTGCGTCAAGGCCAGAGCTGCGAGGATTCCAGTAACTGCTCCAAAGACGGCGAGCCTGCCGCCACGCGTCAGTACCCAGCGAAATACGTCTCTGCGATCCGCGCCCAGCGCCATCCGCACACCAATCTCGCGCGCACGCTGCGCCACCAGGTAGGAGATGACCCCATACATTCCGATGCCCGCCAATAGCAGCGCCGTACCCGCAAACACCGCCAGCAGAATCATCGTGAAGCGCCGCCCTGCCAGCGTATCTGCAATCACTGACTCCATCGTCTCCGGGTTATACACCACCTGCTCGTGATTCATCTGCGTGACCGCGTTGTGAATGCTCTGGAACGAAGCATCGCCGCTGTACCTGGAATGCACAACGACATCCATGCCCATCAGCACCAGACCCAACTGCTGCTCCGGCAGCTGCATCATCGCCTGATAACTCTCCGCGCGCAGCGGGTTCACAGCATCATTGTCCAGACCCCATTGGTTTACATGCCCAACGACGCCCACCACCGTGGCCGGTTCATTCTCAAACTGTTCAAGAAAGACACGTTTCCCGATCGGGTCTTCGTTGCCGAAAAACTTCTGCGCAAACACTTCGTCGATTACCACCGTGCGTGGCGCGTGTGCGTCATCGCTCGCCGCAAGGAACCGTCCCTTCAATAGCGGAATCCCCATGGCTTTCAGGTATCCGGGTTCGACAATGTAGCGGATGGCCCAGTGCATCGCATTCTGGCTCTGCGGTTTCGGCTCGCCATCCAGCCAGAAAAGCTGCTCATCGTCGGACTGCATCGGCAGCGCCGCCCATGAAAACGAGACGGCGTCGACGCCCGGCACAGCGGCAATACGCGCATTCGCCTCGCGCAGGTACGCGCGCGCCGCCTCGGGACTCGCTCCAATCATCGCCGAAGAAGGCTGCAGTCCGAAGGTCAGCACTCCTTGTGGGCGGAAGCCTGTATTGACTTCGGAAAGTTTTGCCAGGCTGCGAATCATCAAACCGGCTCCTACGAGCAGCACGAGTGTCGTCGCCATCTGGAAAACGACCAGCCAGTTCTGTGCGCCTGCGCGAGTAGCGCCTACTCCCCGTCCGCCGTCCTTCAGCGTGTCCTGCAAACTCTGGCGGAAGACTTTGAAACACGGCATCAAGCCGAAGAGAGTGCCTGAAGCGACAGAGATTACCAAGGTAAAGCCCAGTACGGCGCCGCTCATATGTACTTCGGCTGCGCGGGGCAGTTGCTGCGGCAATAAGTGCAGCATCGCCTTCGTGCCCCATGACGCCAGGAGCAGACCAAGCAGTCCACCCGTGAGCGAAAGCATCAGGCTCTCGGTCAGCAATTGACGCAGTAACCGCGTGTGACTCGCGCCCAGGGCCGACCGCACGGCAAATTCCTGCGCGCGCACATTCGACCGGACCAGCAAAAGATTGGCGATATTCACGCAGGCGATCAACAGCACAAAGCCAACGGCTCCCATGAGGATCAGCAGCAGCGGTCTCACGTCGCGCACCATCGCATACTGAAAAGGAACCAGCTTCGCGCGAATCCCCCGGTCCGCCTCTGGATACATTTTCTCCAACTGCTCTGAAACTCGCAGCATGTCATCCTGCGCCTGCTGGATCGTCACTCCAGGCTTGAGTCGCGCAATGCCGTGAATGCCCAGTCCTGCGGGGCGCGCAGTGAGCGCGGGATTACGAAACTGTCCGATCGGAACGTACAGATCGGCTGCGTGAAAATTGTTGATTCTCAAGTCAAAATGCGACGGGAGCACGCCGACAATCGTATAGTTGCGCCCGTCGAGCGTCAGCACCTTGCCCAGAGCATCAGGTCGCGATCCAAACTTGCGCTGCCAGAAACCTTCACTGATGATCACCAGCGGCTCGCGCCCAATCTCGTCTTCATGGGGAGCAAACAGCCGTCCAATCACCGGCTTAACGCCAAGCAACGTAAAAAAATCCGACGAGACTAGTTCCGCGCGCATCTCTTCCGCGTCGCCCATGCCGGTCAGGCTGTAGCCCGTTCCCCGCGCCACGGCGAGCGCCGCCAGCGTCTTGTTATCACGCTGCCAGTCGCGGAAATTGGGATAGGAGATCGACCCTTCGCTGAAGTTAGGTTTGCTGGCATGCACCGTCACAAGTTCTTCCGGATGCGGATACGGCAGTGGATTCAGCAATACGCCATTTACGACAGAAAACAGCGCCGTGTTCGCGCCTATCCCAAGCCCCAGCGTCAACACCGCAACAATCGTAAATCCTGGGCTTTTCGCCAGCATGCGCAGCCCAAAGCGAAGATCCTGCCACAAGGTTTCGAACCACGGCAGTCTCTGGCGCTCGCGATAAGCAATCTTCGCCTGCTCCAATCCGCCGAGCCGAATCATCGCCTGCCGCCGCGCCTCTTCGGCACTGAGGCCAGCACGCATGCCGTCTTCGATGTGCATGGCGAGATGCCCGTCCAGCTCAGCGGCAAATTCCTCATCAGCTGCACCGCCGAACATGCCGACAAGCCGCATCCACAGCGCCCGCAACTTTCGCATCACGCCTCCTCGGCAGGCGAGAGAAACCGTGCGAGAATCGCTGTCGCCTGTTCCCAGTCCCGCGCCTCGCGCTCCAGCTGTTTTCTCCCCGCGCGCGTCAGCTTGTAGAACTTCGCCTTGCGATTGTTCTCCGATAGCCCCCACTCCGACGAAATATAGCCCTCCTGCTCCAACTTCAGCAGTGCCGGATAGAGCGTCCCGTAATTCAGGGAAAGCAGGTTGCCGCTCGTCTGCTCAATACGCCGCGCAATGCCATATCCATGAATCGGCCCCAGGGTTTCAAGCGTCTTCAGCACCATCAGGGCCAGCGTTCCCTGCCAAACGTCGGTTTTGTCTCCCATGTCTCTCCTATTGTCTAGCCATAGGTATCATGCCCGCTCTTCTATGGTTTGGCAATAGGTAATTTCGCGCTTCTCAAACCCTGTTGTCTGCTAGACTTGCGGCACATCTCATCTTCCGGACGCCACCCATGACAACCATCGCTCGCCGACTTTCCATTCTTCTGCCCGCAGTGCTTTTTGCCACGTTTCCCCTTGCATCGCAACAACAGCCCACGCGCACTCTCATCCGTGCCGGCCATCTCATCGACGTGCACACCGGCAACGAGTCCGCCGACCAGACCATCGTCGTCACCGGCGACAGCATCACCGCGATCGCGTCAACGGCCTCAACTCCGAAGCAGTCCGGCGACAAAGAGATAGACCTGCGCGGAATGACCGTGCTGCCCGGCCTCATCGACGTGCACACGCACCTGACGATGGACACAAACTTCGATCCCTACCATGAGCTATCGACGAGCGTTGCTAAAAGCGCCCTGATAGGCGCCCGCAACGCCAAGGTAACGCTCGAAGCCGGATTCACCACCGTGCGCAACGTGGGCGCCGATGGTTATGCTGATGTAGACCTGCGCGATGCTATCAATGAAGGCCTGGTTGAAGGTCCGCACATGCAGGTCAGCGGTCCGGCGCTCGGCATTACCGGCGGCCACTGCGACGACGATCTCCTGCCCTTCGAGTTTCATCAGACCGCCGACGGAGTAGCCGACGGCGTCGAGGCCGTGCAGCACAAGGTTCGCGAGACCATCAAGTACGGGGCCGATGTGATCAAGGTCTGCGCTACGGGTGGCGTTCTCTCGAAAGGGGACGATCCACAAGCCTCTCAATACACGCTTGAAGAACTGAAGGCGATTGTCGCCGACGCGCACCGCCTGGGCCGCAAAGTGGCCGCGCATGCGCATGGCGCACAGGGAATTCTCTGGGCGACAGAAGCCGGCATCGACTCCATCGAGCACGGATCGTATATGAACGACGAGGACATCGCCGCCATGAAGCAACATGGAAACTATTTCGTGCCAACAGCGTATTTAATCGACTGGATGCAGCAGTACGGAAACCTGCCGCCGTTCTATAAGCAGAAAATGATTGATGTGAGTGCCGTCGAGAAAGCGAATGCAAAGAAAGCCATAGCCGCGGGCGTAAAAGTCGCGCTCGGCACCGACGCCGCCGTCTATCCACACGGCCTCAACGCACACGAACTCGACGTCTATGTGAACCAGTTCGGCATGACACCGCTTGCCGCTCTGCAGACGGCTACGCTCAACGCCGCCGACCTCATGAGTTGGACAAATCATGTAGGCGCGATCGAGCCCGGCAAGTGGGCCGACATCATCGCCGTTAACGGCGACCCTCTCAAAGACGTTCGCCTGCTTCAGAACGTGCAGTTCGTCATGAAATCCGGCATCGTCTACAAGAATCAAAGTGGAGTCGCGGCGCAGTGAAGGCAACGCAATTCGAGTTTCGCTTTCGCGTCGTTATCGGCTTTCTGCTCTACGTGCTCGGTTTCTGGGCGCCGTGGGCGCGGTATCTGGGCGGATCCGGCCACGTCTCCACTGCGTGGCTTGAGCTATCGGGCGCTCTCGCCAGCGCCCACTGGCTCTCGCTCAACAGCGCGACGATCCTCATCACGGCGCTCGCCCTTCTCTGCGCGATCAAGGGGACGGGCTTACGCGTCTGGGGCACCGCTTATCTCGGCACCGCCATCGTCCATGACAAATCCATGCACGGAACTACGGTTGTCGCCTCCGGTCCCTATCGCTACGTGCGCAACCCGCTCTATATGGGCACGTTCGTCTTCTCGCTTGCCATTTCGATTCTGATGCCGCCCACGGGCGCCATCTTCTTTCTTATCGCGCAGGGCATCTTTTATTACCGGCTGATCCTGGGCGAAGAAGCCTACCTCACCGCACAACAGGGGGAAGCCTATCTTGCATACAAGCAGAAAGTGCCGCGCCTCTGGAGGAGCTTGCGTGCTCGCGTACCCGCCTCGCCGGCAAAGCCCCAATGGATGACCAGCCTGCTCGCGGAAAGCTACTACGTCGGCTTCACAGCGTGCCTTGCGGTTCTCGCCTGGCGTTACAACGCCTATCTGCTGATCAAGTGTGTCATCGTCTGCTTCGGAGCATCGTTAGTCATAAGAGCTATACTGCCGCAGGCATCGAAACATGATTAACATTCTGCACGACATCACTGCCGTCGCCGAATCCACGACTCTCGTCGTCGGTGCGCTCTTTCCCATCGTCAACCCTCTCGGCAGCGCCGCCATCTTCATCAACATGGTCGGCGGGGTCGAACCACGCCTGCACAGCGTTCTCACCAAGAAGATCGCGATATACAGCTTTGTTCTGCTGATCTGCTCGCTACTCTGGGGAGTAAAGATTCTAGCCTTCTTCGGCATCTCCATCTACGCCGTCCAAATTGGCGGAGGACTTGTCGTTGCTGCGACCGGCTGGACGCTGCTTGCGCAGGGAACGAGCGGCTTGAACTCACGCACGGTCAGCGGAGAAAACATCCTCGAACACGCCTTCTATCCGTATACGCTGCCGATCACCGTTGGTCCCGGCGCCATCTCTGTGGCCATCACGCTGGGCGCCCACCTGCCAGCCGAGTTGCATACGGAATCGATTTTCTCCCCCAAGGTTCTCATCGCGGCGCTGGTGGGCATCGCGATCGTTTGCTACATCGTTTACATCTGCTACCGCTACGGAAGGGCCGCCGAACGCCTCCTCGGAACGGCCGGAACCTCGGTCGTGATGCGCCTGTCATCCTTCATTCTTATGTGCATCGGGGTGCAGATCATGTCCAGCGGAATTAAGGCCTATCTCGAAACCATCCATCACTTCTGAGAAAATAAAAAAGGAAACGGATTATTCCGTTTCCTTTTTTTTCGAGCGGCGTAATGCGCCTTGAACTACTTCTTCGGCGGTGCGATCGTGTCCTTCGCAGCCTTGGCTACGCGGAACTTCACGACGGTCTTCGCCTTGATCTTGATCTGTTCGCCGGTCTGCGGGTTGCGGCCAATGCGCGCCTTGCGTTCCGCCTTCACCAGGCGTCCGAGTCCGGGAATCACAAAGAGACCGTTCTTCTTCGTCTCCTTAACCGCTGTTTCCGCGAGTAGATCAAGGAATCCAGCCGCCTGCTTATTGGTGAGTTCGAGCTTCTCCGCCATGTGGCGGACAAGAGCTGTCTTGGTCATTCCGGTTGCCATTCTTTTAAATCCTCCTGGTTCTTTCTTCGCTTCCCAGAACCTTGCTGGTGATGCGTATTGCGGGTTTTTTCATTCGTCCCTCTGTGGATTCTCATGCGCGATGGCCCGAAAACCCTGTATCCATGCGGGTGTTTGAAAAAACCTACCGCCGTTTACCTTGCGTCTTTTCGCGAACTTTGTCAACGGCAAAAGCCCTGTTTCCACAGGTTTTTCCCCATTTTTCTCGGTTTTTATGCCATTTTTCTGGATTTGGACACTTTTCCAGTGTTTTGATACGTCTCGGAAACCCTTGCCCAGCGCGGCTTGCGCGCATTTTCGGAGCGCAATGTTGTGAAGTCTAGTCCTCTCCGCAAGTGTGCGTCTACATCAGCTTGAAGATATATTGCTTTTTCTTTTCCACATCCTGCACGAAAGGACGGTTCAGGAAATCCACGATCGGCGCTGCCAGACGGAAGCGCATCACGATCTCATTCACCAGCCCTTCGCTGAGCGCCACATCCCCGGGCAGCCGCGCCAGCACGCCCCATTGCTGCTGTTTAATCAGGTCGATTCCAGGATGATCCGCCGAGAATCCCTTCGGCGGACGCGTCAGCGCCGCTCTGTCGATGTCCAAATCCATCACCTTGCGCAGCTTCTTGCCGTTCAAAAGACGCCGCAGCTCGGCATGGTGCTCAAGCAGCTGAATGCGGATCGCCAGCAACTGCTCGCGCTCCGGCATATAAATTCCCGCCGCGACGACAACCTCCGTAGGCGAGAAATGAAAGTAATATCCGCCTCCCGATGTCTTCTCTAACCCCGCGCGCGTCCACCAGGCAGAAACATGTGTCTTGTACGGCGTCTTATCTGCGGAAAAACGCGTGTCGCGATAGATGCGCATGATGCTCTTCTGCGCTGGACGGAAGTGCGCAGGCGCGAAGTCGGTCATCGCGTCGGTTACGCGCTCCACGACAGCCAGCATCGGCTTCTTCAACTCGCGCTCAAAGATCGCGCGCCGCGCCTCAAACCATTCGCGATTATTGTTGCGTTTCAACCCGCGCAGGAACTTCACCGCTTCCTGGCTGAAATACGGCTGCATGGCGTCCTGAGTAGCAGGTTTGGAGCGAGCCTTCGGCATACCCGCATTTTAAGGGCTTTGGACGGGCGGCGTTGTGCACAATGCCGAATCAACCTGTGTAACTTTTCCTCGGTCTCAACCCTCTAATTCAGTATGATTCGTCGTCTTCTTTGCGTGCTCGCCGTCGCTTTCTCCCTGCCTCTCGCCCATGCCCAGGAGGCCGTGCGGACAACACCGATCCCCGCCGCCCAGAACGACGCGCCGCTGGCCGCAAAACACGGCAAGGCAACCGCCGTCTTCGCCGGAGGATGCTTCTGGGGCACGCAGGCTGTCTTTGAACGCGTCAAGGGCGTCATCGATACGACAGCGGGCTACTCCGGGGGCTCGGCAGCCACCGCGCACTACAGCGACGTGACGACAGAAACCACCGGCCATGCCGAGAGCGTCCGTGTCGTCTACGATCCATCGAAGATTACCTACGGCCAACTGCTGCGCATCTTCTTCTCCGTAGCCCACGACCCCACGCAGCTCAACCGCCAGGGCAACGACGTCGGGCCGTCCTACCGGTCTGTCATCTTCTACGGCGATGAGGAACAGCACCGCATTGCCGACGCATATATAAAGCAGCTCGATGCCGCCCATGTGTATTCGCGGCCTATCGTGACGCAGGTTGTTCCGCTCAAGGCCTTTTACGCGGGTGAAGACTATCACCAGGACTACGCCCTCAAAAACCCCGACAACCCCTACATCGAAGTCTGCGACCGCCCAAAAATCGCCGCGCTCAAGCAGCAGTTTCCCGAGTTGTTCCAGAAATACGACGGCAAGTAAATGAAGCTGATGCGCCTGGCACCACTCGAACTGTCATCCTGAGCCTGCGAAGGATCTGCTTCTCTTCCGGCTTCTCTGGATCCAGCGTGATCATCTACAGATCACACACTTCTGCTATCCTCGTCATCGTTATGCGAGCACTCATTTTCTTCGCCGCTCTCATCACGCTTGCCGCGCTCGCCGCGAAACAGACGC
>DATGAD010000040.1:0-5649 GCA_035313725.1 Alloacidobacterium sp. | reverse complement strand
CACCCAGCGAAGAGCCATCGCATTCCTAAACGCTGGTAGATATTTTCGAGGAGCGCCAGTCGAAATCCGGCGAGTAAAAATATGCAGCCACAAACAGAACAAATTGTTTGGATCGTTTTTACTGCTGTCACTTCGATTGGCGTTCTGATACAGGCCTCTGTATTGGTGGCGATGTTCTTTGCTGTCAAAAAGACAGCAGGCGAAGTGCATGAGCTTTCGGATCAACTCAAGCAGCACCTGATTCCCACAATTGCAGTAACGCGCAACCTGATCGAAGATATTTCTCCAAAGATTAAGGTGGCCACTTCAAATCTTGTTGAGGCAAGCAGCATTCTGCGATCGCAGGCGGAGCAGATCAATAAAACCGTTGCTCAAGTCTCGGAAGTAGCGCATGCACAGGTGTCGCGTGTCGATGAATTAGCCACAGCGGTTCTCGACGGGATCACACAGGCCACAGCGGCAGTACAGCACGGCATTGCCTCGCCTTTGAAGCAGGTTTCCGGTGTCCTGAATGGGCTGCGTGTGGGTATCGATGTTCTTCGCAAGAAGGATCGGGCTACGCATGTTGAGGGAGACGGAAGCCACTTCGTTTAGCCTAAGGCTGATTCAGAAACTGCCGCACCACCGGCTTCATTTTTTCCATTTCACATCCCGGGGACATGTGTCCGCAGTCTGAATCGAGCACCAGTGTCTGCGCGTGGATGAGTTTCGCGAAACCTAATGGCGGAAGTGGGTTCACCATGTGATCCTGTGAAGCGTTGATGATGAGCACCTTCGCTTTCACTTTGTTGGCTGCGTCGTAGATTGAACCGCCGAGCGCGATGTCGTGTCCGATGAGAGCTTGCAGCTGGCGCAGGTAGTCATTGGCATCCATGAAACGGTCGCCATTCGTAACAATCCCGTCGAAGTACTGCTGAAAGCCTTCTCGCGTAGTGTGGTTTGCACGAAAGTCAGGCGTATTCAGGTTCATATCGTGGATGAGCGCGACAAGTGAGAGCGGCGGCGTTTGCGTGTACTTGCCGTTCTGGTAGGCAGGATCGGACAGCAGGGCCTTAAGCTCGGTGTTCCAGAGCAGCAGGTCGTAGGAACTCATTTGCGGCGTTCCGACAATGGGTACGGCCAGATCCATGAAGTCGGGATAGCTCACCATCCACTGGAAAGACTGTATGCCACCCATCGATATGCCCATGACCGCATGCAGATGCTGGAGGTGCAGCGTTTCCGTCACAAGACGGTATTCGGAGTAGACCATGTCGCGGATGGAGAACTGCGGGAAATCGGTGCCGTGCTGGGTCGCACTGTTCGATGGAGAGCAGGAAACGCCATTGCCGAGCGAGTCGACGGTGATGACGAAGAATTTCGAGGTGTCAACGTAAGAGTCCGGACCGAGTTCGGCTACGATTTCCCCGCTCTTGCCCGTGAACCAGCTTGGATAGAGCACTGCATTCGATTTGGCGGCATTCAGAGTGCCGAGCGTGCGGTAGCCGAGTTTGCAGTCATGGATCACGGAGCCATTCTCCAGCTTCAGATCGCCGAGGTTGGCGTATTGAAGAGGCGGAATGGTTTGCGCCTGAAGAAAGACGGAAAACAGCAGGAAAAAGAAAGCCGGAAGCGCGCGTCGCATTTCGATTGCTATTCTAATGCCTCAGAATAAATCTACCCTGGAGCGATGCGTTGCGGTTTGCGATCTGTTCGACCTTTGCGTGTAGCGTACTCTTTCTTTCTTCCATCCTGATGAGCGCACAAACTTCGCCCTCATTCAACAACACACTGATGCCGCTGCCGGAGAAGTTGACGGTGGCGCAGGGCGGTTTCGTCGTCAGCTCGTCATTTACGGTTGCTGCTCCGCAGTTTCGCGATGAGCGGCTGGATGCGGGAATTGGCCGCATGCTGCACCGCCTGGAGTATCAGACTGGCGTGCCGATTGGAAAAGATATCCAGAAAGACTCGACCAACGCCTCGCTTGTCATTGATGTGAAAGGCGCTGGCGAGGCTGTTCAGTCGGTTGACGAAGATGAGTCTTACTCCTTGAACGTGACTCCAAGCGGAGCGAAGCTGCAGGCCAATACCGTGGTTGGCGCTCTGCGCGGCATGGAGACGATGCTGCAACTGGTGCAGCCGGATCGCTTAGCTTATTTTTTGCCTGCAGTGAGCATCGAGGACGCGCCTCGCTTTCGCTGGCGTGGATTGCTGATCGATGTGGGGCGGCATTTCGAGCCGGTCAGCGTGATCGAGCGAACGCTGGATGGCATGGCTGCGGTGAAGCTTAACGTCTTCCACTGGCACCTGACCGAGGACCAGGGGTTTCGCATTGAGAGCAAGCTGTATCCGAAGCTTACCGGCATGGGTTCCGATGGGCTGTATTACACGCAGGAGCAGGCGAAGGAAGTGGTTGCCTATGCGCGGGCGCGGGGGATCCGCGTGGTGCCGGAGTTCGATATGCCGGGGCATAGCGTGAGCTGGTTTGTTGGGTATCCGGAAATATCGAGCGGCCCCGGACCGTACAAGGTTCGCCGCGAATTCGGGATCTCTGATGAGGCGATGGATCCGACGCGCGACAGCACCTACAAATTCCTTGATGGGTTTATCGGGGAGATGGCCACTATCTTTCCCGATTCGTACCTTCACATTGGCGGCGATGAAAGCAACGGCGCGCAGTGGAAAGGAAATCCGCGCATCGTGGAGTTCATGCAAAAGCACGACATGAAGGACACGGCTGCATTGCAGGCTTACTTCAATCAGCATTTGCTGAAGATTCTGGAAAAGCACCACAAGCACATGATCGGCTGGGATGAGGTGCTGAATCCGGCACTGCCGAAGGATGTGGTGGTGCAGTCATGGCGCGGCGAGGAGTCGCTGGCAGCAGGTGCGAAGCAGGGGTATCAGGGCATTTTGTCTGCGCCGTACTATCTCGACGCCATGAAGTCTGCGGAACAGCATTATCTGGCCGATCCGCTGCCTGCGAATTCCGATCTCACGGCTGCGCAGCGCTCGCTCATTCTCGGCGGGGAAGTCTGCATGTGGGGCGAGCAGCTTAACGAGTGGACGATCGATTCGCGCATCTGGCCACGCACGGCGGCGATAGCTGAGCGGTTCTGGTCGCCGGAGAATATTCGAGACGTAAACGATATGTACCGCAGGCTGAATGTGATGTCAGTGAGATTGGAAGCCTTTGGGCTTACGCATCTCACGCATGAGGATGTCGGGCTTCGCGCTTTGACCGGCAGCCTGGACATCGACGCAATGCGGGTCTTTGCTTCTGCCCTTGAGCCAGTGAGTTTCCATGACCGTTACGAAGGGCAGCATACTTCGCAACTGACTCCGCTTGATCGGCTGGTGGATGCGGTTCGTCCGGACCCTCCTTCACGGCATGAAGTTGAGGTTCTTGTTAAGGCACTCCTTGAGAACCCATCGCAGCATGAAGCTGAGCGGCGTCGACTGCGAGAGATCTTCGCTAGTTGGGCAGCGGCTGCGCCCAAGGTTCAGCAGCAGGTCGCAGCTTCACCTTTGCTGTCAGCGGATGCGACTGAACGGGCACAGCAATTTGCGCAGTTGGCGGACATTGGTTCGCAAGCATTAGCGAGCCTGACTGGTTCAGGCGTTGCCGCTGGATGGAAGCAAAGCAGTCTTGCTGCCATCGATGCTGCGCAAAAGCCACAGGGACTGGTTCGGTTTACCGTTCTCGGTCCGATCCGCGATCTGGTGAATGCGGCGCAGTAAAAAGTAATTACGCGAGGCTGCTCTGCGGAGCAGCCTCTCTCATTTGCTGCTTGTACCATTCGACTGTGTGGCGGAGACCTTCTTCGAAGCTGACCAGAGGTTCGTAGCCGAAGGCCTCGCGCGCGGCGGTGATATCTGCAAGAGAGTTTTGTATGTCGCCGGTTCGCTCGGGGCCGTAGATCGGCGGTTTGTTGAAGCCGGTCAGTTCCGCCAGAATTTTGTATGTCTTATTGAGAGTGTGACGCTCGCCGCAGGCTACGTTGAAGATCTTGCCCGCGACCTTCTCCGCAGGCGCCTGAAGAGCGAGTAAGTTCGCCGACACGGCGTTCTCAACATAGGTGAAGTCACGCCCCTGCTCGCCATCGCCGAAGATGGTAGGCTGCTCTCCGCTCAGCATGAGCAGCGCGAATTTCGCCATTACGCCGCTGTAAGGAGAGTCGGGAACCTGCCGTGGGCCGAAGATGTTGAAGTAACGCAGGCACACGGTTTCCAGGCCGTAGACCTGCCAGTAGCTGCGCATGTAAAGCTCCCCTGCGAGCTTCTGCACTGGATACGGCGCGATGGGCATGGGTACCATGCTTTCCTTGCGTGGAAAGCCGGGCTGATTTCCGTAAGCCGAAGACGATGCGGCATACACGACACGCTTGACGCCCGCCGCGCGCGCGCCTTCGAGGAGATTGAATGTGCCGTCGATGTTGGCCGTATGGCTGGTGCGCGGGTCTTTCACTGAACGCGGTACGGAAGGCAGAGCGCCCTGATGCAGGATGTAATCGACGCCCTCGCATGCGCGGGCAATTTCATCCGCGTTGCGCAAATCGCCCTGAACAAACTCCATGCGGTCGAGAATATCGGCGAGGTTTTCCCTGCGGCCTGTTTCAAAGTTATCGAAGCCGCGAACTGTTGCTCCGCGTTCTACAAGCGCCTGGCTGATCCAGGAGCCAAGAAATCCGGCGCAGCCGGTCACAAGATAACGAGACATGTCTCTTCTATGGTAGCCGTTGCGGGGGACGCTGCGTAAGTGACGCAAAATCAGGCATACTGGAGGTACATGGACGGCCTTACACCATTCAGACTCGCTCCTTATTTTCGGACCCGCATATGGGGATTCAACGACCTTTCGCCATGGTTTGACTTCAAGACGGACGGCGAGCCGATCGGCGAAGTGTGGCTCACTGGTGAGATGTGTACAGCGGATACAGGGCCGCTGAAGGGGCAGTCACTCGAAGAAATCACGGCTGCTCATGGAGACACTCTGCTCGGCAATAGTCGCGCGGGGCAGCAGTTTCCTCTTCTCATCAAGATGCTGTTTCCAAAGGAAAAGCTCAGCGTGCAGGTGCATCCTGACGATCTGCTGGCGCAGAAATTTGGCGAGCCGCGCGGTAAGACCGAATGCTGGTACGCGCTCGATGCGCAGCCGGCGGCTGAAGTTGCGCTGGGCATCAAGCCGGGCACGCGGCCCGAAGAAGTACGTGCGGCGATCGAACAGAATCGGCTTGAAGAGTTGCTGGACTGTCTGCCTGTTCACAAGGGCGATATGATTTTCGTCGATGCAGGGACAGTGCACGCCATCGGGCCTGGCGCAGTGCTGCTCGAGACGCAGCAAACCAGCGACCTGACCTACAGAATGTACGACTATGGACGCCCGCGTGAACTGCATTTAGAGAAGTCGCTTGAGGCAATGCGCCTCTCGACTGGCGCGGGAAAGATGACGCCAAAGAATGTGAACAGTCATACGGTTCTGATAGACCAGAAATATTTTCGCGTCGAGAAATGGAGAGAGACCCTGCCTTCCTCAGAAAATGCATCAGACGATGTAGTTCAGCTTTTGTTTGTTGCAGAAGGTAAATTGAAAGTTGCGGGCCAGGGCTTTGAGTCATTTCCATTAGAGCGTTATCAGATTGCAGTGATTCCTGCCAGTGCTCAAAACTG
>DATGAD010000039.1:0-10371 GCA_035313725.1 Alloacidobacterium sp. | reverse complement strand
GATTCTGTCGCGCGAGCTGAAGTTACCTGTAAATCCAATGGTCGCAGCCGGATGGCAGATGCTGGCTGCGGGGATCGCCAGTTCGGTTGTGGCGTTCACGGTTGGCGGCTGGGGAGCATCGCACTGGACACGTGGAGCTGTGGGCGCAGTCGCATACCTGGTGACCTTCGGTTCTCTGGTGGGGTACACAGCATTTGTGTGGCTGCTGGAGCATGTTCCAGTCGCCAAAGTGGCGACTTATGCCTATGTAAACCCGGTCGTTGCCGTAATTCTCGGGGCAATGCTGCTCGGCGAGCATCTGATCCCCACCGAATACGCTGGAATGGCTGCGGTTGTGATTGCGGTTGCGCTGGTTACGTCGTCACGCATCAGGGTTGAAGAAAAACGCCTTGAGTTGACTGAGCCCGAGGTTGTCGAAGTCTGAGAGAATCTGCGCAACCCTTGCAACTCCTCTTGAGTTCATAATGGAAAGAGGAGGTGATTATGCCGAACACCATAGGTGTACTCCTTCTATTTGCTGTTGTGTTTGTGGGTGGAATTCTCTGGGCGACGCGCGGGCATTGCGCGGATTGCGATGGGCAGGGAGATGTGACCGGACATCCGGGCAAGATGTCATAAAAAGGTGTTGATTTCGTGACACTCGCCTGTATATAAGCTGTGAACTTCTCCAGGGTTCTCTTACAGAAGTCATTTGGGGCATCACTGTGCTTGCAGGTAGAATTTAGCCAAGACTGATACCGTGATTTCATGGCAAAGCCAAGCTAGGACCGCAGAAGCGCAGGGAATGAATACAACAACTACTGAGATCCGAGATTTACATTCTGAGACGCTTCCATCCGAGGTATCCCACGCGGAGAGGGATGATGAAATATCGCTGCTGGATCTTCTCATTATCCTGGCCCGCCGCAAGTGGCTGATTTTCAAGATTACGGCAGCCTTTTTAATCGTCGGGCTGGTGTCTTCGATCTTGTTGCCAAAGACCTACACGGCTACGACAACAGTGCTGCCTCCTCAGCAGGGCTCCTCACTGAGTTCAGCGATCATGTCGCAGATTGGAAATCTGGGCTCACTTGGCGCCCTTGCCGGCGCAAGCGTGGGGTTGAAAAATCCTAATGATATGTATGTGGCGATGTTCAAGAGCCGCACCGTCGAAGACGCCATGATCCAGCGGTTCGGGTTGATGGCCGAATACCATCAGAAATATATGTCTACCGCTCGAAAGGCCTTCGAGAAACATGCAGCGGTAGAAAGCGGCACCAAAGATAACCTGATTCATATCTCAGTAGACGATAAGAGCCCGAATCGCGCGGCCGAAATGGCCAATGCCTATGTAGAGGAATATCGCAGACTTTCTCAGCATCTGGCGATCGGCGAGGCGGCGCAGCGCAGGCTATTTTTCGAGCAGCAACTGGAGCAAGCAAAGGACAATCTCGCTAACTCAGAAGAAGCGTTAAAGGAAACGGAGCAGAAGACCGGGATGATTCAGCTGGATAGCCAGGCCCGCGCTCTGATTGAGTCTGCTGCTGCGCTTCGCGCCCAGATCACTGCAAAAGAAGTTCAGCTTCAAGGCATGCGCACTTATGCGACAGGTCAGAACTCAGATGTAGTACAGGGACAAGAGGAATTGGACAGTATGCGCGCGCAGTTGACCAAGCTTGGCGGCAACGCCGATGATAGCAGCGAGGGTCTGATCGTTCCCAAGGGACGAGTGCCGCAGGCGGGGATTGAATACGTCCGCAAGCTGCGCGATGTGAAGTACTACGAGACGATCTTTGAGATTCTCGCGCGCCAGTTTGAACTCGCCAAACTGGATGAGGCTAAAGAGGGAGCGCTGATCCAGGTCGTAGATCCGGCGATAGTCCCGGATTACAAGTCAGCACCTAAACGGGGTTTGATAACCGTAATCGCAACGGTAGCCGGACTTTTTATCGGCATCTTCGTGGCTTTCTTCCGTGAAGGTATGGAGCGATTGCGGCAGGATCCGGAACAGAGCGAGCGTCTTAGTGTCCTGCGCAAGGCACTCTGGACGAAGAAGACAGCCTGAAGATGATGAATAAAGCAGACGCGATCCTGGTAACAGGCGGAGCCGGTTTTATCGGCTCGAATTATGTTCTGACCTGGATCAGGGAAATTGGTTCGCGGGTCATTAACCTGGATAGCCTGACATACGCGGGCAATCGTAACAATCTGAAATCGCTTAACGGCGATCCTCGCCATGTCTTTGTTCACGGAGACATAGCCGACGAGGTTCTGGTGGCAGGGTTGCTACGGGAGTATAAGCCGAAGGCAATTGTCCACTTTGCCGCGGAAAGCCATGTAGACCGGTCGATTGTGGCGCCCGATGCTTTTATCCGAACGAACGTATTCGGCACATTTTCTTTGCTGCAGGCGGTGCGCGCCTATCATGCGGAGCTGAGCGCAGACGAGCAGAAGGATTTTCGCTTTCTGCATGTCTCGACCGATGAAGTGTATGGGTCGCTCAGACCTGACGATCCGGCGTTTTCTGAAACCACCCCGTATGCGCCCAACAGTCCGTATGCCGCTTCGAAGGCATCGTCCGACCATCTTGTCCGTGCTTACTTTCACACCTATGGCTTGCCGGTTCTGACCACGAACTGCTCAAACAATTACGGTCCATTTCACTTTCCGGAGAAACTGATTCCGTTGATGATCCTCAATGGGCTTGAGGGGAAGGCTCTGCCGGTTTACGGCGATGGCAAGAATGTTCGCGACTGGCTGTATGTGGAAGATCATTGCTCGGCGATCCGGGCGGTGCTGGAACGCGGCACGCCGGGCGAAACCTATAACATTGGCGGCTCAAGCGAGCGCAAGAATATCGATGTTGTTACGACGATCTGCGATTTGCTGGATGAGTTGGCTCCCAGCGAAACGATCGGTTCGCGAAGAAAGCTAATTTCTTACGTGACGGATCGTCCTGGTCATGATCGCCGCTACGCAATCGATGCCCGCAAGATCAGGCAGGAGCTTGGCTGGGAACCGGCTGAGCGATTCGAGTCTGGAATTCGAAAAACCGTGGAGTGGTATTTGGCGAATCAGGACTGGGTAGAGAATGTGCGCTCCGGCGCCTACCACCAGTGGATTGAGACGAACTACGCAGAGCGTGTCGCGCGATGAAGGGAATTGTGCTCGCAGGCGGTTCGGGGACGCGCCTCTATCCGGTTACTCATGTGATTTCGAAGCAGCTTCTACCGGTTTACGACAAACCGATGATCTACTATCCGCTGACCACCCTGATGCTGGCGGGTGTCCGCGAGATCCTCATCATCTCAACGCCGCAGGATACGTCTCGCTTTGAGGACCTTCTCGGCAACGGCGCACAGTGGGGCCTTCAGCTTTCGTATGCGGTGCAGCCGAGCCCTGATGGTCTGGCTCAGGCTTTCATTATTGGCAAAGACTTTATCGGATCAGACTCCTGCGCGCTCGTTCTGGGCGACAACATTTTTTATGGACAATCTCTTTCCTCGCAGCTGGTGAAAGCGGCGAACAAGACGCAGGGTGCAACGGTCTTCGCCTATGCTGTCCATGATCCGGAAAGATATGGCGTGGTTGAATTCGACAAAGATGGGCGAGCCATCAGCCTTGAGGAGAAGCCGACGACTCCGAAGTCGCGCTATGCGGTAACCGGTCTCTATTTTTATGACAACGATGTCGTGAATCTTGCTGCTGCGCTCAAGCCCTCTTCGCGCGGCGAGCTTGAGATTACGGACTTGAACCGCTGTTACCTTGATCGCGGCACACTGAATGTTGAACTCATGAGCCGCGGAATGGCATGGCTGGACACGGGAACGCATGATTCGCTCTTTGAGGCAGGGCTTTTTATCCAGACTATTGAGCGGCGGCAAGGATTGAAAATAGCGTGTCCCGAAGAGATCGCTTTCCGTTACGGATATATTACGGCGCAACAGCTTGAGGCTCTTGCGCAGCCGGTACGCAAGAGCGGCTACGGGCAATATCTCCTGTCTCTTGTTAATGAGCCCAATTTCCCTTCCGATGGCATTTAGAGAATGAACATAATCAAAACTGCATTGCCTGGGGTTCTGATCCTGGAGCCGCGGATATTCAAGGATGCGCGCGGCGCGTTCTGCGAGACCTATAACGAGCGTCTAATGGAACAGGTGGGATTGCCAACGCGATGGGTACAGGACAATTTTTCCGTTTCGAAGAGAAATGTCGTGCGCGGCGTTCACTATCAGATCCAGAACACACAAGCCAAACTCGTGCGCGCGACGCATGGCACCGTATGGGATGTGGCGGTTGACCTACGGCGCAGCTCGACGACCTTCGGAAAGCACGTTGGTGTCGAGCTGTCCAGCGAAAATGGGCGTATGTTCTGGATCCCGGAAGGATTCGGGCATGGGTTTGTCGCATTGTCGGAGACGGCTGGCTTCGCCTACAAAGTTACTGAATACTACTCGCCTGCCGATGAGAGAACCCTGCTTTGGAATGATCCATCACTTGCCATTCCGTGGCCGGTCTCTGTGGAAGAAGCCGTGGTATCCGAGAAGGATCAACAGGGACGAACTCTGCATGAGGCCGAACTATTTGCATGAGCACACAGCGGGTCATTCTCATTCTAGGAGCGGGTGGCCAGGTGGGCACCGAACTGCAGCGGAGTTTGGCCGGCGCGGGAGAGGTGATCGCATGCGACCGCGCAGCCGCTGATCTTTCCAGGCCGGAGGTCTTGCGGCCTGTCATTGCGCAACTTCGACCAGCAATCATTTTGAACGCCGCAGCATATACGGCTGTCGACCGGGCGGAGTCCGAGTCGGAATTAGCGATGACAATCAATGGGCAAGCACCTCGTGTGCTTGCAGAAGAGGCGGCGAAGCTGAACGCGTTGCTCGTGCATTTTTCAACGGACTACGTCTTTGATGGCACGAAAAAATCTGCGTGGGTAGAGAGCGATGCTACAAATCCGCTGAATGTTTACGGGCGAACAAAACTGGCTGGCGAAGACGCGATCAGGGAAGTCGGCGGCAAGTATCTGATCTTTCGCACGAGCTGGATTTACGGACCGCACGGCCATAACTTTCTGCGCACAATGTTGCGACTGGGCCGCGAGCGTGATCAATTGAAAATTGTCGATGATCAATTCGGTGCGCCGACTTCGTCTACGGCTATCGCGGATGCAACTCGCGCCATCGTGGATAAAGCGGCTACGACGGAGTCTGCCTTCGGCGTGTATCACCTGACATGCGGCGGCGAGACAACCTGGCGCCGCTTTGCCCAAGAGATTTTTTCGCTGCATCATCAGCAGAGCGGCGAGAAAGTTCCACAGGTCATTCCTATTTCATCAAGCGAGTATCCGACTCCGGCGGCGCGACCTGCCAACTCAGTTCTTTCCAATGAGAAGCTGCGATCGACGTTCGGAATTTCTTTGCCAGACTGGCAGTCAGCACTGACGGCAGCGATGACTGCGCTTGCCAGTCACTGAGACTTCCTCACTCCTTACAGGATTGTGAGCGCTCTACTTCTATCAGAGTCCTTGTATCCCCTGTACTGTCGAAATGGGCAACGGGTTGCCATGTAAAGCAGGGATTAGAGGCAATCCTTTCGCGGAACCAATTGGACTGGGAGTTGTCGAGAACCAGGAACGATGATTTCTGGAGGATGGCTGAGGTGTCCAGAAGGTTACCGGTTAGAAAGCCTTGCTCCTGATATGCCCGCATAAGGTGATAATTGGGGGCTATTGAAGAATGCCCGCGTAGAGCAGCTTCCCAGTCCAGAGGATAGATGATTTGGCCGGGATTCTTCGATGAGCGCAGAATGGCCGTGAAATCCAATAGCCAATCCACGATTACAGGACGGTTGGCTATGATGGCGTCGAGTCGCTGCACGTCAATGTAAAACGGCTGGACAGCTAACGCCGTCGCAATGGGTTGCAGAAGGGCTATCGCAGCGAGCGCGTACGCAAAAGGACTCTGAGCGAAATTCCGGCGGTTAAACCAGGAAGCGAGAAGAATCGCGATCCCAAAACTAGCTGGGAGCAAGTATCTCGGAACGAAGATAGGGGTAATCGTACGCGAGACGACAAACAAGATGAGTGGAACAAGAAGCAGACTGAAGGCGAGGATGAGCGCTGGGCAAGGAGGGCGATCCGACCGTTTGAGCGCGACTGCTTCGGAAAAAATCAAGACTCCGATACATCCGATTCCCAGCAGAAACGCAATGAGGAAACCAATCCGATGGCCGACGAAAGGTCCGATGAAGGAGTGGAATGACAATTGGGCAGCGAGGTCGGAGAACCTGGGCTTGACATTCCATCCGTGGGGTTTAGCAACTGCCGCTGATGCCAGGATCGCAGGGAGCCAAAGAAGGAGCGCGAGCCACCCAGCCGCGTGACAGAAATATACTTTGGGGCGCAGGTTGCTTCGCAGTCGATCTGAGATGACGAGTGCCGTCAACATCATGGCGCCGAACATAAGTCCAAGGACGTGGCCTAAGACGAGTCCTGCCTGACTTAGGCAAAGGGCAAGAAGCATTTTGCCGGAGGGCTGCTGATTCTCTGCAACGCGTAACCAGGCCGCGATAGAAAGCGCAGCGAGAAACAAGTAGAGTCCATAGGTGCGGGCTTCGGCGTTTTGCTGAAGAAGGATGTAGTTGCTGAGCATGGCAAGGCTCACGCCGAGAAATGCTGCGGGAGCCGTGAAACGCGCCCGGAGAGTCAGATAAAGGGTGACAAGCGCCGCGCAGATTCCAACAGAGGAATAGAGGCGAAGAGAAAGCGGGCTCAAGCCAAACAGGTGTGCCCAGGGCCACGCCGTAAGATAAAAAAGCGGCATTCCCGCGCCGCCAAGATGTTGAGCGGCACGGTAGAGGTGCATCGGAGAAGGCTCGCGGACTTCGAAATAAGTGAAGCACTCGTCACCCCACGGCATCTTCCTGGCGGACCAAAGAATGCAGGATCCAAGGAGCGAAACAATTGCCAGGACCGGCGGCCAGTAACTGGCGAGGATAGAGGTGCGAAACGCATCTGAAGTCGGTTTCGTCATCAATTCAGTTCTGAAACTAAGGCTAATTGTAGTAGGGGAAATTGTGAATCGTCGCTGCCGGATCGTCGCGCTGCTCGACTACTGAGACTTAGAATGCATCCATGTCGATGTGTACGACTTTGCGAATCGGACCCAAGGCACCATGATAGTGCGGGTTCGAGTTGCAAGAGAACGTCTACACGGCACGCAAAAGCATGCAGGTAACATCGTCGTGCTGGGGAGCGCTTCCGACGAAACGGTCGAGGTCAGTAAGGATACTGTTCAATAGCGTGGATGGACTCAACATGACACCCGAGTGCAACATGGCGATAAAGCGGACTTCTCCATATTCCTCCTGACGGCTGTTCTCCGCCTCTATTACGCCATCGGTGAATGTCACCAGCCAGTCGCCGGGTCTCATTGTCACCTCACCTGACTGGTAGTTGGCATCCTCCATGATGCCGAGCGGTACTCCTCCAGCCTCCAGCCGTTCAATGGAGCCAGATTGCCGCCTCAGGATGGGATTGTTGTGTCCCGCATTCACGTAGGTCAACCGGCGCGATGCGGGATCAAACTCTGCGATAAAGGCAGTGGTAAAACGGCGGCCTCTCTGGCTATTGCTGCAGGCATAGTGATTCATCCTGCTTACCAATTCCGTCAACGAGCCAGATGTGCCGCTCAGAGTTTTCAAGCTCGCCTGAAAGGTTGCCATCAACATCGCAGCAGGGATACTCTTGCCCGCTACATCTGCAATCGCGATGAGAAACGTGGTGCTCTCCAAACCCAGGCTCGGACGAGCGAAAACGTCATAGTAATCTCCGGCGACTGTGTTGGCGGGGCGTGTGGCGAAGGCAATCTCCAGGCCGGGCACCGGCGGCGGTTCCGACGGGAGCAGCCATGTCTGAATCTCCTTGGCAATCTGCAGGTCCCGTTTCATCACCACACGATCGGCAACCTCAAGGATCAGCAACGCGAACATCAGAAGTCCGCCATAGAAATGAAAGTCCAACCCGAACACTTTTGCTTCGCCTGCACGGGTGGTCCAGGTCCATTCGCCCCCAGGAAGGACAACAAGCACCAGGGCCACAAGCAACAGAACGCGACGCGCAGGCGTAAGCTTCTCCACAATGGCCCAAAAGAACTGGCTGGCTATGCTGAAAACGTGCGAACTGTGGGTTACTCCAGCGGCGCGCGTAGAATCGACTTCCTGGGAATAGAGACGGTAGCTGGAGTGGGCATCTTTCCGAAACTGCGACCAGAGCTGGCTGAGCTGCATGCCTTCAGTCACGCGTAGCCAAAACTGGTCGGCGCGATCTCTGAGAGCATGTTTTTCCATCTCGGGTTACTCCATCCTCAAGTTGTGACCTGTCATTATCAGTGAATCAACTCCGATTCTAACGATTTCAACCTCAATCATGTCTTCCTGTCCGGACACAGAATCATGGTACAGGTGCAATCAAGCTGGTTTCCTCACTACGATCGCAACCTTCGGAGTTACGTGCGGAATATCTTCTTTGCTCAACGGCGGACCACAGGAAAAGCGATCGAACGAATCTACCACACGACTGGGAATGCCAGTTTCGTAGAGTTGCCGATCGTATGCGAGGAGCATCAGGAGTCAAGCGATAGTGTTGGCTCTATCACTTTCCAAGATGGGATTCATACCAATTCAAAATGCGCGAGAGCGAGTCGATCTGATGTTCACGCTCCGTAAAGATATGCGGCTCGCGTGGATACCGCACCATGACTGCGTCGCGCCCGAGAAAGTGCAGCCCATTATAAAACTCTTCGCTTTGCGAGATGGGCACGCGCGGATCGGCTTCTCCATGCATGACAAGAACAGGAGTGTGGCATTGTTCGAGATAGCGAACGGGGGAGTGTTCGTCATATACCTTGCGGTACGTCTGCAGATCGCCGAAATATCCGGTCTCAAAGCTCGGGGAGATGTCGGTTGTGGTGGCCATGCTGAACAGGTCCGTCACGCCGGCGCCGACCATCGCAGCCTTGAAGCGATTGGTGTGTGTCACAGTCCAGGCGGTCATGAAGCCTCCGAAACTCCAACCGCCAATCGCTAAGTGGTCCGGGTCTGCAATGCCTTTCGCGATCAGAGTATCCACGCCGTCCATAACATCCTGAAAATCGCCGCCACCCCAATCCTGAAAATTGGCTTCGGTGTATGCAGGGCCAGCGCCATCCGATCCGCGAGGATCGGGTAGCAGCACGACGTATCCATGCGATGCCAGCATCGCCGCGTAGTTATACCAGTTGCCGTGCCAGCCAATCGTCCATGCCTCTTCCGGGCCGCCGTGAATATGGACGATGGTCTTATAACGCTTGCCGTCTTCGTAGCCTGGCGGCAGGTCCACCACGCCATGAATGGTTCGTCCGTCCTTCGAGCTTTTCCAGGTGATTTCGCGCTCCGTACCGAGTTTCCAATTCTTTACCTGCGGATTCGTGTCGCTAAGAGCCGACGCGCGGCCATTCGAGTACACCCATACCTCGTCTGGTTGAACAGGTGTTTGCCCGAGGAATGCGAATTTATTTCCATCGTTGCTCACTGCGATCTCGCCGGCTGAAGTCGTTACGCCTTCGAGCTCGCTTGATTTTCCTGAAGCCGCGTCGATTGTCAGCACAACGGTGTGCGCCTGCACAGTCGCCTGCGCCAGCAGGCTCTTGCTATCTGGGAGCCATTCCATCTGTTCCACGGTGCCCGGGAAGGAATTCTCCAGCAGAATCCTTTTGTTATCGTCGAGACTGTAGATTATGTGCTCATCGGTAATTTGTTTCGCTGTCGTTCTCGAAAAGGCAACCCGGCGACCATCCGGCGACCATCGAGGCTGGTTGTATCCAGCATGTTCTTCAATCGTCTTTTCAACCAGTCCGGTCGATGAGCTCAGAATCACAATTTTCGAGATGCGCCAGTAGTCATCGATCCTGGGCGTTGGGGAAACTCGGGCGACAATTTCCGAGGCGTCAGGAGACCAGTCGAATGCGTCAATGTTGATGTCAGTTTTCGTCAGCAGACGCGCCTGATGTTGTGCGACATCGTAAATCCAAAGCCTGTCATATTTGTAATTTTGATTGACGACAATTTCATCGTTCTTCTGTTTCTTGCGTTCACGCTCTTGTGCTGTGTCCTGGTCTTTGCGAACGAACGCGATATATTTTCCATCCTTCGACCATCTGAATTCCTTAATTCCTCCTGCGATATTTGTCAGGGGAAAAGCCTCGCCACCATAGAGGGAAATGAGCCATAGTTGCATGCCAGGATCCGAGCCATCTTTTGTGTCATCGTGCGGCTCAAGATCAGTTCTGCCTTCCACTCCGGTTAGCGAAAAGTGGAAAAGAGCCCGGCCTGGTTCCCCGAGCGGGTTCTTGC
>DATGAD010000038.1:0-19217 GCA_035313725.1 Alloacidobacterium sp. | reverse complement strand
CTCTATTTTGCACCCCAGGCTTCAGCGCAATTGCTCAAACTCGAAGACGAGCTAAAGAACACTCAGGCGACGTATGAAATTCAGCCCCGTGTTTTTTATGAAGACCTGAAGAGCGTTGTGCTCTATGTGGAAAATGTGCGGGCCGGAACAGGGGCAGCACGATGGGGTCAGGTTTTTCTTGCTGACTTGACCGATCCTGTCTCGCCGAAGGTCACTACGGCTGAGGAAGCGACGGTAGCGAGCACAGATAATCAAACGCTCATCATGCGCCTGCGCAATGGCATGCAGCATCAAACAGCCTCGGACCAGCCCGATCAGTACAACATATCGACGTTTGCGCAAACCGATCTACCCCTTGAGACAACATCGGCTCCGGATCCGCATCTGGGACATAGCGATGCACCTGTATTGGCCATGTCCAATCGTGAACTCGTCGAGCGCACGAAGCGTCCCGGAGGCCGCTGGTATCAGATCGAGTTACAGCGCCGCTATGCCTATCCGTCCGCTTGCCTGGTGCTATTGCTCGTCGGGGTGCCGTTAGGCATATCTTCCAAGCGAGGTGGCAAGAGCGCCGGGTTCGTGCTCACGATTGTGCTGGTCTTCGTCTACTACTTTTTATCCAGCACAGGTGTAGCGCTGGCGCGGCAGAACAAGCTACCGGTTATTGCCGGCGTGTGGATGGCAAATCTTCTATTCGGCATTTCAGGGATCTTCTTTCTTCGCCAGATGTCGACCGGCGGAGCCGCGCTCGCTGCAATTACATCGATTGGCTCATGGCTCAGCTGGAGAAAGAGCATTGATTCAGCAACGGCGATTCCGACGGCTGATCGCGTTGTGTCCAAGCGGCACGTGCGTGGAGGCTTTCCTCTCATTCTGGACGAATATGTGCTTCGCCAGTTCATTTCGATGCTTGCCATGGTGCTGACCGCATTCGTTATGCTGATGCTGGTTTTCACCTTCTTTGAACTTCTGGGCGACATCATCCGCAACCAAACGCCTCTGATCGTCGTGGGCGAATATCTCTTCAACCTGACGCCAAGCATGATCTACCTCATCACTCCTCTCAGCGTATTGATCGCTGTCCTGGTCGTATTTGGCGGATTGAACAGGACGAACGAGCTTACAGCGATGAAGGCATCGGGCATCAGCCTCTATCGAGTCATCGTACCGATTCTGGTCATTGCTTCGGTTCTGTCAATTTCGCTCTTTCTCTTCGATGAGGTGTATCTGCCTGCAGCGAATCGTAAGCAGGAAGCTTTGCATAACGTCATCAAGGGTAAGCCTGCTCAGACTTATCTTCGTCCAGATCGAAAGTGGATGTTCGGGGCACAGCAACCTGGCAAACCCGGGCATATTTTCTACTACGAATTCTTTGATCCGGATAACGATCGCTTTGCGAATCTTACTGTTTTCGAATTTGATCCTGTCACATTTTCACTTTCCCGCCGCATCTTCGCTGCTGGCGCACATTGGGATCCACAGATTCATCGCTGGATATTCGAACATGGATGGCAACGCAGTTTTGAGGGAGACACTGTCACTAACTATCAAACGTTCGAGGTAAACACCTTTCCTGAGATTGTGGAAAGCCCTCAATACTTCAAGAAAGAAACGCGTCCATCGCAGGAAATGAGCTTCAACGAACTGCAGCGATACATTCGTGACCTTCGGCAAAGCGGCTTGGACACCATGCGGCTGCGCGTGCAGTTGAATCGAAAGCTGGCCTATCCGCTGATTACACTTGTGATGGCAATACTGGCGGTTCCTTTCGCGCTGTCGATGGGCAAGCGTGGATCGCTTGCCGGCATCGCGGTAGCTATCGGTATGGCTATCGCATATTTGTTCGTGGACGGAATGTTCGAGGCTATGGGCAACGTAAACATGTTGCCGGCATTCCTCGCCGCCTGGTCACCTGACGTGCTATTTGGACTGGCCGGCAGCTATCTCCTTCTCCGCACACCCACTTGATGCGACCTTTGCCTTCTGCTGGAATCAGATATAGAGAATAACGAACACATGTTTAAACAACTACAGCCGCTCTTTCCATACATGCGCCGCTATCGGCGCAGTTTCTTCTGGGGAGGAGTGTCGGTTGTCCTCAGCAATTTGATCTGGATATTTTTCCCGCAGGTGATTCGCGTCGCAATAGACGACCTGAACGTGGGTGTAACAGAGAAAAAAATCTGGCTGTATGCCAGCCTGCTGGTTGCGGTTTCGGTTGCGAAGGGCATCTTCCTGTTTCTGACGCGATGGATCATTATTGGCATCTCGCGCGAAATCGAATTCGATCTGCGCAATGATCTTTTTCTCCAGCTTGAAAAGCAGTCGGCTGCGTACTACCAGGAGCATCGCACGGGCGACATCATGGCCCGCATGACGAACGATCTAAACGCCGTGCGCATGCTGCTGGGGCCAGCCATCATGTACAGCGCCAATACCGTCCTGTTTTCAGTCGGCGCTTTGTTTTTCCTGTTGAAGATCAGCCCCTTTCTCACGCTGGTCGCATTGGTGCCGCTTCCCCTGGCAAGCATTCTGGTGCAGGCCATGGGCCGAAAGATCCATGAGCGCTTCGAGCGAATTCAGGCCATGTTCTCCGACATCTCGGCACAGGCGCAGGAGAACTTTTCCGGAGCGCGGCTGGTTCGCGCCTTTGCACAGGAAGAAGCGCAGATTGCCGCATTTGAAAAATCAAACCGCGAATATATCCGCCGAGGCTTGCGCCTGGTGCAGTTGATGGGAATGCTGTGGCCAACGCTGGAGTTCGTTCTCGGGCTGGCCATGGCGATTTCCTTACTTGTTGGAGGCCACGAGGTAATATCGCACCGCATCAGCGTTGGTGATTTTGTCGCATTTAATACCTACATGCTGATGCTTACGTGGCCGGTGATCGCGCTCGGGTGGGTTGTCAATCTCTTTCAGCGCGGAACAGCCTCTGTAGCGCGAATCGATGAGTTGCTGAAGGCGAAGCCTGCAATCGATGACCGCGACGCGGACACTTCCATTCCCGCGGACTTCACGCTGCGCGGTGAGATCGAATTTCGTGACTTGACCTTCTCCTATCATCAGGATGATCGAAACGGCGCCGAAGTGCTGCACAATATCTCGTTGACGATTCCAGAGGGCTCTAGCCTCGCCCTGGTGGGACCGACCGGCTCGGGAAAGTCGACACTCGTCAACCTGATCGCCCGTGTTTACGATGCCCAACCGGGCGGCATTCTCATGGATGGACGCCCGATTCGCGACTTTCCACTGGACGTACTGCGAGCGAACATCGGATTCGTGCCGCAGGAAACATTTCTCTTCAGCGAAACCATTCGCGGAAACATCGCTTTCGGCGTTCCGCAGGCGACGGCAGAAGAGGTTTTTCGTGCCGCCGAAGCTGCTCATATCCGCAAGGAATTCGAAGAGTTTCCGCACGGGTTTGAAACGATGGTGGGAGAGCGCGGCCTGACGCTGTCGGGCGGCCAGAAGCAACGCTCTGCACTTGCACGAGCCATTCTCCGCGATCCGCGCATTCTCATTCTTGATGATTCCCTGGCAAGTGTAGACACCTACACTGAAGAACGGATCCTCGAAGAGCTGCGGTCGATCATGCGTGACCGCACGACCATCCTTATCTCGCACCGCATCTCCACCGTGCGCCACGCCGACCAGATCGCCGTGCTCATCGCGGGCAGAATTGCAGAGTTAGGGACGCATGACGAATTGCTGGCCCGCAACGGTCACTACGCAAATCTTTTCCAAAAGCAATTGCTCGAAGAAGAGCTTTCGGTGACGCGCTAGGCAGTCCAGCGCGAAGCCAATGTTTTCTCCTCCCCGGATTGCTTTGGCGGGGCTGCCAGAACTGCTGCTGAAGTGGGAGCAGCGGCGAACTGCCTCCGCACTTCAGGGTCCTGCGCAACCTGCTGCCAGGCTTCGCGCACCGGCAGAATGCACTCGATAGCTTTGCGAAAACGCTCAGGAGAGGACAATCGAGATCCTTCCAGGCACAAGGCAAAGATTGCAGCGTAAAACTCTGAAAGCGTTTTTGCCGGGCCGCCGACGTCCATCCGTAAACGGGACTGCAGGTGCGTGAGAATGTCGAGGACGCGCTTGATGGCAACGCGCCGCTCCTGGACGTTTCCGCTTTCCGTGGCGACGATGGCGCGGTTCAGGAAGCGAATCATGCCATCGTAGAGGGCAACAATGAGCTCGACGCCGTTCTTTCCGGCAACGGATTGCTGCTGGTAATTCACATTCTGCATGCGTTATCCGTTCTGGTTTTCGTTATAGCCGGTGATGGCGCTATACATTTCGTTGATCGATTGAAGTTCCTCGGGAATTTCAGTCAGAGTGAAATTTGCCTCATTCAACTCAGTCGTCAACTGAGTTTTCTGTGCGCTGATGGTCGTCTCTTCATTGCTGATATTTGTGTTCAGCTGCGTCTCTACCGTCGAGTTTTCCTGCAGTGCCAGCTTGATGGCGCCGTTGGTGGCGCTGGTGCCGAGATTGTTGAGCACGGTGGAAAAGTTGCCGCCAAAGGACGTAAAGCCGCCGCTCGGCTGGAAGAAGCTCACAACATCCTGATAGTTGGTATTTAAGACGCTGTCCAATGTGTCGGTATCGAGCGCGAGCGTGCCATCGTTATTGACGCTGACTCCAAGCTGCGTGATGGAAGTGATGCCGCTTGATTGAGGAGAGCCGAATGTCACCGCTGTTCCGCTTGTACTATCCGTCAGACCGCTGCTGTCGACATTGATCGTGCCGGCCGAGCCGCCTGTCGCGCTGGTGAGGCTCAGAGTTTGCGTGCTGCCCGCTGTAATGATGGAGGCGGTGATACCGAGATTGTTGCTCGCACTGGCGCTATTGATTGCATCCGCCAGCCCCGCCAGAGTCTGATTGCCGGCTGGAACGGAGACGGGCACTGCCGTCCCGCCTCCAACACTGATCGAAATACTTCCGGCCAGCGTGTCGGATGTTCCAATCGAAGAGCTCGAAGCGGCAGTGTTCGCCGGCTGCAGAAAGGTGAGCGCCGACTGCAGCGATTGCTGGATCGTGGCAAGCGTGGGATTGCCAAAGAGAGGCTCCGGATTGCCGGTTGAGTCATTGCCTTCCTGGGTATTCAAGTCCTGAAGAACTTTGTTGTAGTCGGTCACAAAGGTACTCACTGCGGACTCAACATCCGAGTTGTTATTCGTGATCTCGACCTGGATGCTTTCACCCGAATTCGCGCTCCGCAGCTGAAAGGTCACACCCTGAATGGCGTTCGACACCGTATTCGACGCGCTGCTGACAGAAACGCCGTCCACGGTCAGCTGGGCGTCCGCGCCTGCCTGCGTCTGCGAAAAGTTGACCGCCGTGGAGGAGGTGGCATCCTGAAGGCTGCTCGAGATGGAGATCGAGCCGCTCGATCCACTCGTCTGACTCACCAGAGAAAGGCGGGACCCGGATGAGTCTGTGATCACGTTTGCAGTTACGCCATAGCTGCCTGAGTTGATAGCGTTCGCGAGCGACGAGAGCGTGTTGGTGGTGGAATCAATGGTGATGGTTTTTCCGTTGATGGTGACGTTGCCGCTGAGCGTGTCGGTGGCGCCGATTGTGCCGCTTACGTAGGATGACGTCGTCGCCAGCGATTGCACGATCACGGTATGACTGCCGGCAACGGCTGAAGTCGATGCCGACGTCAGGCTGAGAATATTGGTGTCAGAGCTGGAGCCCTGCTTCTCCGATAACACGCCTTGAAAGTCGGTGAGCGACTGCATCGCTGTCGAAAGCGAACTGAGGTCTGTGCCAATGCCGGTCAGAGCGGTGTCCTGCGATTGCAGCGCCGTGAGCTGGTTCTTCCAAGGCGTCTCCACCGCTTGCATGTTCGTCACAATCTGATTGACCGTGGAGGTCACGTCAAATCCTGCGCCGCTTGTCGGCGATCCGAATGAAAGTCCAACCGTTCCCATATCTCTGTTATCGTCGCTTTCCGCACGGACTTCAGCATGCCGTGTTCGATCACTCCTCTTTGCAATTGGGCGGCCTCTCTTTGAAGCGGATCGTTAGTGCAATCGCAGGATTTCTTTCTCCTGGTGGAACGATGGCAGGATGTTGACGGAAGTGTGTCGGCGACGCTCTGAATATCGACTATGCCCGGTACTACTTCTGCGGCTTTTTGCTGTGCTGCTGCCTGCCGTTCGGCTTGCGCCTGTGCCTGCAGGGCTTCGGCTTCGCGGAGCAGTATTTCGCCGAGGCTGGGCGGGCGTCTCTGCTCTTCGATTTCTTCCAGATCGGGGCTTTGCTGGGCCGGGCCGATGAGGGTGCCGTCTTCGTCTTCGTGGGTCTCACGGACCATGGTGGCGGCGTCCTGCAAACCCGCGTTAGCTGCGCCTTCGGCTCCGCGAAGATGGAGCACCCGGCGGTGGTGGTTCTGCGAGGCGACCTGCAAACCGTAGATGAGGATGCGGGCGCGGCGGGCGTCGATGCGGTTGGCGGCGAGGGGGAGGACTACATCGGAGAGGGCGAGTTGGATGGCGTCGGCGTCTTCGAGCGGGGGCAGGTTGTGGGCGGCGTCCTGTGGCGGGATGTAGGGTTCGTAGGCTTCGTCTTTCGGAGCAGGGCGCTTGCGGGTATTGCCGTGGAAGTAGCAGAAGCTCTGGTCTCTCAGTGCGGGTGACTGGCATTTCTTGCCGCTGGTGAAGATGTGTCGGCACTCGTTGTACATGGGTGACTCCCCCCTATGTTTTTGTAAATTCGTGTTTTTGTTGGTGGTTACGGATCTAATTGGTGCGCGCTTTCGCGCGGTCTTGCCAGACCCACCCTAACTTCTCGAACTGCACGAGAAGTTAGAATGGGGCACCCGTTCTCGGCAATGGCGCTCGTTGACTTGGGTACCCCTATATTTCTTGTAAATTACTCATAGGGCTTGGGTTAGGATGCTTGTCTGTTCAGGTGTAAGCCTGCCTGATTGAGATAGGTCCCCGGCTGAAGCCCCTCTTGCTGCGCGATAACTCACCGGGCTAAAGCCCGGTGCTTCTACCCAAGAAACCATCAGCTAAAGCCCTCTTGGGTGCTGCCCGATTGCGAGGGGCTGAAGCCCTCGCCTACCTTTCCCCAAAAACACGAAAGCCCGCCATTGCTGGCGGGCTTTTTTTCTCTCTATATCCAGTTTAGCAATTTTGGCGAAATAGTCGGCCAAATTTGCCTCGCTATTTTCGCTTTGGAATGTGTGGGTTAGAAGATTTCTGTGGCCGGAGGGGCTTGACAAGGTTTTCGGAACTGTACCACTCGGGCCGAAATAAGGCTTGAATGGCCACCCGCCGTTTTGCCTAAGGGCATTTTCGGGGCAGCTTCACTTCCATTCTCGTGTGTGTTCTTCGACTCCGCCTTTGGCGATCCACTCAGGATGGCGACGGGAATTATCGCCTCCCACCCACTTTCCTGCTCTGGCCCGCAAAAAGCAGATCCTTCGCTACGCTCAGGATGACATCGTTAGTAGTGACACGAACGGCGGCGAATGGGTACTTCGGAGGGGGATAGGCTCATCAAAAATCAAATTGTCATCGCATGAGCTCTTTCGGGCTCTCAGTGTTCAAGAAAAACAGGGAGCCCGGAGGCTCCCTGCGTCACAACAAACTGCGATCGAACTTACTGAAGCAGCTTTGTGACCAACTGCTCGGTGCTGTTCGCCTGGGCCAGAGCGCTGATGCCCGTCTGGCTCAGGATTTCGTACTTCGAGAGGTTCGAGGTGGCCGAAGCATAGTCGGTCGCCTGGATGGAGTTCTGCGCCGAGACCACGTTCTCCTGCTCGGTGCTTTCGACGTTGCTGACTGCGTTCAGCGTGTTGATCTGAGCGCCGGTGTAGCCGCGTTCCGCCGCTACATCCTGTACCGCGGTGTAGACATCGTTCAGTGCCGTCTGAGCATTGGCTGCCGAAGTCAGATCGTCCGCGCTCAGCTTGACGCTGTCCGCTGCAACCGGGGTGTAGGTAAGGGTTGACGTTGCTGTGCCAGCGCCCGAGGTATAGGTAAGGCCAGCGGAACCAGTGCTGTCACCGACTGCAGCGCTCGTAAGCCCGCTCAGGGTGATTGTGTCAGCAAAGCCACCACCCACTGTTCCGTCTCCGGTAAAGATCTGGAAGCTGCCGCCGAATACCTGCTGGCCGTTGTAGGTGGTCGTGCTACCGATGTTGCTGATTTCATCCAGGATCGACTGAAACTCGGAGTTGGCAGCGCTGTCCTGCGCCGTGTTCAGCGTGCCGTTGGAAGCTTCAGTCGCCAGCGTAACAGCACGGTTCAACAGGTTGGTCACCTGCGAAAGCGCGCCATCGGCGACTTGCAGCAGCCCGACGCCTTCGCTGGCGTTGGTCGAAGATTGCGTGAGGGCGGCGGAGTTAGCGCCAAGGCCATTCGCAAGCGAAAGACCGGCTGCATCGTCAGCACCCGAGTTGATACGCGAACCGGACGAGAGCTGCGTCAGCGTGTTCTGCAGGCCCGCCTGCGTCGAGTTCAGGTTGTTCTCCGCGTAGATGGCGGAAATGTTATTCAGGACACCCAATGACATAAATTGTGCTCCTCTTTTGCGTTGATTTAGGTTGCCCGTTTCGGGTGCCTGACCGGCGCAGGAACGCGTTGTTCATGACCGGGTCACCGTTTCCACAGGAACCACGTTACCCACTGCCTTCATCGGCGCGAGGTAAAGGCACTTTATGCGTGAAGAGGATTCGTCCTCGTGTTTGGCAAGCAACGTGCGTATGGCTCGATATTGCCGAGTGAGCCGCGTTTGCTCATCAATCTTTTAGCCGCGATGCCGATAAGCCAATCCAGATGCAGGAGGTTTCAGGGGCATGATTGAACTCACCCGGCTCAATGGACAGGCAATGGTCGTGAACTGCGACCTGATCAAGTATGTGGAGTCGGCTCCCGACACCATGCTCACGCTGATTCACGGCGAGAAGATCGTTGTATCGGAGCCATGCCAGGAAGTGGTGCGTCGCGTTTCCGCCTATCGATTGATGCTTCTGGTCAATGTCTTCTCGCAGCTGTCTACTGCCGGCGCGGCAGACCTGGCAAACGTTGCCGGGGGCGCGGCGGGGCTGCGTGCGGTGGCAGCGGAGCAGGCAATGCATTCGGGAGAGATTCCGGACGGATTGGATGACGCGGCACAGCTACGACGGCGGCGGAAGGAAATCTAACGGCTCTCATATTTTTTGGCAATTCAGATTCGGAAAGAATTCATTGGGAAGAACTGATCATGGATAAGAGCAGCTTTGGTGGTGTGATACTTGCGCTGGCTGGAATTCTTGCCGGCCTGCTGATTGAGGGTGGTCATGTGGGCCAGATTCTGCAGCCGACGGCGGCCATGATCGTTCTTGGCGGAACGCTCGGCGCGGTCATGCTGCAGTTCCCGCTGGCAACCGTGGGCGCCGCTTTCAAACGCCTGACGGGCGTCTTCTTTTCGAAGAAGGTCGACAGCGACGCAACGGTTCAGCTGCTGCTGAGCTTTGCCAACAAGGCGCGACGCAGCGGCATCGTTTCACTGGACCAGGATCTGCCGACCATCTCCGATTCATTTCTCAAGCAGGCGCTCACGCTGGCGGTGGACGGCACGGAGCCTGCCGAGTTGCGCAAGATCATGGAGTTGCAGCTCGACAACCATGCGCAGAGAGAAGAAGCCATTCCCTCGGTATTTGAATCCGCTGGTGGGTTTGCGCCGACGATCGGCATCATCGGCGCGGTGATGGGGCTGATTCAGGTCATGCAGCATCTCGACCATATCGATGAGGTTGGCCGCGGTATTGCCGTCGCTTTTGTCGCTACGATTTACGGAGTCGGCTCGGCGAATATTCTTTTTCTTCCCTCTGCGGGCAAGCTGCGTTTTCGTTTGCACGAAGAGCAGCGCATCAAGGAGATGACGCTGGAGGGCGTTATCTCCATCATTGAGGGCATGAATCCCCGCATGATTGAGGTGAAGCTGCAGAGCTTTCTGGCGCAGCGCCGGAAAAAGCCGCAAGGACAGCAGGCATGAGACGGCGCAAGGACAAGCACCACTCGAACCATGAGCGCTGGCTGATTTCCTACGCCGACTTCATTACCCTGCTCTTCGCATTCTTCGTCGTGATGTATGCCACATCCAAGGCTGACCAGCAAAAGCAGGCACAGGCGGCAGCGTCTATCAACTCAGCTTTCAGGTCTCTGGGGCTCTTCCAATCTGCGGTTCCAACAAAAGCGACTCAGTCCGCAGCTTCCGCGTCGGAAGATGTTCCCGCTATCCCGATGAATGTCGTGATGGGCGACGAGATGCTTGCTTCCCCTGAAGTGCAGCAGGACTTCGAACGCATCAAGCGGAATCTTGAAGGCCTTCTCTCGAACCAGATCGCCAAGCACGTTGTTGCGTTGCGGATTGGACGCGAAGGCCTGATTATTTCGCTGCGCGAAGCCGGATTTTATGAAAGCGGCGCAGCGGCTCCTCAACCAGCGTCGATCGCAACACTCGGCGAGATTGCCGAGGCTCTGCGCGCCACTCCATACGATGTCCGCATCGAAGGCCACACTGACAACATACCGATTCACACCGAACAGTTCGATTCGAACTGGGAGCTTTCGACGGCCCGCGCTACGCGGCTGGCTCGCATCTTCATCGTCGGCCATCAATTTGCGCCGGCGCGACTCTCAGCGTCCGGCTATGCGGAATACCATCCGGCGACGACAAACGCAACCATTGAGGGCCGCGCGCAGAACCGTCGTGTGGACATCATCGTGCTGCCGCGAGTGACCGCACCGCAGGCGCCGGCAGTTCAAGTTCCGGCCACTAAACCTGCAGCTATCTCTGCGGCCATCCCCGGTGCCGCCTCGACTGAGCGGGCGGCGGCTACACCACTCCCATGAGCTTCACGATGACCCGCTTGCGCCGTTGCCCATCGAACTCTGCATAAAAGATTTGTTGCCAGGTGCCCAGATCGAGCCGACTATTCGTGATGGGTAAGGTCACCTCGTGGTGCAGCAGCAACGCCTTTAAGTGCGCGTCTGCGTTGTCTTCCCCCGTCTGATGATGACGATAATTAGGCCGGGCAGGTGCGAGTGCTTCCAGCCAGTCCTGTATATCGGCGATCAAACCGTTCTCAAGATCGTTGACGTAGATGGCCGCAGTGATGTGCATGGCTGAGACAAAGCAAAAGCCGTCGCGAATCCCGCTTCGCTCGACGATCTCTTCAAGCTGCGGGGTCAACAGCACAATCTCGCGGCGCTTTTTCGTGTTGAAGAACAAGTATTCGGTACTGGTTTTCACTGTTCCTGTGGTGCTCGTCATTACAATTCCTTCATTTTCCAGCGAGATATCATTGTATTTAGCATGTCTTCAGCTACGGACCAGTATTACGATGCGATCGACAAGGTTGCCGACGGTGATCTGGCAGGCGCTGTGGCCGCTTTTCGCTCCTGCCTTGCTGACGATCCCTCGATGCTCGACGCTATGCACGGATTGATCCGCGCACTCAAAGACATCGGTGAACTCGATGAAGCCATCGGTGTCGCGTTACGCCTCGCTGAGATCGATCCCGACGACGTTCTGGCGCACACCAGCTTGTCCATTTTGTATCAGAACAAGGGCATGATTCCGGAAGCCGAGGCTGAAGCGACGAAAGCGAAGCTGCTGGGATGGAAGCTTCAACTGCGCCAGCAGCGAGAGGATGCAGGTATTGCCTGAGCCGAACCTCGCATGAAATCTGCGGCTTTGCTTCGCCGAATGTACACCGCACTTGTGGATGCGTATGGACCGCAGCAGTGGTGGCCGGCGGAGACTCCGCTTGAAGTCATCGTAGGCGCATATCTTACGCAAAACACCTCGTGGCAGGCGGTCGAGAAATCGATTGAGAATCTGCGGGGAAGCGGTGTCTTGAACCTGGAAGCTCTGCGCACAATTTCTGAAGGAGAGCTTCAAACCCTTATCCGTCCATCGGGATTTATGCGACGAAAGGCTTCATCGATCAAAGCCTTTGTTCATTTTCTCGATTGCGAATATCAAGGATCGCTGACTCGGCTTTCCGCACAGGAAGCAACGAAAACGCGGCAGCAATTGCTGGCTCTGCCGGGCGTCGGCCCTGAGACAGCTGACGCCATCATGCTCTACGCACTGGGTCAACCGGTGATGGTGGTGGATGAGTATCTGCGAAGGCTTGTCACGCGTCATGGTCTCGCGGATGAAAAAGCAGGTTATGTGGAAGTGCAGGAACTCGCGCTCGGTGCATTCGTTGAGGATGATGAGGCTTCTCGCGCTAAGCACTACAACGAGTTCCACGCCGTGGTAGTTGAGCTTGGGAAGCAGCATTGCAGACGACAGCCCCAGTGTGACGGCTGTCCCCTATCCAAACCCATTTTTCATCCGCCGGATTTGCTTTCCGGAGACGCTAGGCGAGACCGGAAAGCGGCAACCAGAAAGTAAATACGGCTCCGCTACCACGTTCGCTCTTTACCTCAATGCCGCCGCCGTGTGCGGTAAGAATCGCTTTCGCAATTGCCAATCCCATGCCGCTTCCATCCACGCGATCACGTTGATTGCTGCCGCGAAAAAATTTATCGAAAATGAACGGCTGCTCCGATCGATTTATGCCAACGCCGTGGTCGGCGATGTGCACCAGCAATCGTTCGCCTGCGGTTTCAGCCGTAATCTCCACCGGGGATTTTGCCGGCGAATACTTCAGCGCGTTTTCAATCAGATGTCGCAGAACACGTCTTACCAATTCCTGATCCATCGGAACACTAGGAAGGGACTCGGGAACGTGCACCTCGACCTTGCGTCCACGGAGACGCGCGTGCTGTTCCTGCAAGACCATATCGATTAAGTCCTGCACATTCTCCGGCCGCAGCCGCACATGGAGGCCTGCGGAGTCCAGCTGGGCCATCTCGACTGCTTCACCAATGAGCCGATCGAGGCGCAGGCTCTCTTCATCCACCACTGCATACATCTCGTTTCGCTCCGCTTCCGGAAGAGTTGGATGGCCGATCAATGTTGTGGCTGCTGCGCGAATTGCGGTGAGAGGAGTGCGTAACTCGTGCGTCACGGAATCGAGCAGCGCGCTGCGCAAGCGCTCTCCCTCGCGTGTTGCTTCCATGTGGCTGGTGCGCTCGAGGGCTGCGGCACGCTCAAGGGCAATGGCTACCAATCCACCGATCGCTTCATACATTTCGAGCGAATACACGCCATTCGCCACAGCCAACGCTCCGGCTGATTGCATGCCAAACATGAGAGGAAGAACAAAAGCACCATCCGTCTCGCGGACACCTGGCTCGGGGTTTTGCGCAACCTGCTTTAGCTCGATGGCCGGAATCAGTTCATTCTCAGGGTCCGAGTAGTATGCGGCATCCTGCCCCGCAACGTAGAGCGCTACCGCGCGCAGACTGAACACCTTGGCGGCGATGGAAGGCGCAGTGCGCGCCAGGTCACGCAAATCCTCGTGCATGAGCAATTGCTGGCTGAATTCGTACAATCGCTCCACTTCTCCGCGCCTTTGCTCTGAAATTTCTCTTTGCTTGCGCTCACTCTCTGAGAGTTGGCTAACCAGAACGCTGGTGCCAAGAAACACTGACAGAGTTACCCAGTTCTGAGGGTCGGTGATCGTAAATGTTCCCAGCGGCGGCAGAAAGAAGAAGTTATAGAGTAGAGTGCAAAGAATTGAAAGATATACCGAATGAACAAGGCGCCATCTGGTTGCCACAACCAACACGAGCACCAGAAAGCTCAAGGCTACGGTTGTGACATTTACATGGATCAGGCGCCGGAATATCACCACTAACACGAGGGCGAGTGCCGTAGATAATGCGTAACGAAGTACCGTTATGCCCACGCGGCTATTTTGCTTTTGCATCCCAAACGCGATGATACTGTATCGAAGTATGGCCGAACGAGTGCTGGTAATAGACGACGAAATGCAGATCACCCGCGTGTTGCGTGCCGCGCTTTCCGCGCAAGGTTATGACGTGCGCACAGCGAATGAACCGGAAGAGGCACTTCATCTGGTGCAGGACTGGATGCCTGATCTGATCATTACCGACCTGATGATGCCAGGCATGACCGGCATCGAGCTTTCACGCGCGGTTCGCGCAAAGAGCGACGTTCCCATTCTGGTGCTTTCCGTTCGCGATCAGGAGCGGACGAAGATTGAAGCGCTCGATGCAGGCGCAGATGACTATGTGACCAAGCCCTTCAGCACGCAGGAGTTGCTGGCTCGTGTACGCGCGCATCTGCGGCGCGCGCCAGACCGCAATACCGATGTCGCAATCGAGGCCGGCGATTTCGTCGTAGACCCGGCAGCGCATAGCGTGACGGTGAATGGCCGAGCTGTTCATTTGACTCCCAAAGAGTTCGACCTGCTCCTGCACTTTGCGCGTAATGCCGGGAAAGTCATCACGCATCGCGCGCTGCTTACTTCTGTGTGGGGAGCGCAATCCGCGCAGCAGCCCGAATATCTTCGCGTGTTTGTAGGCCAGCTGCGCAAGAAATTACAGGGTGATTCGGCCAAGGAATACATTCAGACTGAACCCTGGGTGGGCTATCGCTTTCTGCCTGAGGGCGCGCCTGAATAGTCCTCTTTACGACTTCCTTATAAATCCCTTATGCGCGACTTAGCGTGAGACCCATTTACTAAGAAGAGGCCTGTTCCGACGGGCCTTTTTCAGGTCTGCGTTCAAAGAAAGGTGCATCATGTGGGACCTTCTCGTGCTGTTCTTCACCCTTATTTTTTTTGCCGTTGCGCTCCTCTATGTGAGTGCCTGCGAGCGCCTGAGGTAGCCGGTTTATGAGCATTCTTACGGTAATTATCGTTGCCGTCACCGTTCTGATGATGGCCTATCTTGTTGTGACCTTGCTCTATCCGGAGAAGTTTTGAAATGACAGCCAATGGTTGGCTCCAATCACTCATTTTCTTTGCCTTGTTGCTTGCACTTATGCGCCCGCTGGGAATCTATATTGCGCGCGTGCTCGGGGGTGAGCGCACATTTCTAAGCCCGGTTCTGCGGCCAATTGAGAGGCTTATTTACAGGCTTTCCGGCATACGGCCAGAAGAAGAGATGACCTGGCGCGAATATTCCGTCGCGCTGCTTCTTTTCAGCTTCGTTTCCTTGTTGCTTACCTACGTCATCGAACGAGCACAGCACTTTCTTCCATGGAACCCGCAGCACCTTGCGGGGGTCGCGCCCGATCTTGCGTGGAATACTGCTGCCTCATTCACCACGAATACCAACTGGCAGGCATACACGCCAGAGACCACCATGAGCTACTTCACGCAAATGGCGGGTCTCGCGTATCACAACTTTCTGAGCGCCGCAGTCGGGATCGCCGTTGCGATTGCTCTTGTGCGCGGTATCGCACGCAAGGAATCGAAGACGATCGGCAACTTCTGGGCGGATACAACTCGCTCGATCGTCTACATTCTGCTGCCCATTTGCCTGATCTATGCGGGCGCACTGATTGAGCAAGGTGTTGTGCAGAACCTGAAACCCTACACCACCGTTTCCACTCTTGAACAGCCGAGCCAGACGCAGACCATTGCGCAAGGCCCGGTCGCTTCGCAGGAAGCCATCAAAATGCTCGGCACAAACGGCGGCGGCTTCTTTAATGCAAACAGCGCTCATCCCTTTGAGAACCCGACGCCATTCACCAATTTGCTGCAGATGTTCTCGATCTTCATCATCCCGGCGGCTCTCACAGTGACGCTCGGCAGAATGACAGGATCGGCAGGCCATGGCTGGGCGGTTTTCGCGTGCATGTCTGTGCTCTTCATCGCAGGATTTACCACCGCTTACTGGGCTGAGTCGCAGCCGCATCCGTTGCTCCACGGAGTCGATCAGCATGTCAGTGCGCTGCAATCCGGCGGCAATATGGAAGGCAAGGAAGTTCGCTTCGGGATCTCACAATCCGCTCTGTTTGCGACTATCACTACTGACGCCAGCTGCGGAGCGGTCAACTCAGTGCATGACTCGTTTACGCCTCTTGGCGGCATGGTACCGCTGGCGAACATCATGCTGGGCGAAATCGTCTTTGGCGGAGTCGGCGCAGGGCTTTACGGCATGCTGATTTATGTTGTGCTGTCCGTATTTATCGCGGGATTAATGGTTGGGCGAACGCCGGAATACCTCGGTAAGAAGATCGAATCCTACGACGTGAAGATGGCCATGCTTTATGTGCTCATCTTCCCGCTCGTCATTCTCGTGCTTACGGCTATCTCGGTGCTCTCGCCGCAGATGGGATTGAGTAGCCTCACGAACAACGGGCCGCACGGCTTAAGCGAGATTCTTTACGCCTTCACCTCCGCCGCCGGAAACAACGGTTCTGCGTTCGCGGGATTGAGCGCCAACACGCACTGGTACAACCTGAGCCTCGGGTTCACTATGCTCACCGGCCGCTTCCTGATGATGGTCCCGATGATCGCTCTGGCAGGCAACCTGGCGCAGAAGAAGAGCGTGCCGCCGTCACCTGGAACGTTCCCAGTCAATACAGGGCTATTCACGGTCCTGTTGACGGGCGTCGTTCTTATCGTTGGCGCGCTCACCTTTTTTCCGGCGTTAAGCCTCGGTCCCATTCTTGAGCACCTGTTGCTGCACGCAGGACAACTTTTCTAGGGCAGCGGAGAAAGCAATGGCAGAAAAACAGAGTCTCTGGAATCCGATTATTTTGCGCCAGGCGATTATCGGCGCCTTTACCAAACTCAATCCACGCGCCATGATCAAAAACCCGGTCATGTTCGTCGTGGAAGTTGGCAGCGTGCTTACCACTGCGCTGCTGATTCAGGACATCGTTCGGCACCAGCCCGGATTCGCATTCGATCTGCAGATCACACTGTGGCTGTGGTTCACGGTGCTGTTCGCCAACTTCGCCGAGGCCATGGCGGAGGGTCGCGGCAAAGCGCAGGCTGACACTTTGCGAAAGGCCAAGGGCGAAACTATGGCCTATCGCTACAGGAAAGACGGCAGCACCGAAGCAGTTTCCAGCTCCGCGCTTCGCGTCGATGACATCATCAAGGTCGAAGCCGGGCAATTTATCGCGGGCGACGGCGAAGTCATCGAAGGTGTTGCGTCGGTAGACGAATCGGCTATCACTGGCGAATCGGCGCCGGTCATTCGCGAGGCCGGCGGCGACCGTTCTGCAGTCACAGGCGGGACGCGGGTTCTCTCCGATTGGATCAAAATTCGAATCACATCGAATCCGGGCGAGACGTTTCTCGACCGGATGATTGCTTTGGTTGAAGGCGCTGAACGGCAAAGGACACCGAACGAAATTGCGTTGAGCATTCTTCTCTCAGGTCTGACGATCGTCTTTCTTCTGGCGGTTGCAACGTTGCAGCCATTCGCCATCTACTCGCACGCGCCGCAGACGATCTTCGTATTGGTTTCGTTGCTCGTCTGCCTGATCCCTACTACTATCGGCGGACTTCTCTCAGCCATCGGGATTGCAGGCATGGACCGTCTTGTGCAATACAACGTACTGGCCATGTCTGGACGCGCTGTCGAAGCTGCGGGCGATGTAAATACCCTGCTGCTCGATAAGACGGGAACCATCACGCTCGGGAATCGTCAGGCGACCGAGTTTTTGCCCGCTCCGGGGATCAGCACGGAACGTCTTGCGGACGCGGCGCAACTTGCATCGCTTTCCGATGAGACCCCGGAAGGGCGTTCCATCGTCGTGCTCGCGAAAGAGAAATACAATCTGCGCGGACGCGATCTGACAGGAATGCAAGCGGAGTTTGTTCCGTTCAGCGCTCAGACTCGCATGTCTGGTGTGGACCTGCCGGGAACCTTGATTCGCAAAGGTTCCGCCGACGCTATTGCGCGCTTTCTGGAGCAGCAGGGTTCGAGTCTTCCGCGGAAAGTGACTGACAAGGTTGAAGAGATTGCCCGCCTCGGCGGAACGCCTCTGGTTGTAGCTGAGAACAGCACCGCGCTCGGCGTTGTCTATCTCAAAGATATTGTCAAAGGCGGCCTGAAGGACCGGCTTGCGCGGCTGCGCGCCATGGGCATCCGCACCATTATGATCACGGGTGATAATCCCCTGACGGCGGCCGTTATCGCTCGCGAAGCGGGCGTTGACGACTTTCTGGCTGAGGCGAAACCCAAAGACAAGATGGATTTGATCAAGCGCGAGCAGGGCAAAGGAAAGCTCGTTGCCATGACGGGAGATGGCACCAACGATGCACCTGCGTTAGCTCAGGCCGATGTAGGTGTGGCCATGAATTCGGGCACGCAGGCGGCTAAAGAGGCCGGCAATATGGTCGATCTCGATTCAAACCCGACCAAGCTGATCGAGATTGTAGAAATCGGCAAACAATTACTGATGACGCGGGGAGCCCTCACAACCTTCTCCATCGCGAACGACGTTGCCAAGTATTTCGCCATTATCCCCGCTATGTTTGCAGGGGTTTTTCCGGTGCTGAACGCGTTGAACGTAATGCACCTCAAGACTCCGCACTCAGCGATTTTGTCGGCAGTGATCTTCAACGCCATCATCATCATTGCGCTCGTACCGCTTGCGCTTCGTGGGGTGAAATACGCGCCGAAGTCGGCGCAGGCGCTGCTGCGACGCAACCTCATTATTTATGGCGTAGGCGGCGTTATTGTCCCTTTCGTTGGCATCAAGCTCATTGACGTTGTGTTGAACGGGCTGCACCTGGTCTAAAGGGAAACATCAAGGGAAAACCATGAAAAGATCACTTATTATTTCGATTCGCTTCACGCTGGTAACGACCTTGCTGCTGGGCATCGCCTATCCCTTGGCTGTAACAGCTTTCGCTCACTTGGCTTTCCGAGACAAGGCCGAAGGACAACTCATCTCCAACAATGGCCAGATCGTTGGCTCCAGAATTATTGGGCAAAGTTTCAACAGCGACAAATATTTTCACAGCCGTCCATCTGCGGCTGGCAATGGCTATGATGCAACGTCGTCGGGCGGATCGAATCTCGCGTCTTCAAGCCAGAAGCTGGTCTCGCGCATTCAGGGGGACGTCGCGAAATATCAGCAGAATGGAAACAACCAGCCAGTGCCCATCGATCTGGTCACGGCTTCAGGCTCGGGACTCGATCCTGACATCTCGCCTGCGGCGGCTCTCTTCCAGGTCGATCGCATTGCGCAGACACGCAATCTTAGACCCGACACCGTGCGTAATCTTGTTCTGGCCCACACCCAGTCCCGCCAGTTTGGCGTGCTCGGAGAACCGCGCGTCAACGTGCTTGAGTTGAATCTGGCGCTTGATCAAGTACAGAAATAAT
>DATGAD010000037.1:0-2279 GCA_035313725.1 Alloacidobacterium sp. | reverse complement strand
CAGGACGGTGGCCGCACGTTGCTTTGCCCCGCATAATCGGGAACGAAAGAAAGCCGACTCCGTTTCGCTGATTCCGGCCTGCATAGTCCTTCAAGGTGAAGGGGGTCGCAGGCACCGATGCGATTCGCCCATCTCATGAGATTGATGGGGTTCGCAGATACCGTATCCGTCAGTCCTTACTTTCTCCGACTGACCCTTCTGCGAAGCTTTTTAGGTCTTAGCTGCTCTCCGGATAGTACGCACACGAAGAGCACTCTCATGGAACCTTTTAAGAGTACCAAGTACATCTTTTAGAGTCAACAAACACCGCAAAAATTCATAATTATTTGCGCGTTCACTGCGAAATTGCAGCCAAAATCGAGCACCCCGGCGACAATTCTCGCTATTTCACTGGCAGAAATTCAATTCGCACACGATCCGCAGCCGGTTTCACATCAAAATCCGCTGTGATGAAGACGTGTTCGCTCGAATCGGAGGCCAATTGCACCCCAAGCGCATCGGCGTACGGAATGCCGGTCTGCACTTTGATGATAGCAGCATCCACTGCCCGCTCTCGCGTAACCGGAGCACTTTCGAATCCGAAGGCATCGAGCCGCGACATCACTTTCTCCATTACGTCGGCCCCATGCCTCTTATAGACAACGCCAGCGATTTCCCCCCAATGAAGGTCCAAGACAATTGCGCTGGACTCTCCGGCAATATGCGCCTTGATGACGTCGGCAACCCGGTCTGCTCCAGCCTCATCGTCCAGATAACGCAGAATCGCGCTGGCATCCAGAACATACGTCACCATCGATCAGCCTTGCGGCGCTCCTGCTGCAACTCATCGGATAGGGAAGGCCCACCCGCCAGCATGCCCTTCGATTCCTCGACCAGCCGCTCCGAGACTGGGTAGAGAACAATGTGGTCCCCCTCCAATGCCACAGCGACACGCGTTCCAGGCCGAATACCGAGCTGATTGCGCATCTGCGAAGGGATAACCAACTGACCCTTTGTGCTTACGGTCGTAATCTGTCTATCCATGTCTTACATTATACAATGGGTAGGTCGTGTCTCGGAAAGGTAAGAGTACCGTTTTACACGCAAAACCACATCTCGCGGACTAGTGATCCTCTGCTACCATCCGGCATTATGTCTTTTCGCACGCTGACTGTGTTTTTCACCTGTCTCTCGTCAGGCGTCATCGCCCTTGCACAAACCCCTGCTACCCCGGCGAAAGATCCCCGCATCAGCCAGATCACCGCCCAGCTTGAAGCCGTCCGCGCTCCGCATCAGACGGTGATTTCGCCTGACAGCAAGTGGGTGTCATGGGTCGTCAGGCCCCAGGAGGGTCGCGGCACAGAGATTGAAGTCGCGCCGCTCGACAACCCTTCCTCGACCTACCGGATCACCGCCTGCGGAGAGGGCAAGCAGGGCGACGAAAACGAGATCGCCTGGTCGCCGGATTCGAAGCAGCTTGCCTTCTTCTCTGACTGCAACAGCGAGCACCAGCAGGGACTCTACATCGCCGAACCAGCTGCGAAAGCGCCGGCGAAGCGCCTGACCACCTTCCACGGATACGCTGACTCTCCGCAGTGGTCGCCCGACGGAAAATTCATCGGGCTGCTTTACGTTGAAGGCGCAACCCGTCCCTCGGGCGCCCTGGCCGCAATGAAACCGCCAGCAGGGGTGATCGGCGTTGAAGGACTCGAAATCCAGCGCGTTGCCACAGTCGATGCTGCATCCGGCGAACTCGCTCCGATCACACCCGCTAATCTGCACGTTTACGAATTCAACTGGTCCCCTGATTCAAAGAAACTGGCTTACGTCGCCGCCCCGCCGCCGGGAGAAAACAACTGGTGGGTGGCTAAGCTCTACACCCAGCCCTTCATGCCCGGGACAAAACCTATATCAGGAGGCCGCGCCGCCTTCGATCCCAGCGTGCTCGTCGATCCAACCAGCGGCCACAGCCCCATCTTCGGCCTGCAACTCGCCGTCCCGCGCTGGTCGCCAGATGGCTCACAGATAGCCTTCATCTCAGGCCTGATGTCCGACCAGGGCTCAACGGGCGGAGACATCTATCTTGTTTCTTCAAACGGCGGCGAACCGAAAGACGTAACCCTCGGCCGCAAGGCCAGCCCCGCATGGTTCCTGTGGATTGACGACCACACTCTCGGCATCTCCGAAATCGCGGGTGGCTCCTCACATCTCTTCGCCTACAACCTCAACACCCAGCAGGACGATGAGGACAGCGCGACGTTCGCCGAAGGCGTCGGCTCCGGCCAGCAGATGATGTCCGT
>DATGAD010000036.1:0-12786 GCA_035313725.1 Alloacidobacterium sp. | reverse complement strand
AGTCTCCGCCTCCCACTTTGACTGGATCAGCCCATCGCGCTCTAGCCTCCGCATCGCCGGATACACCGTCCCACTAGGCAGCCCCGCCATCTCCATTACGCTGAAACCATAGATGTAGCCGGCGCTGATCGCCCGGAGAATCAGCGCGGCGGTATGCGAAAGTTTTGCCTCGGCGCCCATGCCCGGCCATTATACCTATGTAGCATGCTACTTGACGAGTCTATAAGTAGTTTGCTACATAGGGGTATATGGAAACCGAGCCTGTCCTCGAACTCCAGAACCTCACCAAGCGCTACCGTGGCATCGCCGCAGTCGAAAATGTGAGCTTCCGACTCCTGCCCGGCGAAATCGTCGGTTACCTCGGGCCCAATGGCTCTGGCAAATCCACCACAGTTAAAATAATCACCGGCCTGTTGCAGCCAAATCAGGGCAGGGTGCTCTTTCGCGGTCATTCTATCCACGACGATCTCGTGGCATATCGCGCCGTGCTTGGCTATGTGCCGGAAGAGGCACACATCTACACGCATCTCTCCGGGCTTGAATATCTTCAGCTTGTCGGCCGCCTGCGCGGCATGACCGAAAAGCTCATCGCGCTCAAAGCCAACACCCTGCTCAAACTCCTGGCGCTCGAATCCTGGCGCTATTCCCCCATCTCGCTCTACTCCAAAGGAATGAAGCAGCGCGTTCTCATCGCCGCTGCGCTCATGCACAACCCGCAGCTGCTCATTTTCGACGAGCCACTTTCCGGCCTCGATGTTGTTTCCGCGCGCCTCTTCAAAGATCTGCTATCGGCGCTCGCCGCCGAGGGTAAAGCCATCCTCTACATTTCTCATGTGCTTGAAGTTGTCGAGCAGATTTGCGGCCGCGTCATTGTGATCGCCGAGGGAAAGATTCGTGCGAACGCAGCGCCGTCGGAGCTGACGCAGCTTATGCAATTGCCGAGTCTCGAAAGCGTCTTCGCGCAACTGGTCCAGCAGCAGGACACGAAAACCGTCGCCAACGAAATGATCGAAGTGATGAGGGCAACGCATGCATAGCGCCTTCCAGGTCTTTACGCCACCCGAACATCCCGTCTTATCTCTTGAAGTGCAGGCGCAGATGCGCAGCAAAGAAATCGTTCGCATGAACAGATTCGTCGTTCTGGCGCGGCATTTCTTCGATCGCTTCTTCGATAATCCGATGACCTCAGCCGATGGCGGCAACGGAATCCGTGTCATTCAGGTGCTCGTCATCATTGCTGTCCCCAGCCTGTTTGTGGCTCTTTCGCTCATGCCTTCGTATTTCATCTTTCCTCCGAATACCGCGCCTCGAGGCTACTGGCCACGTGTCAGCGACCACTATTTCTACGTGATGTATGCCAGCATCGCGGTGGGAGCAGCGACGGTGTTCGAGTGGGATCTACTCTTTCCTGACCTGCTCGATGTTCTGGTGCTGACGCCGTTGCCGGTGCCGGCACCCAAATTTTTTACTGCCAAAATTGCAGCGCTAGGCTTCTTTCTCGCTCTGTTTCTGCTCGCCAGTGGAGTTCCCGGAGCCATCTTTCTGCCCATCATCGCCGAAGAGCCGAATGTCATCCGACACTTCATCGCGCATGTCCTTGCCGTAACAGTAGGCGGCCTTTTCACCGCTGGCTTCTTCCTTTCATTGCAGGGAATACTGCTGAACACGCTCGGCGAACGGGTCTTTCGCTGGATATCGCCAGTCCTGCAAGCTCTGTCTCTCACCGTCCTGCTGATCGTCCTGTTTCTTTTCCCGCTGCTCTCCCACAACCTGCAACTGCTGCTCACGTCGGGCAATCAAGCGGCAGAATGGTTCCCGATCTTCTGGTTTCTCGGCGTGTACCAGGCCTTGCTCGAAGGATCAGCGGCACCCCATATCTTCCACGCTCTCGCGGCGAGAGGCGCATTCGCGCTGTTTTTCGTTCTTGCGCTCACAGTCCTCACCTACCCACTCGCCTATCGCAGAAAAATGCGTACGGCCATTGAAGGCCACGTCGCGAAAAAATCTCGCAACTGGCTTGCTGCGGCAAAAGATATGGTTTTGCACACTGTCTTCATCATGCGTCCTGCGCAACGAGCGGCGTATCACTTCATCAGCCAGACTCTGCAGCGGGCTCCACATCACCGTGTCTATCTCTCCATGTATGGCGGAGTCGGCCTCGCGCTCCTCATCGCAACCACCATCAAATTCCAGCAGCGCGATGGCCAACTCCATCTCGTGTATTCCAAATTCGGATTGCGATCCGCGATCCCCATCGCAGCCTTCCTCGTTGTCTCCGGCTTGAGAGTAGCCTTCATGTCCCCGGTCGAGCTGAGAGCGAATTGGCTATTTCACGTCATCGGCGCGCGGCCGAGTCAGGACCACGTCTCCGCCACACTGCGCTGGACGCTACTGCGCGCAGCCTTCGTCACAGCGGCTGTCCTGTTATTAGGAAAAGTATTAAGCCCGTCCACATTTCCGGGCTGGCCCCAAATGTTGTCTCAGTTGCTCGTGGCTCAAGGCCTCTGCCTTCTGCTCATCGATATCTTCTTTCTGAGCTTCCTCTCCGTGCCCTTTACCGCGCCGCTGGCATACTCCAAACGAAACCTGGCAATGTACGTCGCAGCATTGCTCTTTCTCTTCGTGCCCTTCATTCAAACAACGATAGACATAGGCCACTGGATCGAGAGGCACCCCGTGCATTTTCTCATCGCCGCAAGTTTCATCCTCACAGCGCATATCCTGCTTCAGCGTCATCAGCACAAAAATGTTCGCGAACAGGCAGACTGGTACGAAGACGCCGACATCAACGAATTCCCGCAAAGATTGGGCCTCTCCTGATTCCGGGGAAGCCGAACTCGGCAGTCAATGGGAATCCTGTTACCCTGTCTATGCCTTGATCACCCTACAGGTCCCACCCTGTCGGGTGGAAGTTCACGCAGGAATGCGAGCATTGAAAAGGCGTAGACCTTACTGAAGAGCGCAAGGTCAATCCACAATCACATTCAGTGAACATGGGCGTAAGGAGAGTAGCCTGATGAAGCGCCCCTTCCTGCTCCTCCTCATCTTGCTTTCCCTCTCCAGCACTCCAACTTCATTCGCCCAAACCATGCTCAACGAAATCGACAATACGCCGCTGGCCCAATCGATTGCGGGCGACTTCAACGGAGACGGTCTGACCGATTATGTGTCAATGGCTAAGCAGTCCCAGCCCGGCCAGTTACAGCTCACTACCTATCTCGGGCGCGGTGATGGTTTTACTACGGGCATCCAAAACTCATTCTTTGCGATCGATCCATCGATCACAATCACGTCATTCACTCCTGGTCCCGCGGCAGATTTCAATGGCGACAACAAGCTCGATATCGCCTTCCCTGCGGTTCAGAATGGAAACGGCGTAATACTCATCGTTACCGGCAAAGGCGATGGGACGTTCGATCATGTGCAGACGATTGCTCTGCCATCGCAGTTCTTGCCAGTGACATACTTTTGCATCGCAGATCTGAATCACGATGGCCATCAGGACCTTCTTGTTCAAAGCGGAGGCCTCGGCACAGCAGGAAATGTAGCGACTGTACTGGGCAACGGAGACGGCACATTCCAAGCGCCGGTTGTCACCTCAAACGCGAATCTGGGCGGTATTATTGCCGTCGGGGATGTGAACGAGGACGGTTTTCCTGACCTGCTTCTTGAACCCTACTCTATTTCTCTCGGTAATGGACATGGCGGATTTGGAACGGCGAGCGCTATTGACGTTGGTATGCCTAGTGGGCCCTCCATAATAGCGATTCTTCAAATCCTGGGTATCCAGGATTTGAACGGCGACGACAAACCCGACCTGCTCTTTTTTGAAACAGTTGATGATCAATTGACCTTCTCCCAAACAGTTAATCTCGTATTCCTGCCTGGTAATGGTGATGGCACGTTTGCTGCCGCTCAAATACAGATTGAAGTCGCGCCAGGTGAGTCATTCGGTAGTGAATGGTACGACTACTATCCATTCATGATGGACCTGAATCAAGACGGGAAACCGGATGTAGTAATGCCTGTCGCCAACGACCTCGAAGGCGGAGGAACATGTTGTCGTATCTTGCTTAGCACCGGAAAAGGCGATGGCACTTTCAACGACGGTTACGATCTGTCCTCCTACTCCGAATCGGGGCCACCCAACGTACCTCTGAATGCATATTCTGGGAGTGCCTTTGCTCTGAACTTCGGCAACAGCCACATTGGATTCGTGAATGGAAATGGCCTGTTGTTTCTGCCTGAGCCGTCGGCACCGGGATCCCCCTACATTCCACCGGGAATCTACATTCCTCAGTACTATCTTGCCTTCAGCGCTCCTTCGTCTCAGATCTTTCAGTTCGCTGGAACATCCGATCTTGCTGTCTCAGCGATCACTGCCCAGCCTCCACTTTCAGTCTCCGATCCAAACCTGAGCGACCCATACTTCCTCAATGCTCAGATCACCCTGTCTTCATCTCCGCAGAACTCAATCAGCGGTCTTGTTTCGATCACGAGTAACAACGCACTGAATCCCATTAACGTACCCGTCTTTGGCAACCTCGCAGGACCGCTCTTTTCTATTTCTCCGAGTTCCTTAAATTTTGGATATGTCAAAGATGGCACTACCAGTTCGCTCTCAATCACTCTTGCAAATACTTCCGGCAGCCCGGCAGCGATTACGCAAATTGCAATGAGCGGCGATAGCGCCTTTACAAATACAAGCAACTGCACCGGAGAAATCGCGACCAGCTGTACGATTTCGGTTGTCTTTGCGCCCACGAAAGTCGCCGCAAGCACGGGTAGCATTGTCATTACCGACCAGAACGGCAGGTCAGCTTCCGTCAGTTTGCAAGGGAACGGCTATCAAAATGGGCCAGGGATAGAAATTTCGCCAACGAATATTGCCTTTGGCAATCAACAGGTGGGAACAACAAGCGCTGCAATAGCGGCGACTGTAACAAACACGGGAGATGCTCCAGCAAATGTCCAGTCAATTACAACTGCAGCGCCATTCGCCATACAAAAAACGCAAAACTGCATGCCAATCCAACCCGCCGGTGTTTGTGGCGTCTATGTAACGTTTGCCCCCACTATTCCGGGCCCACAAACTGGAACAGTGACCATAGTCGATAGTGCTCCATCGAGCCCGCAAGCAATCCCGCTCAGCGGAGTGGGCACGGCAATCCCCGTCCCTCAGCTAACGATCACACCTACGACTCTGGATTTTGGCAGCAACTTCCTCGGAGCAACCAGCCTGCCTCAGAATGTGACTTTGCAAAACACGGGGACGGCCCCGGTGACAATCCAATCCGTAGAAACCACCGGGCCCTTCAGTTCTCTTAACGCATGCGGAAACTCGATTGCTCCGGGCTTTTCTTGCATCATCGGAGTCTTTTTTCAGACCAGCACCACAGGCGCACAGACAGGCGCACTCACCATCACAGACAACGTTTCGGGCGGCCCACAGACCGTACAACTGAGCGGCATAGGCTCGACCGTAACCGTAGCACCTTCGAGCGGCTCGTCGACTTCCGCCACAATTAATTATGGCGGGACTGCAACCTATAAGCTGACAGTTCAGTCGCAGGATGGCTATATCGGTTCACTCGCCGTCACCTGCACGAATGCGCCCTTCGGTATGCAATGCACGCCCAATCCGGATTCGCTCGCGTTCACCGCGAATGCTTCAACAGCAACGGTAGTATTCACCGTCGCTCCCGCAGGTGCTGCGAAATCCGCAACGAGTTCGTTTCAGTGGATCATGGGCAGTGTTGTCTCGGTTGCTCTGCTGCTCGGTATCTTTCCCGCACGCCTGCGGCGCCAGAGGTGTGAGCTTATTGGCTATTTAGCATTTTTGGCAGCATGCTTTTTGCTGTGGACGATGGCCGCGTGTGGGGGTGGCAACTCATCGTCCGGCATGACGACTGAGGCGAACTACACGCTTCAGGCCGTATTCACTACTCCTACCGGCGAGTCTGTAAATCAGCCATTGAAGCTGACTGTTATCCAACAGTCCGCGCAATAGACCCGTAACTTATAGCTGGATAAGGCCTTAATTTATAGAAAGATCGGCATAAATTCCTGTTATTCTATACAAGCCCTAGTGGGTCGGTTTGGAGGTGTAGTTCAGTTGGCAGAGGTTCGTGTACAGGAAGGCGAGCCGCTCGAAAATGCGTTGCGCCGGTTTAAGCGCAAGGTACAGCAGGAGGACATCATCAAGGAAGTCAAGCGTCACTCCTTCTACCTGAAACCCGGTGAAAAGCGCCGTGTAAAAGAGGCGTTGGCACGTAAGCGGAATCGCAAAAAGGCTCGTAAAGAGCAGGACTAACTCCACTTCCCACTATCATGCGTTGACAGCCCCGCAGCAATTGCAGTGCCGCGGGGCTGATAAAGATTGCAGTGTCGCAGTTCCCTCGGCGTGCCTCTCGGCATGTCATACCGGGTCAATTAAGCACCCGGTAGTCGCCGCCCCTCACCGCGGCCAGGCCCCTCGCAATAATCGTCTTAGAAGTTCACCAAAAGAAGTTCGCTACGATCAGCTGCTCGGATTCACTATGCCTGTGAATTGGGGCTCTGAGCCGGCGCTGCTGTATCTAGGCAGTCTGGCGGGGAACGAGTGATGGAGTTCGTCGACAAGATTCTCAAGTGTGTGGATTGCGGGAATGAATTTGTATTCACCGCAGGGGAACAGCTTTTCTTTCATGACAAGCAATTCCGGAACGATCCCAAGCGTTGCAAGCTTTGCAAGGCAAAGAGGGCATCGGGTGGATCGGCGGTACGTGCGGAAACCCGCACGACCTGCTCGGAGTGCGGCCATGAGACTACGGTACCGTTCAAACCGACGCAGGGGCGTCCGGTGCTTTGCCGTGAATGCTTTCAGCGGAAGCGGATCGTACCGGTTGCTGTGCAGCAGCCTCCGGCCACCCTGTAAAATTTTGCTGGATTTATTGCCGGGTTAGTGCGTCGCCATGGCTTTGCGCGACGGCGTACGGCTCTTTCTGGCGGAAGTTTTGCCTGTGCCGGCAAGCACGGACTGCTTTTTAGCAGCTCGCTTGTTGTCTTCGTGGGTGACCAGCAGCGCTTCGATCTGCACCAGCAGGTCCTGGGTATTCATTGGTTTTACCAGCATCTCGTCCGCGCCCTGCTCCTGCCAGTCATCCCCGGGAAGAGGGAACGCGGTGAGCATGGCAACGGCTGGTTGATAAGCCGCCTTCTTGGCGGCCTGAACTACCTCCAGACCGGCGCTCTCGCTTTCCATGCGCATGTCCGTAATGACCATGTGGAACTGGCTGTTCTTGATTTTCGACTTGGCCTCTTTGGCCGAGGCGGCAGTTTCCACTTCAAACCCGTTGAACTCCAGCACAGCCTTCAGCGTCAGCAGAATCGCTACTTCGTCGTCCACCAGTAAAATACGCCGCTTCATATGAAACTCCTGACCCTTCTCTTGCTGTTTTGAAAAGAAATTGTTTCCGGTTAAGGCCGTATCCCGCAGGCATTGTTATGAAACGGTTTTCCGGGAATCCCGGGGGCACAAGCTTCCATTGTTACACTAAACAACGTGGCAGAATACCATGTCGAGAACTTTGGATGCCGTTCCAGCCGTTCGGACGGGGAAGCGATCGCGGCAGGACTGCGTCAGCGCGGTTTGCGTCAGGGCTCGGATTTTGCCAGCGCCAATGTCGTCGTCGTGAACACCTGCAGCGTTACCGCCGACGCCGACAGTAGAGCTCGCGCCTTCATCCGCCGGGTTCATCGCCACAATCCGGAGGCGAAGATCGTCGTCACAGGATGCTACGCACAGCGCGCTCCTGAAGAACTGGCGGCGCTGGATGGCGTCAGCGCCGTGATCGGCAACAGCCACAAGTCTGTTGTCGTGCCCAGCATTGTTGAGCCGTCGGATTTCGTTCCTTTGGCAAAGCTGGTCAACAGCGTTCCTGTTTTTGTGGATGAAAACTTCGCGCATGCCGATCTCGCGATATTGCCCTTTGCTGAAGACTCCGACCAGACGCGGCCCAATCTCAAGGTGCAGGATGGCTGCGCCAACCGCTGCTCCTTCTGCATCATTCCCCAAACGCGCGGCCCCAGTCGGTCAATTTCCCTTGCAGAGTGCCTCGAATCGGTCGAGCGGTTTGTCGAAAACGGCGGACAGGAGTTGGTCCTCTCCGGCATTAATCTCGGCCGCTGGGGACGCGACCTGAACCCCGCGCAACGCTTCGTCGATCTCGTCGCCGCTATTCTCGAAAGAACCGCGCTGCCGCGTCTTCGCCTGAGTTCGATTGAGCCCATGGACTGGACCCCAGAGCTGCTTTCTCTCTTTACCGCGTATGCTGGACGGCTCGCGCGGCACGCGCACTTGCCGCTGCAGTCCGGTTCGGACACAATCCTGCGCCGGATGTACCGCCGCTATCGTCCATGGCATTATGCGGAGAAGCTCAGCCAGATTCGCATAATGCTGCCGGATGCGGCGATCGGCGCGGATGTTATGGTGGGCTTCCCCGGCGAGACCGACGCATTGTTTCAGCAGAGCTACGACTTCATCGCCGCCCAACCATTCACCTATCTACACCTCTTTCCTTTTTCTGCGCGTCCCGGAACTCCGGCTGCGAAACTTCATCGCCTTCAACCGGCCGCCGCGACCGCCGTTCACCAACGCATGGAGTCTTTACGCGCCCTGGCAGATCAGAAAAACCAGGCTTTCCGACAAAGCTTCGTCGGCCGGGAGCTAAGTGTCGTGACTCTCAGAGGAGATAGCCAGGCAAGCACTCCAGCACTGTCAGACAACTTCATCAAGGTTGAGGTTGCAACGATTTGCCCGCCCAACTGCACTATGCGGGTGCAGACCACCCGCCTGACGGAAGCAGGGCTTTACGCTGAGCCGTTGCCGCAATAAAAAGAGCTGCCATTGAGCCACTCGCATCACAACAAGAGTAGACCTGCTTGATATACTGAGTAGGTACGTGGCGCTGCCACAATTTTGGAGGAAACCCATCGCACAGTTAGACAAGCGTTCAGCTAAGCAGTTTATTCGTATCAATGAAAGAATCCGCGCCCGCGAAGTGCGCGTGATCGACGACAAGGGCGAGCAGCTCGGCATCATGCCGCCTTTCGATGCACTGAAGATCGCCCGTGAACGCGGACTTGATCTCGTGGAAGTATCGCCAACCGCGGTTCCTCCGGTTTGCCGCATTCAGGACTACGGCAAGTTCCTCTACGAAAAAGACAAGAGCGAGCGCGCTGCCCGCAAGAAGCAAAAGGTCATCGTAGTCAAAGAAGTGAAGTTCTCGGTCACCGTAGACGAGCACGATTACCAGACCAAGAAAAATCAGGCCGTCCGCTTCCTGACCGAAGGCGATAAGGTGAAGGCCTCGCTGCGCTTCAAAGGCCGCCAGATGGCTCACCGCGAGCTTGGATACGCCATTATTAACCGGCTCATTCAGGACATTGGTGATGCAGGCATTGTTGAGTTCATGCCACGCATGGAGGGCACCACGTTGCACGCGATTCTTGCGCCGGGCAAGAAGGACGTGCCGAAGAAGCCAGTAGCTCCAAAGCCGGCAGCTCCTGCGGCGCCACCAGCCCAAACCTCAGCTCAATCTTAAGAATCCCATCCTGATCATCAGGAGCAGGATGGGAGACTCTGTTCACCGCGAGTAGTTCTGAGCGTAGGTGTCTCTGGGTAGCCCTTCCTGAACAGCTTTGTCCCGCAGCCGAAAGGCAGAAGCCCGGTCTGTGGCATTGCCCAATGTCACAAGGTAGGGCGCGCCTGAGCCCTTTGGTGAGAAGACGCTTGCCTCCAGGTCAGGATGTTTTTCGTTGATCGTGCGCGCCTTGTGCTCCGCCTGGTCCTGGAAGTTATATGTGAAGGCCACCACTCGCCACATGCCTGCCCGGGATGCAGGTCCAGCGGAGGACGGCGATGACTCTATCGCGGCTGGCGCAGGTGCGGCCTTCGGCGTTGCCGCCGGCAGAGAAGCAACGGGCGGTGATTTTCGAGGAGTCTCGGTCTCGGGAGAAACCACAACTACTGGATTCTGTGCTGCTGCATCCTGCGGATGGTCCGAATGGTGCAGCATCGCCCACAATGCAAACACCACCAACAGAAGCAGCAGGGCAAAGACGCCTATCATTAGCGGTCTTCTCTTTGAAACGCTTTGGGAAGCGCTTTGGTGCGGGAATGCCTCCACTGGTTCGGCAATCTGCCGCGGCTTGACTGACTCAGCGCGTGCTGCTGGCTGCTGCATTGGCTTTGGCTGCACAGGAGCAGGCGCCGGACCCGCAACCAGGTGCAACAATTCGGCGATTTCATCGACGGTGGCCTGTCCGCTCAATGTCCGGCGCACAACCTCCACGAATGGCGGAGCTAGCAACTGCAGTGACGGATCATTGCCATCGGTCGCCCTCTTCAGTGGCTTCTGAGTCAGGCATTGATGCAGAAGGCTCCCCAGATCGCGCACGTCTTTCGCCGCGTATGGATTGAAATCGGCATCCTGCGGCACCAATTGCAGGTAATCGCTGCGCAGCTTGAGCGTGTCGCCCGAGGCCAGCACGCTTGAGGCTTCGAGGCGTCCACAGACCAGGCGCTCCTTGTGAATCGCTCGCAGCGCATGCAACAAGCCTTCAGCCACCTGCTTTGTCTCTTCCGCTGAGAGCGTGCGAGTGCGCAGCACGTCTTCAAGATTCTCTTCGGTGTATTCCATCACGGCGTATACAAGCGGCGTGGTACGCACCTTGGTCGTGCCGGATTCAAAAACCGTGACGACGTTCTCGTCGCGGACATTCTCCACAGCCCGGAGCCGGTCAAGAATCATGGTTTCGTCGTTCAATGACTCAATCAGGCTGATGATCGCGGGCTTCTCATCAAACTGAGTTTCAAACCATCCGCATCGGCCCTCGGAGCGCACTAACTTGCCCAGCGGATAGCGGCCTTCGACAACGTTGGATTCAAAATCACTCCACAAAATGCAATCTCTCTCTATCTGATTTCTTTGATGCGATCGGGCATGCCAATGCGTGGGCACGCTTCAGCGTCCTCACGCAAACGGCTGATTCAGGCAGGATACAAGAAGAAAATGAGAACTAAGCTACGGAGCTTTCCGGACTGGCAGTAGTGAGCCTGGGAGCAGCGCTGGCCCGCGACAGGAGCATCATGCCTTCCTGGGCGAGTTCCCGCGCCATCTTGCGCAGTTCGTTGGGCCGCTCGTTGTGGATATTGGTGAGCTGGAACAGCGCCACAGCGGCCTTCAATTTTGCCACTCCTTCAAATGCGACGGAACCCGCGCCATCCGCGGCCTGCACAACATTATCCATCGTAACTTTGAAGACGTCATCTCCTTCAATGACGAAGGCAACAAGGTGTTTTTCCGGCGCTGACGCGTATGGGGGTAAAGTCGTCATGTCACAGATCCTTTAAGCAGGGAATTTAGATACTACGATGCAGCTCGTTCGAGAACAGTTCAGATTGCTAATACCTTTCATCGTTAGTAAAGAACAGATGATGAGCAAATTGCCAATGTAGACACGACTTTTCCTGTGTCAGTCTTGATTCCCCCTCGTGAGCACGCAGGCTGCAGGCCCACGAGCGTTTGCATAAATTGCATGAGATGCGTTGAGGCGACGTGCTATGCTGGCTGCCTTGGCGCTAAGAATGGACAACGGAGCCAACTTCAATGCCTGAGCCAACCGGCCTGCCCGACGGCCCAACCTTTCAGCGGCTCGAGGACCAGATCAGCTGGTACGGCAGCAAGAGCCGCAAGTCGCAGAAGGCCTTCAAACGGATCAAGATTATAGAGATCCTCGCCGCTGCACTCATCCCCTTCCTCGGAAGTCTGAGTGTAGCCTCCCCCTGGCTCAAGGAACATCTTGGCTTAATCACGGGCGGACTCGGCGTCCTCATCACCATTCTTGAAGGCGTCCTGCACCTGAACCAGTATCAGGAGAACTGGACCAACTACCGCTCCACAGCCGAAGCGCTCAAGCACGAGAAGTTCCTGTATCTCGGAAAAGCCGGGCAGTACGCGAAGAGCGCTACGCCCGATCCGGATGCGCTTCTCGCCGAGCGAATCGAGTCGCTGGTCTCGCAAGAGCACTCGCAGTGGACCAATATCCAGCAGCAATCCAACAAAGCACAAAGCACAACACACTCCGCAAGCTGACGGGCTATTGCGCGCGCACGAATTCAAACTGATGCGTGTTGCCCGTGCGCTGGGGATAAGTATTTGCGACCACGACTTCAAGCTTTCCGGGGTCCCCCGGGGAGATCGTCAGCGTTGCCACGCGGCCTTTCTCTTCGCCGCTCGCGTCGTTCAGCATGCTCCATGTAGCTTTCGCTTTCTTGCCGTCGAAGGTAGCATTCTGCGCGCCCCAGTCGCAGTTTGCCGGCTTACATAGCCCCCAGGCGTGGACGGCGAGTTGTTTGCCGCTTCCTGAGATTTCGAGTTCTGCAAGCGCGTCGCGTTCCGTGGCTGCTGGGTTCGTCCATCGGCCGTCGAGCGCGCTGGTTCCGTCGTCAAAAGGAAAATAGTGTAGGTCGTACAGAATGACAAACGCGAAGAAACCGATCACTGCTACGGCCACGACCGCGAGCGCAATCAGCCCGACCTTTATCGGCTTCTTCAGCTTCGTCCCCTCTGAGGCGGGTTCCTGCGCTGGATGAGGCGCGGGCAACTGCACTGGTACCGTGGCGTGAACTGTATCGGCTTCTGTCGCTGCGGTTGAGTGCACATATTGCGTCAGTGCCTTGATCAGCAACTGCACGTCGGAGTTCCAGCGGGCGTGTGTGATCTCGACGCTGTTGCGGTAGGC
>DATGAD010000035.1:0-2265 GCA_035313725.1 Alloacidobacterium sp. | reverse complement strand
GGTTCGTAGACGCGGACTTTGAGATAGTGCGGATTGGACGGGTTAAGCGGATCCTTTGTGCGGATCGCGAGTTCGCCCCGAGGATTATCGATCCCCTTGCTGCTGGTGCGGAGAATTTCATGCCAGCCGGTCAGTGGTTCCTGAAACTCAAACGATCTGTTCTTTACGAGTTCGGGATACAGCCCGCCGTCGGCTCCGAAGTTAATGTCTTCGAAGAAGATGCCGAACATTGTCGGGGAAATCGCTGCTCCCGGGTGCGCAGCATCGACAGAGATGACGGCAGCGTCATGCTGGTCTTGACCTGAGAGGCAAACCGGAAGGAGTGTGAGGACAAGGACTGTAAACCAGGCTCTTCTACGCATAAGGCTTGCCGCCCATCCTAAGGTTTTCTTGTGAGAACGTCTACGCCTCGTCGAGGTCTGCATCTCAGCTCCACTCCTTTCCCTGGGGCGAATCACAGCCTCTCTTTTCCCGTTTGCTATTGTTGTGATGCGGGGGGAGGTGCCTCGCTCCGATATGAGAATTCTGCTTGACCTGAATCGCGGACTCGCATTCTTGTGCGTCCTGTGTGCTGCCAGGGTGGCCTTCGGATGCGACCAGCTACCCGCCGGTCAGCCGCTCTGGATTCGCCTCGCCGCCCCTATCTCCACCTACACTGCGAAAGCGGGCGATCCTGTTCATGCGGTCCTTACCCAGGATCTCGTCTGCGACAACGAAATCGTCCTTCCCATGGGCGCGTCTATCGATGGCATAGTTCTCAGCAAGCGCAAAGTCGGATGGGGCATTCGACATGAAACCGCTGCCCTCGAACTCGAATTCAATCGTGGCACTGCCAGACCCGGTGTAGACGTTGTGCTCACCGCCCGCGTGGAAGAAGTGGAGAATGCCCGCGAACTGGTTCGGAATGGCGTGATTCAAGGTGTCCTTAGCTCCGACACCTTCCAGGGGCGCATCAACAGCCGCCTGATTCACCTTCCCACCTGGAACCTCTACTCCGATCCGATCCTGATGGCCTACAAGGCAACATTCCCGATTTTTCCTGAACCGGAGATTTATTACCCGGCTGGTACGGATATGCGCCTTCGCACTACGACCGAGGTTTCGCCCCCGCCGGTGATGGTCAGCGTCGTGCACGATTCTTCTCCGGCTGCCAGAGCGGAATCAGATCGACTCGATCAGTTAGTTGGGCAACTTCCCTGGCGTGTCTCGACCCGGAAGAGCGTTGACGCCGATCTGCTAAACATCGTCTTCGTTGGATCCCAGGACGAAGTCGAGGCTGCATTTCGCGAAGCAGGATGGCACAATGCCGATCCCTCCTCCAGGCGTGCGTGGATGAAGAATCTGTATGCGCTGCTGAATAACAGCGGCTACCAGCAACAGCCCATGATGACCTTCTTCTTGAACGGCAAGCCGCAGGACATGAACTGGCAAAAGAGCCTCAACAGTTACGGCCGTCGCGACCATCTCCGCATCTGGCAATGGGCGCCCACGGAAACCACCGACTCCATCGATTCTATCGATTCTGTCTGGATCAGTTCGTCGACGCACGATACCGGTGCCGTGCTCGCGGTAAAGTACAGGGGCTTCGTGCATCACATCGCGCCTGACATCGACGAAGAACGCTCCACAGTCATTCGCGACTTGAACTTCGCCGGCTGTGTGCGATCTGTCACCTACGTCTCGCGTACTGAGATGCCCACCGCCACGCACAACGCAACGGGAGACGTCATGCGCACTGACGGCTCGGTAGCGGTTATCGCCTTGCAAGCTTGCCAACCCGCCGATCCGCAACTCGATTCTTATCCCGAGAGCGGCAGCTACAAGCCCGGCAACCATGCTTTCCGTTATATCCGGAAACAAATCCTCACCTTCCGGAACGACATCTGGCGCGCCAACATCATCTACAGCATTTACGACGCCGGACGAATGGCGGTGACGGCCCTGCGCCACCAACCTGCGGCACAGCAATAACCTTTCCATACTTACGATTGTCGGCCGGTGATAGACGAGTGGGGCACTCCTGGCATGACTCGGCTCTGTCTCCTTGTATGCCGGCAGATACAGGAACGCAGTGATAATCTTCGTGTCGAGCTGATTACGGCTCACGATCATGTGCCAAATTCCTGACCTGGAGCGATCATGTCCAAGGAACGGTTCGCGGTTGTGTCCACGCAGGCTATCCCGGCGTTTCTTGCGGGAGCGAAGGGCTTCGGAACGCAGAAGGGCGGCTGGTCAGTAACCTACAAGGCTGGCAAGTTCGGCGAT
>DATGAD010000034.1:0-3303 GCA_035313725.1 Alloacidobacterium sp. | reverse complement strand
AGGAGCAACAAGATGCATAACTTGGTAGTGAGCTGTTTGGTCGTTGCTTATCTCTCAGCGAACGTATACGCCATCGTGAAGGCGCGGGTTTTTGAGTTAGCCCGTTCGCGCAAGCATCTCTTACTCTATGGCGTCCCCTTCATATTGTGGGGCTCTCTCATCCTGTTGGGATGCAAGCTCATGGAGATCATGCGCCGATTCGATGAATGGGCCGCCTGACCAGGCGTTCCCAATTGAAGAAAACAGGCTAATGCTCTCATTATCGGCGAGAGACCATCGTCGTGATGACTCCTGATAAACGCGCTTGTCGTCAGTTGTGCGATTGATGACGAGGAGCCGACTTGAACGAAGCCGCTGCTGCGGCGGACGCTCGCGCGTGCGGCTGAACCGGCTTTTGTGGCTGCCGGGGTAGTTTAGTTCGCAGAGAAGGAGGATTCTCTGTGAACCAACTACGTCAGCTCATGCTTGAGGAGTTGCATCGCCGCAACTTCGCCGAGACCACCATCCGCACCTACATGCACGGTGTCACGCACTTCAGCCAGTACTTCCGGCGTTCACCCGATCAGCTTGGCCCTGAGGACATTCGCAAGTATCAGGCGGCTCTGTTCACCCAGTTCAAGTTCAGCCCGAACACCGTCATCCTGCGTCTGGCGTCGCTGCGCTTCTTTTATATCCACGTGTTGAAGCGCAACTGGAGCATCGCCGAGACGCCTTATCCGAAGAAGGTGCGTCACCTGCCAAGGGTTCTGAGTCAGGAAGAAGTCGCGCGACTGATTGAGGCGTCGGATACACCCTTCCATCGCATCCTGCTGATGACCATGTATGCCACCGGCGCGCGCCGCGCAGAAGCGGCTCATCTGAAGGTCAGTGACATCGACAGCAAGCGCATGGTTGTCCATATCCGAGAGGGCAAGGGAGGCAAGGACCGTGACGTCATGCTCAGCCCCAAGCTGCTCGAAGAGCTGCGTATCTACTGGCGCGGACTACGGCGCAAGCCCAAGGAGTGGCTCTTTCCCGGCAACCGCTGGCACACGGCAAGCTACCCTGTCACTACCAAGGTCCTTTGGAGTGCCTGCCAGATCGCCGCCGAGCGCGCAGGCCTCGATAACAGGCGCATCCATCCCCACACATTGAGGCATTGTTTCGCCACACACCTTCTCGAAGCCGGTGCCGACCTGCGCACTATTCAGATACTGCTCGGCCATCGAGATCTCGAAGTCACCACAGTCTACCTGCATCTATCCCAACGGCATCTCAGCGCGACCGCCAGCCCGCTCGATGCACTCACCTTCTCTTCGCAAGGAGGACAGCAGCACAGTTGAACAACCGGCCTCTGCTGGAGATGGCCGACATTGTTCGCTGTGCTGGACAGGCATTTATCGAACGCAGTCGTAAATGGATCAACTGGCAACACCAGAAGGTGCTGCTGGCCATCGTGCGCTGCCGCACCGCCGCGCTGGGCGGGCATCGCGACCGCTGCACCGGCTGCGGACATACGACCGCCATCTCCTACAACTCATGTCGAAACCGGCATTGCCCAAGATGTCAGGGCAACGCGCGCAGACGCTGGCTCCAGGCGCGCGAACGGGAACTGCTGCCCACACGCTACGTCCATGCGGTCTTCACCCTGCCGCGGGAACTGGCCCCGGTGGCATTACAGAACAAGCGACTGATCTACAACCTACTCTTTCACACCAGCGCGGAGACACTGCTTGAAGTCGCTCGTGATCCTCGCCATCTCGGTGCCGAGATAGGTTTCTTCAGCGTGCTCCATAGCTGGAATCAGCGCTTGCAGTTTCATCCTCATATCCACTGCGTCATTGCGGCCGGCGGTCTCACTCCGGATCACTCGAGTTGGCTCTCCGCCCGACGTTCCTTCTTCCTGCCCATCGGCGTACTTAGCCGTGTCTTCCGCGGCAAGTTCGTCGCCGGACTTCGCAACGCATTCCATCGAGGTGAGCTTCACTTTTACGGCGAGCTTCTGCCTCTGGCTCATCCGCGCACCTTCGCGGCCTGGTTGCGGGTGCTGTTCCGCCACGACTGGGTCGTCTACTCCAAGAAGCCGTTCGGCGGACCGGAACATGTGCTGCGTTATCTCGGCGCCTACACCCATCGCGTCGCCATCTCCAACTCCAGGCTGGTCGCACTCTCCCATGGCAACGTCACCTTCCGCTGGCGCGATTCAGCCCACGGCAACAAAAAGCGGCTCATAACTCTGCCTGTCGATGAGTTCCTGCGCCGCTTCCTGCTCCATCTGCTGCCGCCCGGATTCGTCCGCATCCGCAACTTCGGCTTCCTCGCCAACCGTAAACGCGCTTTGCTCCTGCCGCTATGCTTCCGACTCCTCAGCGGTTCTGAGAAGGTCACTGCTCCAGCAGCATCACCGACCACCGATCAGACTCATTCACTCTGGAACTGTCCAGTCTGCGGCGCAACCATGCGCGTTGTCGAACGGCTCTCCGCCGCCCAACTCCTGCTTCGCTCGCCACCTCAACCAGAGCGGCACGCAGCATGAAGCTCTATTCACATCCTCGATCACTACACGTGTTTCGGCGCGTAGGCGGATCCCTTGTCTCTTCCGGCCCCAACCGCACGGATGACCGTATCTCCAGCTTCCAGATCGGGCCTCGACGAGCCAACAAGGCGCTCCATCCGGCCATCAAAGCATCGGATCATATCCGCTCCCACCCCATATCCGACTCTCAGCACCCGAGCAGCCCCATTCAAAGTGCATAGCATTCCATCAGGGGCGGCTTCCTTCAAGTCGCTGTATCCGAAGCGCCCCTCCCAATCGCATGCAACTGCGCACTGTTGCATCGTGGGGCGCTCCAGATACAGCACTAAGACATACGAGGACTACTCGCCGTGCGGGCACCATATCGATCAGGACATTTGAGCCGTCGGCTCTATGCGGAATGCATATTCTGGGCACACCGTTGAAGCATGGACCGTAGTGTACCGATCTCCTCAGCAGTAAAACCGACTGTCATCCTCTTCTCCACATCATCGATTGCTTCGCGTGCGCTTGTAAGCACCTTAGTACCTTTTTGCGTCAACTCATTCTGCATGATGCGTCCGTGTGTCTGGTGAGGAGTTCGACGTAAGAGCCTCATCTTTTCCAGGTTAGCCACGATCCCCAGCATGCTCTGTGATGTGACAAATGCCCCACGTGCAAGGGAGGCATTTGAAATGCCCGGTTGCCGCTGAACTGCGGATAAAACGTTGAACTGTGCCGTGGTCACACCCAGATGGCTTAGCTGGTCATCCATGCTTGTCCGGAGTGCGTGTTGTGCTCGCTTGAGC
>DATGAD010000033.1:0-9857 GCA_035313725.1 Alloacidobacterium sp. | reverse complement strand
TTGGTACGCAGACCCAAGTGGTAACAGTGGAAGCCGGTGCACAACAACTAGACCTTCAAGGAGCGGATCTGGGCGCTGTTATCGCCACTAAGCAGGTCAACGAGATACCCTTGAATGGGCGAAACTTCACTCAGCTGCTCCAACTTACTCCGGGCGTCGCGCCCATCATGACGGGGCAGGCTGCCGGGATGCAAAACAGCGGCGGCTTTGGTGCTCCTGTCACGATCGGTGCGGACTATGCCTTCCCAGCCGTTAACGGACAAACGAATCGCAGCAATATGTACCTGATGGATGGGCTGAATGACTATGGCACTATCGAAAGCACGTATGCGATTCCGCCTATTATCGACGCTATCCAGGAGTTCAAAGTTGTCTCTCATACTGACAACGCAGAGTTTGGATCGGTACTAGGCGGGGTAGTCAACGTTGTCACGAAAAGCGGCACGAATGATTTTCACGGTGGGGCATGGGATTATGTGCGCAATACGGTCTTCGACGCGCGCAATTACTTCTTAGCGGCCGATCAGCCGAAACCCGCATACCATGAAAATCAATTTGGGGGATCGATTGGCGGTCCGGTTCTGATTCCCAAACTCTATAACGGCAGAAACAAGACATTCTTTTTCGGCGCCTACCAGGGTTTCCGCTATTCGAAAGTGCAGGACACAAACCTACTGGTGCCCACTCCGGCTCAGCTTGCGGGCGACGAGACTGGCGCACCGCAGGTATACAACCCCTTCTCCACCCGACCCGACCCCGCAAACCCCGGTAGCTACATACGCGATCCCTTCCCAGGCAATCAAATTCCTTCAGGCCTTATCGATCCCCGCATGGTGGCTTACGCCCAATTCGTCTATCCACAGGCTGGCGCATTCTTCAGCAACGGCACGGCCAACGCAGTTGACACCACTCCGCTCGTCCAGAACCAGGATGAGTTCGATGTTCGCGTCGATCAGAATTTTGGATCGAAAGATTCCGCCTGGTTCCGCTATAGCTTTATCAACAGCCAGGTGACTACTTCCGGCGGACTTCCGGCGCTGCACGTTATACATCCGCTCGATGCGCGCGACTGGGGCGGCAGCTACGTACACGTTTTCAACCCGGGACTGATTCTGCAGGCTCAATTCGCACACATTACCGTGCTTGATAATACGGCTACACGTTTTATCACCTCTACTTCGGCGATCTACAACACTGTTGGCTTCAACAACGACTTTGCCAGTGGTTTTGCCGGCGCCAACGGCGGATCGCTGATCCCGAACACCGGAATCAGCGGTCTCGCCAACGGTGGCGAGAGCATTTCGGATACACCCAAAGCGACGGATAGTTATGAATATCGCGGCACGGTCACAAAAATCATCGGAAATCACGAGCTGAAGTTCGGCGGAGGATACACGACGAACAACTTTGTCAGTCCGCTCTCTCAGATTGGATTGACATTTGATGCGACGAGCACAGCAAACCCGGAGGTGGGTGGCACCGGCGACGCCGTCTCGTCCTTCATCCTGAATGTTCCTCATGGCGCCAACCGACGCAACGTGGATGAGACAACGCGTCCGGGCGGATTGCTCAGTGTGTTCGGTCAAGATTCCTGGAAAGCCACGCCGAAACTGACTCTCAATTTTGGGCTGCGCTATGACTACACCTTTATCCCACCGTACGGAACCGATGCCACAATCGGCGAGCAAGGCGGTATAGAAACTGGCGACATGGATTTTGGTAACGGGACCTATGTCGTGCAAAAGCTGCCGCCGCCATGCAGCGTCCGTGGACATGCGCCCTGCATTCCCGGCGACGGCACTCTACCCGATCACGTAGTTGTAGATCCGCGCGGGAAGATTGCGCACAATGTCGGCACCAACTTCGGGCCGCGCTTCGGATTCGCTTACTCGGTGAATGATAAGACAGTTGTGCGCGGCGCCTTTGGCATTGTGTATGACAACTGGGCCGCTGTCACCCAGATGGCGCAAAATATCGAAGGCGCCTGGCCCGACATCGGACAGCAAATTCAGACCCATCTCAACGAACCCGTCTCAGGATCGCCAACACCTACAGTGCAGGCGCAAAATCCCCTGGTTGCGAGCGGCAGCGGCCTGTTTCCTCCAGCGACGCCGTTCACGAACAATACGTGGTTCTACGATCCACACATCAAGAACCCTTACTCCGAACAATGGAACCTTGGAATACAGCGTCAGGTGAATTCTTCGACAGCTTTGACTGTCAATTACGTCGGCTCCGGGTCGCACAGGACAAATGTTGGCGGCTATTACAACACAGCACTTACACCCGGCCCAGGCGACTATCAGGCGCGGGCGCCGTACCCGTACAGTATCCCAACCTTTTACGATCGAAGCGCCGGCTTTGCCGATTACAACGCCCTGCAGGTTGAACTCGACAGGCGGTACACGAGTGGTTTTTCCTATGGTGTCTCGTACACTTATTCCAAAGCAATGACCGAAGATGATGGCTGGTTTGGTGTGGAAGGGTCACTCCCGCAGAATCCCTATGACGCTGCAGGCTCGCGCTCCAGATCAGGGTTTGATTTGACTCATGTGCTTTCCATCAATGCTCTCTATGAGGTGCCGGTAGGTAAAGGCAAGAGATTCTCCACTGGCAACAGCATCTTGGATTACATCCTCGGCAACTGGCAGATAAACGGTTTGGTCACGGGGCGTTCCGGACAGACCTACTCCCCAACCATCAGTTCAGACATAGCCAACATTGGCAACGATTTTGTATACCTCAATCGTGTAGGAGACCCGAACGCAGTGCACAAATCTGCAGCCGAATGGTTTAACACCGCCGCGTATCAGTCTCCTGCCCCATACACCTTCGGGAATGCTGGCCGTAACTCTCTGAGGTCGCAACCTTATTGGGACTTCACTCCATCGGTTATTCGCAGCTTCCCCATATGGGAGCAAGTGCAATTTCAGTTCCGCGCGGAAGCATTTAACGTGCTGAACCATACCGTGTTCAGCACACCCGGTGGTGACCTGAATAATCCGCAACTTTTTGGCGTTGTCACGAGTACGGCGAATTATTCCCGCGAATTACAATTGAGCGGCAAAATTGTCTTCTAATAAACCAAGCAGTACACAATTCGGTGGTGGGTCAATTTGAATCAAATTGACCCACTGCCCACAATTCGCACGACTGGACACGGCTGCCGTCGAAGATGTTTAATCGCCTCTGGCTTCAAAAAGTAAGCAGCCTCCGACTTCAAAAAACAATGAGTAATAGACCACTGTTGAGCTATCAGGTTCTCCAGGCCACGCAGTTGCAAAAAACGCACTAATGAACGGCGGCGGAAGGAGAGAACCTTGCAGCAATATATCTTTGGATACGGCTCGTTGATCGAACAGTCGTCGCGAATGAGGACGTCGCCGGCAGCGATGTATGTATTGCCGGCCCGGGTTCGCGGGTATGCGCGCGGCTGGTGGGCTCGCACTGGCTCCATTGGTTTCACCACCACGTTTGTCGGAGCCATCGCGGAGAAATCGAGCTCCGTGAACGGAGTGGTCTACACGGTGAGCGAGGCGGAGTTGAAAGCCAGCGACGAGCGCGAACAAGGCTTATAAGCGAGTGGATGTCACCAGCAACGTTGAGATTCTCTCCGGCGGCTCCGCGCCGAAAGGCAAAGTCTGGATCTACGTCAACGATTTCAAGAAGGGCGAGTTGGAGAAGAGCCTCCCGACGCCGCAGTTTCCCATCGTGGAATCGTACGTCGACATCTGCCTGACGGGCTGCCTGCAGATTGAACAGGGATTTCCGGCCGCCGGGGACTTCGCCAGTGAATTCATCACATCCACGCTGAAGTGGTCGAAGTATTGGGAGAACGATCGCGTGCACCCACGCCGGCCTTTCGTCGCCGTTCCCCAGTAGTCAAAGATCGATGCTTTGCTCCAGAAGCATCTGCCCGAGCTGTTCGCCGAGATCCAGCTTGCGCCCGGCCGCTGGTAACGCTGAAGCCGGGCCCCTCTCTTTTATCGCTGCATCAGTTGGTGAGCGGGTGATGGATTGTAAAGAACCAACCGATACCAAGGGAATCGGCTCGTTACTTAGTTGCCGAGCCAATCAACAGCTTCCAGTTTGCGTAATCCGTATCCTTCAGCGTCCCCAGTGAATTCGCCAGATATTCCACCCTTCCCGTCGCCGGCGTCTTGGTCTGATAGCGGTCCGACAGGAAATATGGCGGCAGCGTCTGCGAATACAAACTCACGGTTGCATGCACATTGCCCGCGCTCGCGCCCGCCGGCAGTTGAATCTCATACCGCACAATTGACTGCCCCTTGCCCGCCAGGTACACCGGATCCTTCAGTGCATCGCCGACCGGCAGCGTCGCATGCAGATACGGCTCCGGAATCTCCAGATCCTTTGGCCCATGCAGCGACCAGCCGACCGGCAGCAGGCGGTTGTCCTTCACGTCATAGTCGCGCCGCGTGAAGCTGGTTGTGAATTGGTGTTGCGCGTCCTGCGTCAGCTCTTCGTAAATCTGCACCTGGTCACTTGACCGGATCGGATTCGCGTGGCTGAAGTGCGGCTGATACGCGCCATTCTGGAACGACTCCGTCGGCAGTACCTTGCCCGCGAAATCCGTAATCTGTCCCATCGCGTTCGTCGCCCCCGAACTGAAGAATGTCTTTCCATCCACCGTCGCCTCCAGATCCAGGAACGCTCTCCGAAATCCCACTCCGCTGGGGAACCGGTGCCCTGCCTTGTTCGTCGCCGTCACTTCCACTACCAGCGTGTTGCTCTGCACTTCCCACTTCGAAATCTCCACCGTCGCCGTGATCGTCTGTGCCTGCTGCACCACGTTATCTGACGTTGCCTGCAGATCCGTCGTCAGCCCCGACATGTAATCGCTCAGCCGGACCCCAAGCGTCTCGTTATTTCCCATTGCATTCATTGGCTTCAGAAACATCTGCAGCAGGAACCCATTCATCCCCAGCAGTTCATGCCGGTTGAAGCCCGCCTCGCGATAGCGCACGTTCACGTCGTCCGGCTTGGCCATGTCCTCCACGTCCGGATACGTTCCGTCCTGCACAATCGCGATCTTGTCCTTGATCTGCGCCACATTCATGCCCGTCTTCGCATTCACATACGCGCCCGGCATGTGGCAATCCTGGCAGGACTTCGGTGTCGCACCTACCGATCCGTACTCATTGCGGTAATCGCTGTTCAGCCATTCCGGATACGTCGCCTGCTCCACCGACGTCTTCCCCGGCTCAGAGCTGTCCACCACCGGCAGAAGAATCGTGTGGCATGTGCCGCACATCTGCGGCGACTGAATATACGCGTCGTACTTCGGCTTCACGTTGATGCCTGTCAGCATTGGATAGGTCGTGATCTCGTTGTCCTTGAACGGCCCGTGCAACTCGTCATGTGGGGTCACATCGAATACGCCGTTGATCTGGTGTTTCAGAAAATACGGCAGGCTTGGGTCCTTCGGCGCTTGCATGCGGTGGCACACTTCGCAGCTGATCCCGTCCCGCGCCAGGCCGCCATACTTGAACCCCTCGTCGTGCGGATCTGTTTCATAGACAAAGGCTAGCTTGTAGTCCTCGCTCGGATGCTCCGCCGCAAACGTCCTCTTGCCCATCGCATTGTGGCATTGCGTGCAGGTGTCGATCACCTGCTGCTGCTTCGCGTGTTCTTGCAAGTACGCCAATTCGCTGTCGAGTTGCGAGTAGAAGACCGGATCGCGTCCGGCAAGCCCCATCGGGGTCCACCGCCACTCCCCGTACTGCGACACGTTGATCGTCGGCGATGAACTCGACGTCAGAACCATCGTCGGCCCCAGCCCCGCGCCCGTTAGTCCGCTATGGCAACCCGTGCACTGCGACGATGTCACGAACCCTGGCGATGTGCTTACCGGCGCACCCTCCGGCGGCTTCGGCTCTGGCACCACCGTGTCGAGCGGCTCCGGCGGCATCTTTTGGAGATTCGGCGGACGTGCGGGCAACAGCTTCACCAGCGGCAGCGCCTTCACGTTTTCCTGAATCGCCGCATTCTGCTGATGTTCCGGAAACAAGGCCGGGGGAATCGCCTCCTCGTGCGCCAGCCGCTGCCGCTCCTCCGGTGGCACCTGCTGGCTCTGTACAAGGTCGATCAATGTCGTCATTCCAGATCCGCATGTCTTCGGCGGAAGCGGCGCGCTCTGGCTCCTCCAGCTATCATCCACTCGGAACTGCAGCGGCCATCCCGGCGAACCTTCTATGTTGCTCAGCGACACAAACGTATGTTGGTTATCCGCCGATGAGTGGCACCGCAAACACACGAGTCCATAACCCGCGTTCGGATATTGGAAGGGATTGGTGAAGTTCATCGAGTTCGACGGCTTGCTACCGTTCCATACCTCGGCCCAGAACCACCCATCGAACGCTGCCTTCGAGTTCTTGATCATGATCGTCCAGTCGTTCGAGCATCCCAGGTCCTTCTCCGCAACATCGCGATACCGCGCCGCCGGAATCGGCGAGAACTGCTCTTTGATGATCACCGCCCCATCCGGAATGTCACCCTTGCGCCCGTTCACCAACCACTTCGACACTTCTGGCGAGTAGTAGATATGTACCGCTGGATGTACGGTCGCCGCCGTCCCCTGGATCAGCGGCCCCGTGTCCCGCACCCACTTGTCCCGGCACCAGCCCAGGCTGCGATACTCCAGAGTATTCAGATAAGCCAGCAGTTGTTTCTCTACCGCCACTGGCTCACCCGGCGGAATGAATGCCGGGAGCTTCAGCTGTTGTGGTACCGGCTGCGCATTGGGGCAGGGATTCGACGCACTCTGCGCGTGGGCGCCAACAGCCAGCGAAACAGCGAAAAGAAGACTCAGAAGACGCATCGCTCGATCTCCTCTGGATAGCTGATCGTGAAAAGGCCGAAACCGAAAGGCAAAGCAGCATTCATACAGGCGCGCACGCATTTGCACGCAATTTCAGTGCGCGGTTTTTTAGCAGATTGTGGGGAAGATATGGAAAAGAAGACCGCTAGTCGTTTGCTATCTATTTGCGGACGAGAGTAAGACTGCTCGACAACGATTCATGTGTCAAGGACTAAGTTGGGAAATCACGCAGTCTGCTGAACCCATTGGCTCCGCCAGGCCGGCGCCTCGAAGGGGTCCGCGAAATACTGCGTTTCGTGCACGACCTTACCGTTGCGGAACTCCATAATGCTCACTGTGTATGCTGGTCGCCCCTGGTAGGTGATAGTGTATTCCGTGATCCAGAGATCATCTTTTCCGAGAATTCGCTTGACGGTGAAACCTGACGGCTTGCCGGGGTGGTGACTCCGCAATGCCTGCAAATTGCTTCGTCCGTGGATTCGCTCGCCAGACTGGGGATAATCACAGATGGCATCGTCATCGTAAATATCGTGTTCCGCGTTTGCATCGCCGGCTGCCGACGCCTGCCAATGCGCGTTCAGGGCTTCACGTATTTGTTCCTCTTGCATGGACTACCTCCAGGTGTTGTTTGGCTTTTCGTGTTCAGCTGCCTTGCGCGATAAAACCCGGGACTCCCGTTTTCACCACCGGATTGAGTCTCTGTCTCGTCTGAATGCGACTAATTTCATTGAACGCGTCTTCAGGAAGAGCGGAGATGTCAAAGTTCTCTTTCGCGCGAGCCGCACTTTTGGGGGTGGTAAGTAAAGCCGTACCACGCTGCACAGCCCACGCCAGCAGCACCTGTGCCGTTGTCTTTCCAACTCGCGAGGCGACTGCCGAAATGACTGGATCTTCGAGCAGCCCCGGCCTCATTCCGTGACCCAAAGGGGCAAAGGCTAAAAGCACAATACCCTTTTCTTTGCAGAAGTCCAGAAGCTCCGTCTCCGGTAGATACGGATGCGCTTCTACCTGGACCACGGCCGGCTTGATTCTTGCAGATTCGTAGATGGGCAACAGTCCATCCAGGCCGAGGTCAGATAGTCCGATGGCCCGGCATCTGCCGTTGTCTAAGAGATTCTCCATCGCCGCCCAGGTCTCGAGCAAAGTCACGCCGCGGTCGTAAAGGACATTGCTGTTATGATCCCGCGGGTCCTGCTCGTCCCCCGGTTGAAATGCAAATGGAGTGTGAATGAGATAAAGATCCAGATAATTGAGTTTGAGTCTGTCCAGACTCGCCTCGAAAGCCGGTTCGACGCGCTCTGGCCGATGATTGGAGTTCCACAACTTTGTGGTAACAAAGATGTCTTCACGCGCAATCCCTTCAGCGGCAAGTCCTGCCTGCAAGGCCTCGCCCACCTCACGCTCATTTCGGTATCTTTCCGCACAATCGAAGTGTCGAAATCCAGCTTCCAGTGAGGCTCTGGTCGCAGTTATCGTCACGGCTGGGTCGGGAATCAGGGTGCCAAAGCCGAGCGCGGGTACTTGGCCGCGTCCATTGTTGAGCGGAATTCGCGTCAGCCGAAAATCGGAAGACTCGATCATGATGTCATCTCGTTAGCATCTTGGGTCCAGCATCACCACCCGGATAAGCAATCCTCTTGTCGACAGGCAGGGCGACGCGCGTCTTTATATTACTATTCATTGCTCAAACACTCTTTTACCTGGAAACTCTGTCAAGCGCAGTGCGAAGTTCGCTATAAGCGCGAACCAGTTGATCCAGGCTGAAGGAACGATTGAGTCCGCTGGGATTGGGCAAAACCCAGATCTTCGATCCTCCAAGCAGTACGTCCTGTTTGCCCCACGATACCAACTTCTTGCCGAAAATCGCCGAGAAGGCTGGCTTTCCGAGGAACGCAACATATCCTGGCGAGTAGCGCGCAATCTTTGCGGACAGCCCCGAAGCTGCGCGCTCGAATTCATCCCGCGAAAGCTCTTCCGCGCGAGACGTAGGTCTCTCAACCGCAGTTGTAAGGCCACATCGATAAGCCAGAATCAACTCACCATTTTCCGGAGCGATCACTTCCCGCGTGAAACCAGCGAGGTGGATGGTCTTCCAGAAGGGGTTTCCGCGTCCTGCGAAGTGATGACCCAGCACCGCCGACTTCAGTCCAGGATTGATACCGCAGAACACGACGCGCAAATTCGGTGCGAGGATATCTGGTAAACCAGGTGTAACGCTCATCGATGCGGTCAATGTTTTACATCCTGTTGGAATCGCTGCTTGATTCAAGTTTCGGTACAGTGGGCCAGGGCCTGTTAATACTATTAGCGCGAACAGCGTTGCGAGCAAAAATCAGGCCAGACGAGGCGGAGTCCGAAGGCTGTGGGCGGGACCACCGTCGAGGACGACAACGAAGTATGGCCTGATTTTTGCCGCAACTCGGAGGGAGAGGGCGGATTTTCCCGATTGCTTCGTTCCTCGTCGCTAAAATACACCCGGTATTTGTCGCTCCTCGTTTCTCGCACTCGAAAATATCCGCTCCTCTCGCTGTCGTCCTAATAGTGTTAACAGGCCCTAGTTAAATCGTTTGATGATAAACACCGTTTTGTCGTCGACCATATCCTCTTCGCCGTTTTGACGGAGCAACTCATCTTGTTTTACTGCATGATCGAGCAACGCATTGCAGATGTCCCTGGCCGGCTGCCAATAGTGTTCGCGCATCACCGCTTCCAGTAGCTCACGCCTTGTTTGTCGCTGCCGTCGTAAACTCCATCGGTGTAGAGAACAAGAATATCTCCCGGACTCATCAGTGTGATCTCACTGAGATCCGAAGCGTCTAACTCTGTTTGCCGTAAGTTCAGCGAGTAGTATCTCTTACGGTCCGGATGATCTGCTGGGATCTGCAAACCGAGCGCAAAAAATTGCACCATACGGCTTTCATTGATGTTCATGAACTTCTGATACTCCGCCGAGAACACCAGCGGTGGAGGATGCCCGAAATTCGCAAAGCGAAAATAACCGCCAGGTCGGACTTCA
>DATGAD010000032.1:0-8301 GCA_035313725.1 Alloacidobacterium sp. | reverse complement strand
GAGAATGGGAAGCCCGCGGCTTCTTCTGGCGGAGATCAGTAGCAGTGGGACTATACTTCTGCCGATGACGAGAGAAATTTCGCGCCGGGGATTTGTTCAGGGATGCGCTGGAGTGGCGGTCGCTTCCATGCTGCGAGGTGCTGCCTTTGCGGCTGCCAACCTCGCTCACGATCCGAACCGTCCGCAGTTTCACCTGTTGCCTGCCGCTAACTGGATGAACGATCCGAACGGGCCGATCTTCTGGAAGGGCAAATATCACATGTTCTTCCAGTACAACCCGCATGCCGCCGTGTGGGGTGATATGCACTGGGCGCACGCGGTGAGCCCCGACACGGTGCACTGGCAGCACTTGCCGGTTGCACTTGCCCCGACGAAGGGCGGCCCGGATGGGGAGGGCTGCTTCAGCGGGAGCGCAGTCGTCTTCAACGGTGTGCCGACGTTCCTCTACACCGGTGTGAAAAGCGTCTCCCTGCCAGAGGCGACACTGAGCGACGGACATAACAACTTCCGCGAGACGCAGTGTCTGGCGACTTCAGACGACACAGAGTTAAGAACATTGAAGAAGCTGCCGCAGCCGGTCTTGCCCGCCCCTCCACCGGGGCTGGCGATTACGGGATTCCGCGATCCCTGCCTGTGGCGAGAGGGCGATGTGTGGTACATGGGAATCGGCTCGGGGATTCGTAACAAGGGTGGTTGCGTATTGCTCTACCGCTCGCGCGATCTGCGCCAATGGGAATATCTGCATCCGCTGGCCAGCGGCGATTGGAATGGCAAGACGGGCACCGATCCGGTGGATAGCGGAGAGATGTGGGAGTGTCCGGATTTCTTCCAGCTAGGCAATAAGCATGTACTGTTCTATTCCACAGAACGCAAAGTCATTTGGACGACGGGCGATTACGACGCGAAAGAGCAACGCTTTACTCCGCAGCAACGAGGAGAACTTGACTATGGCCCGCACGCCTACTATGCGCCCAAGAGCATGGTGGACAAGGACGGAAACCGCATCCTTTGGGGGTGGATCCCGGAGACCCGGCCGCAGGCGGAATATTCGCGTGCCGGTTGGGCGGGACTGATGTCCCTTCCGCGCGTTCTTAGTGTAGGCGCGGACGGGCAACTGGAGATGCGAGTCCTGCCCCTGGTTGAGAAACTACGCACCAACGAACCGGTGCAATGGCAGAGCGGCGCGGGTCGTGTTGTGTGGCCTGTGAAGGGGCTGAGCGCCGCACTCGAATTGCGGGTGCTACCGCTGCGCGGCCCGGTTCACGTCACCATCGGAACAGAGTCGAGGCCAGCAGCGCACTTTCAGCTGGACGCAACCCACGGCGCGCTAACTTTCAATGGACAGCAGATTGGCCTGACACTGCCTCTGGGCGAGATACGGCTCTCACTGTATCTCGATGGCTCGGTTGTGGAAGCTTTTCTAAACGATCGGCTCGCGCATACGAGTCGTGTTTACGATATCGATCCGGTACACGCAACCGTGACGATTCTTGATCGGGAAAGCGCAGTTGCCTCGGCAAAACTCTGGCAAATGCAGCCTATTTCCCCGAATCGGCTAACAACTTAGTTTGATCCTGCGCACGAAGGCTGCATCTTGGCCGCGCACGGTCGGTATACTGCCCTTTCACGAATCTTTTTGGAGGCAACTGTCCACTATGGCTTTGGACCGTCGGGCATTTCTGTCTACCTGCAGCCGGCTTGGCCTGGCATCCACTCTTTTTCCCGGCGCTTTGTACACGTTGGCCGCGCAGGAAAAGGCCGGCGCCGATGCGAAGCCGAAGATCACGCCGGAGATGATTGACGCGGCCGCGGCGCTGGCCGGGGTGATCATCAGCGCCGAACAGAAACAGGCGATGCTCGATGGATTGAATCAGCAGCGCGAAGCGTATGACGCGATTCGCAAGCTGCACCTGCCGAACAATGTTCCACCTGCTTACATCTTTGACCCCCTGCCCCCGGGCGCGAAAGTCAGCACGGAAAAGCGTGAGCCGGTTTACAGCAAGGCGCCGGCGATGGCGACGGTGCCTGCCATTCTTGATGATCTTGCGTTTGCTTCTGTTGTGGAACTCGGCGATCTGGTGCGGAGGAAGAAGGTCTCTTCAACGAACCTGACCGAGATGTACATCGCGCGGATCAAGCGCTACGATCCGATGCTGCATTTCGTCGTCACGATCACAGAAGACCGCGCGCTGGCGAAGGCGAAGGAAGCGGACGCGGAAATTGCAGCAGGAAAATATCGCGGCCCCCTGCACGGATTGCCCTGGGGTGCGAAGGATTTACTGGCGGTCAAAGGCTACCCCACGACGTGGGGCGCGGGCGGGTTTGAGAAACAGAGCTTCGATGAAGATGCAACGGTCGTCAAGCGGCTCGATGCCGCGGGCGCGGTGCTCGTTGCAAAGACCACGCTGGGCGCGCTGGCGATGGGCGACAAGTGGTTCGGCGGGCGTACGCGCAATCCGTGGAACACGAAGCAGGGGTCGAGCGGCTCGTCGGCTGGCTCGGCGTCCGCGACTGCGGCGGGATGCGTGGCCTTTGCGATTGGGTCGGAGACGCTCGGCTCCATCTCTTCGCCTTCTACCCGCTGCGGCACGACGGGGCTGCGGCCTACCTTCGGCTTTGTTCCACGCACCGGCGCAATGGCCCTGAGCTGGACGATGGATAAGCTGGGACCGATCTGTCGCGCTGTGGAGGACTGCGCCATTGTGATGCAGGCAATCTACGGTCCCGATGGTGAGGACCTGGCAACGCGCGATGCGGCCTTCAACTGGAATGCGGACCTCGACTGGAGATCGCTGCGGGTGGGGTACTTGCACAAGGAATTTGAGCCCGAGAAGGAGCGTCCGCAGGAAGAAAAGCAGTCTGCTCCGCAGACCGATGAGGAGAAGAAAAAGCAGGAAAAGCGCCAGCGCGAGAGGGCTGCGGCGCGCGCTCGTCGCGACTATGACCGCACGTATGATCTTGCGGCGCTCGATAAGCTGCGCGGCATGGGCGTGAATCTGATTTCAGTAGAACTGCCCGAGCTTCCCTATGGGGCGATGACGCCGCTGCTGACCGCTGAGGCCGCCGCAGCCTTTGACGATCTGACGATGACGGGCCGCGACAAGTTGCTGACCGAGCAGAGCGAGGATGACTGGCCGAATGCCTTTCGTGTAGCCCGCTTCTACCCAGCGGTAGAGTACGTTCAGGCGAACCGCGCACGCACGCTGGCGATTCGCGATGTATCGAAACTGTTTGAAAAAGTCGACGTGATTGTTGCTTCGACGAACAGCGAACAGCTGGTGGCGACAAATCTGACCGGCCACCCGGCGGTGATCGTGCCGAACGGCTTTCGTGGAAACGACGCGCCGGTGCCGCCGAAGGAAGATACGGGCGAGGACGATTCCATTGGCGGCCCGGGGACGCCGGTGAGCCTCACGTTTCTCGGCGGCCATTATCAGGATGCGAGGCTGTGCGCCTTTGCCCGGGCGTATCAGGACGCGACTGGATTCCAGAAACTGCATCCGAAGCTTTGATGTCACAATTCATGTATGCCCCTCGTTGAAGTCAGCCACCTTTCGAAGAGCTACCCGCGTCGCGATGGTTTGCGCACGCAGCAATCGCTGGTCGTCGACGATGTTTCGTTTGTAATTCATCGTGGCGAGACGATGGGGCTTGTCGGCGAGTCGGGCTCCGGCAAGAGCACGATCGCTCGCATGGTTCTTGGCTTGATTGAGCCGACGTCGGGCAGTGTGAGCTTCGATGGGCAGCCGGTCAGCGGAGTGTCGCAAAACAAGTTGCGCGCGATGCGGCGTCGTGTGCAACCTGTTTTTCAGGATCCGTTCGCGGCGCTCAATCCAAGGATGCGCGTGGCGGAGATCGTCGCCGAGCCGCTGGTGATTCATCGCGCCGCGGCAAAAACTGAGCTGCGAATAAAATGCGCGGAATTGCTGCGTGCGGTGGGATTGGATGAGTCGACGCTCGGGCGGTATCCGCATGAATTTTCCGGAGGTCAGCGGCAGCGTATCAACATTGCGCGGGCACTGGCGCTGCGGCCTGAGTTGCTGGTGCTTGATGAACCGGTCTCGGCGCTCGACGTGAGCGTTGGCGCTCAGATCGTGAACCTGCTGCGCGATCTGCAGCGCGACTTTCAGCTGACATATCTGTTCATTTCGCATTCGATGCCGCTGGTGCGGTACCTCTCCACCGATATCGCAGTGCTGCGTCGTGGGAAGCTGGTTGAATTTGGCACGCGCGATGCGATCTGTGCTGCTCCGAGCGAGGAGTATACGCAGGCGCTGCTGGCGGCTACTCCCGAACTAAGGCTTGCTTGAGGGCTTGCTTGAGGCGACGGACTCCTCGAAGCTCAGATTCTTTGAGAAGAAGGGCAGCATCCTGGTTCCGATACGCTGGGCGATGCCGCTGGTGTGCGTGCCATTGTACGTTTCATAAGTGTGCGCTATGCCATAGGTATTCAGCTCGCGATCCAGCGTGACAAGACTTGCGGGAATTGCCTTGAACTCATCGTTTGTGCCGGCGTCGAAGGCGATGGCGTGCAGGCGCTTCAAATCAGGGATGGACTGATCGATCCGGACCATCGGTGCGTTCGCGATCCACTTTTCCAGAACAATCCGAGAGGTAGCGGAGTCGTCGAGAGGGAGATCGAGATAGAAGGGCGGATTTTTGGGGTCGGGCGACCACGCAGCCGCGACAGAGAATACGAGCAAGGTGAAGAAGTCGGCCTTGTCCACGTCATTGAGGGTGCGGATTTTTTCGGCAGAAGCTTTGAACTGGGGGCTGACGATGCCGATCATCGGTTCAAGGCAGCACGGGCTGAGCGCATAGATGCTGGAGAAGACATCGGAGCGCTCAAGACCGATACGCAAGGTGCCGTATCCGCCCATCGAATGACCGGCGAGGCCGCGGCTTTCCGGCCTGGCAATGGTGCGGTAGTGCTGGTCGATGTAGCTGACGAGATCGCGCGCGATGAAGCTTTCCCAGTCGCCTATGGTGACCGAGCTGGAATAGAACGAGCCGTGGAATGCGTTATTGGCGTTCGGCACGACGAGAATCATCTCCTTCGATGTGCCGCTGCTCATGGACTCGTCGGCGACGGCTTTGAGATTCATCCATCCGCCGGGGCCGCCGAACCATTTCGCGTCTGAGTCTGTGAATCCGTGGAGCATATAGACGACCGGGTAGCGCCGGTTGGGCTGCGACTGATAGCTGGGCGGCAGGTAGACGGTGACATGGCGATCGGGTGAGTCGCCAATAAGATTCCCCACGAGAGACGAGCCGTGAACGGTGATGCTGTCGATGGTTCCGGATGCGGCTTGTGCTGCCGCCAGATGCGTGCTCAGTGCGACGATGAAGCTGAGGCAAAGAATGAAGCTTCTGCGAATTGTGAGCGTCAACTATGGACTCCTGTAGTGATGGCGGTGACGGAGCGGATTTTAGCACGCGACAGGACTTGTTTCGATAACGCCTTACAATCGAATGGATATGCACTTCCACTGGGATGGGCGTAGTGTGTGGCTTCTGGTCGCGTCGCTGATTGCCGGAGCGCTGAACGCCGTGGCGGGCGGAGGATCGTTTGTGTCTTTTCCCGCACTGTTGAACGTGGGTGTGCTGCCGATCCAGGCGAATGCGACAAATACAGTTGCGCTTTGGCCGGGGCAGCTCACGTCGATCGCCGCGTATTTTGAGGACTTGAAACACAATCTAGGGCTGGTGCTTCCGTTGTGTACTGCGGCGGCGATTGGAGGTGTCGCGGGCGGCATCGTGCTGCTGCACACGCAGCAGGCTACCTTTCTGCACATGGTCCCGTGGCTGTTGTTGGTCGCAGCGTTGCTGTTCGCTGCCAGCACGCCTGTGTCCCGCTGGCTGCAGACGCGCAGCCGAGGCAAGGATGCTTCGGCGAGCCATCCGTCGCATCTGCCGCTGTTTCTCGGCATGATGGTGGTTTGCTTCTACATCGGATACTTCGGCGCGGGGGCGGGGTTTCTGGTGATTTCGGTGCTGGCGATTTTCGGGATTGAGAATATCAACCAGATCAATGCGCTCAAGGTGGTTACAACGACGCTGGCGAACGGCGTTGCCGTTGTGGTCTTTATCGTGGGGAAGAAAGTGATGTGGCAGCACTGCCTGTTAATGATGATTACGGCCGCTGTCTCCGGCTATTTTGCAGCGCGTTTTTCGCGTGGGCTGAATCCTCAGCTGATGCGGTGGGCTGTGGTCTGTATCGGGCTGGGGATGGCTGCGTATTTCTTCTGGAGACAGAGCTAGAGCGGCGGAGATCCTTCAGGGCGATAAACTGAATAGAGATGAGTCACGAGGGAATACGCTTCGTTACCGAAGAAGAGGCGCGCCGGGCGCAGGCGACGGAGCATGAGTTGTCCGTCGATGCGAAGACGCCGGCCAAAGTGCGCGTAGACAAGACCGGTGGCTCCGGCATTGAGATCGACTGGAAGGACGGGCACCACAGCCATTGGAGTTTTGCGTGGCTTAGGAACGCGTGCCCATGCGCGACGTGCCATGACGAGCGGCAGCAATCGGGACGCAAGCCGGGAGAGGCGAAGGCCAAACCGCAAACACTGCTGCCGATGTATCAGGCTCCGCCGCGGCCCGAGTCAGTGACGCCGGTGGGCCGGTATGCCCTCAGCTTCCACTGGAATGACGGGCACCAGAGCGGGATTTACTCATGGGATTATTTGCGGCGGCATTGCGGGTGTGCGGCGTGTTCGGCGGGTTAGGCGAACGCTTCGGTGTTTTGGTTAAATGTGAGATTGTTTCAGGACAACTACGGTAGCCTCTTGATCGACTATCTGGAAACCGAGTTCTCCCAGCTTCGCCAGCAATTGAGCATTCCTGGCTTCTCCAATAAATCGGGCATGTGTTTCAAGAATGATGGTGGAGGCCTTCTGCAACACGTCTCCCTCATTCATCACCAAATCCCATTCAGAGCCTTCGATGTCGCAAATCAGGTTGAAGGAATCGAATTTCCTTTCCTTTACGATGTCGCGCAGAGCGGTGGCAGGAACGGTGACCGGCTCTTCTCCGGTCTTTCGTTGAACCGAATTTGCCAGAAGATTCAATGTCGGCCGAAATGTGACGGAAGGCGCATCATACGCGAGTGCTTTATTGAGTATCTGAAATTTGCACTGGTTGCTGTCCCTGGTTTCTGTCAACAGCGGGATGGCAAGGGGGTTAGCTTCGACCACGACATGGAGGTCTGGGCTAACCAGCAGGCGATTCGTAATGCAAGCGATAACTCCAATACATCCGCCTAACTCAATTACAGGCAGCGTTCGATCCAGATACTTAGGAACCAGGTGGCGTTCTGCCACCTCATAATCCTCCTTAGCGAGGTCGATTTTTGTTTCGCTGTCTGGAACTCCCTTCATGTTGACCGTGCATCCGTCCAAAGTCACCGATTTGACTTTTCTTACCGCATGCAGGCGCATTTCATAGTCCAAACGCCAGCGCAGGAAATGGGTTACACCGGTAACCCCTTCATCATGAAAGATACGATACGTGGTAGAGAGCTTTCTGGATACGTCGGGGAATCGCAGCATGAACGCCTCTAGCCCAATATAACCCGGGCCGTTAGGCAACGCGAGCGTCGGGCTTCACTTATCTTCCAATGAGTTCATCAAGTTTCTCATCATGAGACTGCTGCTTCCGATGAGCTCCGGCTATTTTCAGTGCCATTTTCGCGTTATCAGCTACCTGAATCAGCTTGCGGTTTTCCGGTTTAAGGAAGCCTTGCGACATGGCTTGGTCGAGGAAGGCTAGAAATCCGTCGTAGTAGCCGTTTGTGTTGATGAGGATGCAGGGTTTCCGGTGGATTTTGAGTTGCGCCCAGGTGACGATCTCGATGAACTCATCGAGTGTGCCGTAGCCGCCGGGGAGCGCGATGAAGGCGTCGGCGTGCTCATACATGAGGGCTTTGCGCTCGTGCATGGTCTTGACGACGTGGAAATGCGTGACGCCCGGGTGGGCGATCTCGCGATCCATCAGCACATCGGGCATCACGCCGATGACCTCGGCTCCGCCGGCGATGGCGGCGTTGGCGAGGACGCCCATGAGGCCGACGGTGGCTCCGCCATAGACGAGGCCCATGCCTTCCGCAGCGATTCTTTCGCCTAATTCTTTTGCAGTTTGCATGTAGACGGGATCGGCGCCGTCGGCTGACCCGCAGAAGACGCAGATACGCGGTTGCTTTTGGTGGGGCATCAGAAGAAGTTTACTTAATCAGCCGCATTCCTGCGGTTTTTGCTGCTACAGTATCAAAGGTTGCAGTGTAGTGACAGCCTGCTGCCTGAC
>DATGAD010000031.1:0-2923 GCA_035313725.1 Alloacidobacterium sp. | reverse complement strand
TGCGACAATAAAATCGCAGTCGAACAGCAACTCAGCGGCGCGATACCAGCGCGGCAGGCTCAGGAAGGAATCTGCACCAACGAGGCAGAAAAGATGGTCCTTGGGCTGGAGGGATTCCTTCAACAAACGGATCGTATCGATGGTGTAGTTGGGGCGATGGTCCAGGCGTGGCGCGTCGATGGTTGAAAGCTCAAAGCGGCGGTCGCCGGAGATGGCAAGTTTCACCATGGCCACTCGGTCGTCGAAGCTTGCGACGGATGAATCATGCTTGAGCGGCTGATTGCCAACCGGCGCAAACAGGACGCGATCGAGCCGGAGCCGCTCAGCCGCGGCTTGGGCGATAGCGAGATGTCCGCGATGGGGCGGGTCAAAGGTGCCCCCGAAGAAAGCGATGCGCATGCCGGATGCTCTTGAGATGATCGTAAACTGTTTCTGTGCCAATCTCTTACGAGGACCTCAGCAGAAATGTACACAGCCTACATCGGTCTCGGTTCCAATCTTCGTTCGCCTACGGGGCCGCCGGCGGAAACGATCGAGGCGGCGTTCCGTGCGCTCGAGCGGCTGGGCGAAGTGACTCTGCGCTCCTCTCTGTACGAAACTGCTCCCGTGGGGATGACGGAACAGCCAGCATTCATAAACGCCGCCGGCGCATTGAGGACGGCGGATTCACCGGAAACTCTGCTGGAACGGCTGCTTGCAATCGAACGCGATTTCGGGCGCGACCGCAGGAACAGCCCGCCAAAAGGTCCGCGCACCCTTGATCTCGATCTCTTGCTTGTGGACGGTCTGATCGTGAATACGCCCGCGCTCACATTGCCGCATCCCGCGCTAGCCGAGAGGCGCTTCGTTCTCGAACCGCTGGCCGAGATCGCACCGGGGTTGCAACACCCTCTTCTTCACGCAACCATGCGTGACTTGTTGGCTGCTTTGCCCGATGCCGGGGCAAATAGTAAGGAAAGCGTTCGGATTGTGCGCGCGCGTTCGTAGAATAAGAACACTGATGACGAACCGACACATGTTCGGACGCTCTTTGCTGCCGCTCCTTGTCGTACTATGCGGCAGCGCCTTGCTGCCTCTGTGCGAGGCACAACGGGTTGCGCGTTTTTCCGGAACTGTTGTCGATGAGCAGGGATCCGGCATCGCTCATGCGGAGATTGCCGGATCCAGCAATGCGATCCTCGGCGTCACGTCCGACGACGGAAGCTTCACCTTCGAAAACGAATCGCAGGCGGCCATTACCGTCAAAGTCAGCGCTCTCGCATATGAGACTGCTACAGTTACAATTTCTCCGGGGCTGCACGCGCACGTTGTATTGCAGAAGTTGCAGGAGCGGATTGTGGTGACAGCCTATCGTTCGCCGTTGGACACGTTGGATAGTCCTGCGAGTACGCGGATCGTCAGCCAGCAGCAGCTTCAGGATGCTGCGACGCCCGCGCTCGATGGCAAGCTGCGCCAGGTTCCTGGGCTGGAACTCTTTCGTCGATCGAGTTCGCTGGTTGCAAATCCTACGTCACAGGGAATCTCGCTGCGCGGGCTTGGTTCGACCGCCGCGAGCCGGACGCTTGTCGTTTCGGACGATGTCCCGTTGAACGATCCTTATGGCGGATGGATTCACTGGGAGGAGATGCCGGAGCTGGCTGTGCGCTCGGTTGAAGTAGTGCGCGGCGGAGCGTCGGATTTGTACGGTTCCAGCGCCATTGGCGGCGTCATCAACATCTTGCCGGTGAAGCCGGAGCAGGATCTATTTGCACTGACGACTGGTTATGGCGGGGAAGAAACCACCGCGAATAGCCTGCTTGGTTCGGTCAAACGCGGCCCGTGGGGTGCGCTGGTTGCGGGCGGTATTCTCGGCACGGATGGTTATACGCTGGTTGCTCCCGACCTGCGCGGCCCCATCGACCAGAACAGCAATGTGCACTCGGAGAACGGGCTGGTTGATCTTGAACGCACAATTCATAACAGTGATCGTATCTTTTTGCATGGCAGCGGGTTCAACGAGGCGCGCGACAACGGCACTCCGGTACAAAAAAATGGCACGCGGCTCTGGCGATACTCGACCGGGGTCGACTGGTCGCAGCTGACGCTTCGCTTTTACGGCAGCACCGAGCACTATCGGCAGACCTTTTCATCGATAGGACCAAACCGCGCGTCGGAGATCGAGACACGGTATGCGGAAGATCCGGCGGATGAACTAGGCGCAGCCGCGCACTGGCGGCAGCCTGTTGGCGCGAAAGCGGTGATTCTTGTAGGCGCCGATACCCACGACGTGCGCGCATCCGACAACGAGGTGCTTTTTGTCGGAGCTGGGGGAATCCTGAACACTGCGGCGCGGCAGCGGCAGACCGGAGTTTACGGCGAGGCGCTGGCAACGCCGACCAAGTGGACACTGAGCGCCTCTGGGCGCGTCGATCACTTCTCGAATTTTGATGCGGAGGCGTGGACGCAAAAGAGCGCCACTACTCTTCCATCGTTCAGTGAAACTGTTTTCGATCCGCGGCTCGGAGTCTCGCGTCGAATTACGAACAACATTGCGCTCAATGCTACTGCGTTCCGTGCATTTCGCGCTCCTACCGAGAATGAGCTGTACCGCACTGGCCAGGTAGGTCAGCAGACCACGCTGCCGAACCCCAATCTCCGCTCAGAGCGCGCAACCGGATGGGAGACTGGATTTCAAGCGAACATTCCACGCTGGCAGTCGATGGTGCGGATGAGCTACTTCTGGACGCGCGTGAATCGACCCATCACTGCGCTCACGCTGCTCACAACGCCTACTTCCACATTGCTGATGCGTGAAAATCTTGGCCAGATAGAAAGCCGCGGTGTTTCCATTGACTACGAAGCGCATCCTTTTTCCTGGGCCTCCATCATTGGCGGCTACCAATATGCGGACGCAACGGTAACCAGCTATACGCAGCAGCCGCAG
>DATGAD010000030.1:0-3896 GCA_035313725.1 Alloacidobacterium sp. | reverse complement strand
GTCAATACGATCCTCGAGGAATCCGTTGTTCGCGACGTGATTCCGAAACTCAAAGCGGCGAACGCTACCGGCATCGTCGAATATCCGCTCAGCAAGGTGGTCCTGTAGATGAAGGTTCTGCGCACAACGGGGCGCGATGCGAAGCGGGCACGGGCACTGATAGCACAGCTCGAAAATCGTCGCACAACCGTGGATGAACATGCGGTGCCCGTAGCGCGACGCATCATCAATTCCGTGCGAAAAGGTGGCGACACTGCTCTACGGCGTTATGCTGCGCGCTTTGACGGCATTACGCAACAAACACCGTTACGTATTTCTGAAGATGAAACCAGGCAGGCATGGCGCGATGCCACGCCTGCTTTTCGTACCGCAATTCAAACCGCGGCGAAGAATATCCGCCGCTTCGCGCAGAGACAGGTGCCCAAAAGCTGGGCCTTTCAACAGGTGCCTGGCCTGACAGTCGGCCAACAGGTCCGTCCATTGGAAGCTGTGGGTTGTTATGTCCCAAGCGGCCGCTACCCGCTGCCGTCCACCATGCTGATGACGGTGATCCCCGCGCAGGTCGCTGGTGTTCGGAGAATCGTGGCCGTTTCGCCTAGACCTGCACGCGAAACCCTTGCCGTGGCTGGCTTCCTCGGAGTCACTGAGTTCTATCGCATTGGTGGCGCTCAGGCAATTGCCGCAGTGGCCTATGGCACCGAGAGCATCGCGAAAGTCGACAAGATCGTTGGCCCGGGCAATGCCTACGTAACCGCAGCCAAGAAACTGGTTTCGTTTGATTCCGCCATCGACATGCTTGCGGGGCCGACCGAAATTGTTGTCACCAGCGAAACAGGCGATCCCGTGAATATCGCCGCCGACCTGGTAGCGCAGGCCGAGCACGACCCTGACGCTGTCGCGGTTTTCATCACGACAAACAGTGCACTGGCAGACAGCGTAAACGTCGAGGTTAAACGCCTTGCGGCAGATAATCCCATCGCCAGAACATCGACGCAGAGCAATGGAGTCATATTCGTAACCAACTCAGTTACTGAAGCGCGCGATCTCACAAATCGCCTTGCTCCCGAGCACCTGACTGTTGACGAAGAGAGCGATGTTGAATGGGTGACAGACGCAGGCTCTGTCTTTGTCGGGAACTACTCCGCACAGCCAATGGGCGACTATATCTCCGGGCCCAACCACACGCTGCCTACTAGCGGCTTCGCCAAGATACGTGGAGGCCTGAGTGTAATGGACTTCCTGAAGCTCATCACCGTTCAGAAATATCAACAGGAAGGGATCGAGCGGCTCGGCCCCGCCGCGATTGCGCTTGCCGAAGCCGAGGGCCTGGCAGGGCATGCGAACGCGATTCGCGTGCGAGGCGTGAATGGCTGAGTACCCCAATCCCCGAAGGGCGGTTCTGCGCACGAAGGAATATCATCCCCCGCTGGGATCACGCGACGGCGTACGGCTTGACTTCAACGAAAACACCTTCGCCTGCTCTCCAAAGGTGCTTGAAGTGCTCGGACGCGTCTCACGCGCTGACCTCACGAGATATCCGGAACGTGAACGGGTTGAGCAACTAGTGGCCTCGCATCTTGGGGTGAATGCTTCGCAGGTTCTGCTGACCAATGGCGTCGACGAAGCAATCCACGTTCTCTGCCAGACATTTCTCGACGCCGGAGATGAATTTTTGCTGCCTGTGCCGACCTATTCCATGTACGAGGTGTACGGCTCGTCTACAGAAGCAAAGGTCGTTTCTGTGCAGGCCACCGAAGACTTCGAATTCCCGTTGGAACCTCTGCTGAAGAAGATCACGCCCGCGACTAAATTGATTGCCATCGCCAATCCAAATAGCCCGACGGGGCGAGCCGTACCACGCGACTGGATGATGAAGGTAATCGAAAGGGCGCCTCATGCGATAGTTCTGGTCGATGAAGCCTATTACCAGTTCTACGGCCAGACTGTTCTCGATCTGATCGACCGCGCGCCCAACCTGGTTGTCGCCCGCACGTTTTCAAAGGCATACGGCCTGGCCGGGCTCCGCTTGGGCGTACTGGCTGCGCACGAATCGCAGACGCGCTGGATGCGGCGCATGATCTCGCCCTACAGTGTGAATGGCATCGCTCTGGCCTGCCTGCCTGCGGCCATCGAAGACGATGCATACTTGAAGTGGTATGTCGAAGAGGTTTTGGAGGGCCGTGATCGCTTCGCCGCTGCGCTGCAGCGCCTGGGTGTCACATACTGGCCGTCAGAAGCGAATTTCATTCTGACGAAGATCGGGGCCATGCACAAGGAGTTCACTGCTGCCATGCACCGGCGCAACGTGTTGGTCCGTGATCGCTCCAGCGATCCCGGCTGCAACGGCTGCGTGCGCATTACCATCGGCACGCTGGAGCACACGGCAATCGGCATTCAGGCGCTTGAAGAATCCCTGGCAGAGATTGGGTGGCTTTCAAATGAAAAAAGATAAGCAGTCAAAGAGCGCGGACCGCAGGCGAACAGCGGAAATCGACCGGAAGACAGCTGAGACGCAGATCGCTCTGAAGCTCACCATCGAAGGCGCAGGGCGATACAACATCAGCACAGGCATTCGCTTTCTCGATCACATGCTGGAATTGTTTACGCGCCACGGGGCTTTCGATCTCGATCTCACATGCAACGGTGATCTGGACGTGGACCAGCACCACACAGTCGAGGACGTAGGCATTGCGCTCGGCGAGGCCTTCGACCGCGCCCTCGGCGATAAGAAGGGCATCATGCGAGCCGGGTATTTTCTAATGCCAATGGACGAGACGCTGGGAATCGCTGCTATCGACCTGAGCGGGCGCGTCTCGTCGGTGATCGACACAAAAGTGAAGACGCGGCTCGTCGGCGATCTGCAGTCGGAGCTTGTTGAAGATTTCTTCGAGGGCTTTGCCAGAGGCGCTCGCGCCAATGTCCATCTGAAGACGATGTACGGCCGATCGAACCATCACAAAGTGGAAGCTCTATTCAAGGCATTCGCTCGTGCGCTGCGTTTTGCCTGCATGCGCGATGATCAATTGGGTGACATGCTTCCCAGCACAAAGGGGCTGCTGTGATTGCAGTCATTGACTATAAAGCTGGCAATCTCACCTCGGTGATGAAAGCGGTTCGCGCAGTGGGCGCGGAAGCCGTCGCTACATCCGACCCGGATGTTGTCATGCGCGCCGACAAACTCGTGCTTCCGGGTGTGGGGCATTTTTCTGCGACTACCTTTCTCGAAGAACGCGGCCTAAGGCCGGCCATTGAAGAACGTGTGGGCGCGGGGATTCCATTCCTCGGCATCTGCGTAGGGCTACAGTGGCTCTTTGCAGGCAGTACAGAAGCGCCTCACACAGCGGGCTTGAACGCGTTCGCCGGCCGGTGTGAACGGTTCGCTGAGGGAATCAAAGTGCCGCATGTCGGATGGAACTCCATTCAGGTCAGCGAATCACGCCTCCTGCAGGGGATTTCGAGCGGCGCATTCGTTTTTTTCACGCATTCCTATCGCGCTCCGATAGTAAATGGAACAGTTGCGGTTACAGAATATGGTTTGCCTTTCACCGCGGCTGTAGAACGCGACAATATCATGGGCGTCCAATTCCATCCCGAGAAATCCGGAGCCGTCGGCCTGCAAATTCTCGAGAATTTCGTGAGGCTTCCATGAGCCTCACAAAACGCATCATCGCCTGTCTCGATGTAAATGCGGGCCGCGTGGTAAAGGGTGTGCAGTTTGTGGATATTATCGATGCGGGCGACCCCGCAGAGTTAGCGCGCCGTCATGCAGAAGCCGGCACAGATGAAATCGTTCTGCTCGACATCACGGCAACGCACGAAGGCCGGGGAACGCTCATCGATGCGGTAAAACGAACGGCAGAGCAGCTTTTTATTCCTTTCACCGTGGGCGGTGGAAT
>DATGAD010000029.1:0-2002 GCA_035313725.1 Alloacidobacterium sp. | reverse complement strand
CGCAGTTGAGGCTGCAACGCAACGATCGGCTGCGTGGTCGCATGACGAGCAGAGTGGGGTAGGACGATCGGATACGGAGATTCGCGCTGCGCTGGAGCGCGGCAACCAGCTTTATGAAGAGCGCTTCGGACGCATCTTTCTTGTGTGCGCCACGGGGAAGCCGGCAGCGGAAATGCTGACGATCCTGGAGTGCCGCCTTCAGAACGATCCAGGAAGAGAATTGCTGGAGGCTGTTGAGCAGCAGCGGCAAATTACCCAGCTTCGTCTGCGAAAATGGCTGAATCATGTATGAGAAGAAGGGAATTTCGACGCACGTTCTGGATCTGACACGCGGGCGCCCAGCCGAGGGAGTTGCCGTGCGGCTGCATCGGCACGAGCAGGGTGCATGGCGCGTGATTGCCGCGCGCAGGACAGACCAGGATGGCCGTATTTCCAGCCTTTTGACGGATGACGAAGTTTTGCAGAGCGGGTTCTACCGGCTGCGTTTTGGAACGAGTGCTTATTTTCGCGGCAAGGGGGTCGAGAGCTTCCATCCATTTGTGGATATTGCCTTTCGAGTACGCGACACTGCGGAACATTATCATGTGCCGCTCCTGATTACGCCGCATGGTTACTCGACTTATCGCGGAAGCTGAGGGAATCAATCGGATGATCACTCTAGGTGAAAATCAATACGGCAAATCGCGCGTCCGCGTGATGAAGGTCGAGAAGGACGGCGACCGCCATGAGGTTTTTGAATGGAATGTTGAAGTGTGGCTCAAGGGTGATTTTAAAAGCTGCTTCGACGATGGTGATAACAGCTTCATCCTGCCTACGGACACGATGAAAAATACTGTCTACTCGCTGGCTCGCGTTTCGAAGGCAGCGACGATTGAAGAGTTTGCCAGCGAGCTGGTAACACACTTTATCAGCAGTCAGCCGCAGGTGGATGAGGCCGGAGCAAGCATTCGTGCGACCTTGTGGAAGCACATCGAAGCCGGCGGACAGCAGCATGGGACTGCGTTTATTCAGTCCGGCCCGGCAATTGATACTGTAAGTGTTACATATTCTCGCGGCGGAATGCCTTCCGTATCTTCGGGCTTCACCAACATGGCGATTCTGAAGACTGCGAAGTCAGGGTTTGCAGGGTACATTAAGGACAGGTTGACCACGCTGAAGGAGACGCACGATCGCCTGCTGGGAACTCTGGTGACTGCTGAATGGAAATATGCGATGTCTGAAGTGAAGTATGCGGATGCGCGGGCATGCATCACTGATGCGCTGCTGTTGACGTTTGCCCAACACGATAGTCTGTCGGTTCAGCAAACATTGTTTGCCATGGGGAAGGCCGCTCTGGAGGCCGTTCCGGAGATTACTGAGATTCGCCTTCAAATGCCGAACAAGCATTGTAATCTTGTAGATCTTTCTGCTTTCGGGCAAGACAATCCCAATCATATTTTTGTGCCTACCGATGAGCCGCACGGTTCCATTGAGGCAGCTGTGCGGAGAGGGAATTGAGCACTGTTGTGGTTGCGGAGAGCAATTGGGCTGCGATTGCGCGGGACGGAGCGGTGACGCTGCTTGCGCGCTGCGCGGCGGTGGCAGAGTGTACGGATAAGCCTGGCGAGATACTGCGAACGTTTATTTCGCCTGCTATGGAGGAAGTTCATCAGCGGATACGTCCGTGGTTTGAAGCCGCGGGCATGACCGTTAACGTAGATCGCGCCGGCAATCTTCGTGCAGTCTATCCATCGGACTCTGGTGAGTATGCCGCGCGTTTGCTGATTGGCTCCCATCTCGATACGGTGCCCAATGCGGGCGCCTACGATGGAGTTCTCGGCGTGCTTATGGGGCTGGCTCTGGTTGATGCTCTCGGTGGCCGCAGGTTGCCTTATTGCATCGAAGTTATCGGCTTTTCGGATGAAGAAGGGACTCGTTTTGGCGCGCCGTTCATCGGCAGTCGCGCTCTTGTGAACAGGTTGAACGATGCGCTGCTCGGAACCAGAGATGCCAAAGGAATCAC
>DATGAD010000028.1:0-5704 GCA_035313725.1 Alloacidobacterium sp. | reverse complement strand
CGCTGCTGTTTTTCTCCTGGTGCGTCCTGTGCCAGAATGAATTACAGGCAGCCATGTCCAATTCAAATCTTCCGGAATCCAACTCCACTCCTGATATCCCTGTCGAAAACAACGAGTCGTTCGGCGAACTCCTCTCTCAATTCGAGCAAAGCCATGCTCACAAGACTGAAGATGGCTCGAAACAGCGGGAAGGCACCGTCATTACCGTCTCTCCTGAGTTCGTTTATCTGGATATAGGACTAAAGATCGAGGGAGTGCTGCCGGTAGCGCTATTCCGCGAGGCCGAACTGCCGAAGGCGGGTGACAAGCTACCGGTTTCCGTCAAAGGCCGCAACCAGGAAGGTTATTACGAGCTTTCTCTTTTCAAAATCGCCCAGCCTAAAGACTGGTCCTCACTGGAACGCGCCTTTGAAGAAAAATCAGCGATCACCGGAACCGTAACCGGCGCGATCAAAGGCGGCCTGTCAGTCGATGTCGGAGTCCGGGCGTTTATGCCTGCATCGCGCAGCGGCGTACGCGACGCGGCAGAGATGGAAAAGCTCGTCGGGCAGGAGATTGTCTGCCGCATCATCAAGCTGGATGTAGCGGATGAAGACGTAGTCGTCGACCGGCGTGTCGTGATCGAAGAGCAAGAACAAACAGTGCGAGACCAACGCTATGCACAGGTGCGCGAAGGCGATGTGGTGCAGGGCACAGTGCGCAGCCTGACCGAGTACGGCGCATTTGTCGACGTGGGCGGCGTGGATGGTCTCCTGCACATAAGTGACATCGCGTGGAATCGTATTGCAAAGCCCGCGGATGTTCTCTCTGAGGGACAACAGGTTGAGGTAAAGGTTCTCAAAATAGACTCCGAGAAGCGGCGAATTTCGCTGGGGATGAAGCAGTTGCAAAAGCATCCCTGGGATGACGCTGCGGAAAAGTTCAGGACTGGGGAACGCGTGCGCGGCACAGTGACGCGTTTGGCTGACTTTGGCGCATTTGTGGAACTGGAGCCCGGGATTGAGGGTCTGATCCATCTTTCCGAAATGTCGTGGGCGAAGAAGGTGCGCAAGCCCGGTGACATTCTGAAACAGGGCGATGTGGTGGACGCGGTGATTCTGGGCATCAATGCCGGTGAGCGTCGCATTTCCCTGGGACTGAAGCAGGCGCTGGGCGATCCCTGGGCTAATGCTGCGCGGCAGTTCCCCGCAGGCTCGCAGGTAGAAGGGCCGGTTACCAGCTTTACGAAATTTGGAGCGTTTGTTCAGGTAGCTGAAGGCGTTGAAGGCATGGTGCACGTCAGCGAAATCAGCGTGGACAAGCACGTAAATCATCCACAGGATGTGCTGCGGAAGGGTGAAAATGTAAAAGCTCTGGTACTCGGGGTTGACGTCGAAAAGAGGCAGATTCGCCTCAGCATGAAACAGCTGATCCCTACGAGCCTGGATGAGTACATGGCTGAACATAAGGTGGGCGATTTGGTCTCAGGAAGGACTGTCGAAACTCCCAGGTCTGATTCAGGTGAGCCGATCCGCGTGGAGTTGGGCGAAGGAATTCACGGGTACTGCCGGTTGGCGACCGCGGCGCCCAGTACCGAAGCATCGCAGGCCGAAGGCAAAGCGGATCTGGCATCGCTCAGTTCAATGTTAAAGGCGCGCTGGAAGACCGGTGCCGCTGCAACCGTTTCTAAGCCGGAAGCACTTCAGGCGGGACAGATTCGCAGTTTTCGAATCACGCGGCTCGATGCTGCTGCAAAACGCATTGAATTGGAGCTGGCGTGAGCTGTCGGCAGACTGAAATACTTCGATCTGCGGTTTTCCTAGTAGAATAGTAGTAGACAGCCTGCGAAAGAACGCAAAATAAAAGAACTTATCGAGACTATCTGAATTTTCTGCACATTTCATAAAGCCCATCGCGCGGATATTTTCTCGACCATTAAAAACAAATCCGGCATTTTGAGCGACTTACGCAATGGAAATTCCGTCTCTACGGACGACAGCGCCTGATTTTGCGGGTTGCAGAACTGAATGAAGAACTGACAAACAAGATGTATTTTTTGATGATTCCACGTCGCATTGTGTTCGCGGCATTTCTCACTGTGTTGTTTGCTGCCCCGATGTTGGGAGCTCAGGAAGATCATTCCTCAGCTCTTAATCTGAATAACATTCCGGATGCCCCCCTGGCCGCGAGCCAATCGCAACAGCAGCCAGCGCCCGCAGACCCTCAGGTCCCTGTTGATCCTCCGGTCACCGTTCAGCCAAAGTCCCAACGCGACCAGGCAGCAGAAGACTTGAAGCGGGAAGAGCACCAGCGCATTCTCGGCATCGTGCCCGATTTCAACATGATGGACAATGCGCAAGCTCCGCCCTTGAGCCCGAAGCAAAAATTCCATCTCTTCTGGAAAAGCACGACGGATCCTTATGCCTTCTTTGTTGCTGGTTTTGTAGCTGGCTATGGCCAGGCTAACGACAGTAATCCCGGATATGGGCAGGGTGCTTCAGGATACTTCAAACGTTATGGCGCTGCGTACGCGGACGCATTTGATGGCAATTTGTGGGGCAACGCCATCCTTACCTCGTGGTGGCACGAAGACCCGAGATATTTCCGCAAGGGAACAGGAAGCGCCGGTAGCCGTATGCTCCACGCCGCCCTCTCGACCGTCTGGTGTCGACGCGACAATGGGACATGGGGGCCGAACTATGCGAATGTTATGGGAAATATAGTTGGTGGCTCGATCTCCAATCTCTACTACCCCAAAGAGGACCGCGGCCCCGAACTCGTTTTCGGCAATGCTTTGACGGTGACAGCAGAAGGAGCAATCGGCGCACAACTGGCCGAATTTTGGCCCGACGTCGTACGGCACTACCGCAATAAAAAGATGAAACAGGCTAACGCTCAAGCTGCGTCTGCTGACACCCAATCAAAACCATAGACTGAGCCCGTCGCGACTGTCATTTCCGCTTTTGTGAGCGGATGGAATATCGTTATCATTCAAACGATATCCAATCATGACTCGATTTCTTCGTGTTTTCCTTTTCTGCTTCGTAGGGGTTTTCTGCGCCCACGCGGCTTCCCGCACAGTCGTTTTCCTTGAACCCGGCTTTCCTTCGGCGGATTCTCCAGCTATCACCGAAGGCGCGCTACATGCCGCTTTCGCAACTGCCGAGTTCGCAACGGCACAGCAGCTTGCTTCGGCATTGGAAGAATCTGAGACGAACCTGCTGGTCATGCCGTATGGATCTGCGTATCCTGAGGCGGCGTGGCCGGCAATTCTGCGGTATCTGGATCGCGGCGGAAATCTATTGGCTCTTGGCGGCAAGCCGTTCACGCGCCCTGCGTATGCGGCCGGATCGGGCTGGCAGCTACGCGGACCGACTGTTGCCGCGTCGCTGGAATTGCTGATTCATGATTATCAGGAGACGCCCGCCTCGGACTCCCTGACCTTTGAGCCGAACCATGATGTGCAGCCCGAGGTTACGGCTTTTCACTGGAAGCGGGCATTCAGCCCTGTGCTCCGTCTTTCGGTGATTCCGAAGTACAACCGCGATGGTTCGACGGGCGATGAAGACTCAGACCTCACGACGCTGGCTTGGGGGTCGAAGAACGGCCACAAATTAGCAGCTCCCATCTTTGAGATTGATCACAACTCGTACCGTTTTGTTGGCGGCCGCTGGATCTTTGTCGCCTGTGAGCCGGATGCTGACTTCTTTTCGAATACGAAGATGCTTTCGACGCTTGCAGAACTTGCAACACGACAGGCTGATCGGTTCACACTGCGTCCGCGCGTACCGCTCTTTCTGCCGGGAGAGGCCTTGGAACTGCGTTATGAGCAGGCGAACCCTCTGGCAACTGAGCCCACAAGCGATCAGTTGAAGATTCGCGTGACTTCCGAGCAAGGCGGACAGCCAGTCGAGTTGACCGTTGCGTCAGCTGCATCGCAGCCGATTACGCTGACCGCTGACGCGGCGAGTGGCAATGGATTTCACACGATTGAAGCGACGCTGATGCGGGATGGCAAACCACTAAGAACCTATCGCAGCGGCTTCTGGATGCGGGATTGGAAGTACCTCCTGTCCGGGCCGAAGCTCACGGTTGGCAGCGACTACTTCGAGTTGGACGGCAAGCCTTTGCCGGTCGTCGGCACGACTTACATGTCGAGCGATGTGCAGCGGCTTTATCTGATGCGGCCCAACGCCTATGTTTGGAACCAGGACATGGCGCAGATTCGCGGCGATGGCCTGAACATGATCCGCAGCGGATTGTGGAGCGCCTGGGATCCGGAGATTGCTCCGAATGGCGAGGTGAGCGAAGATGCGCTGCGGACGATTGAAGCGTTTCTGATGTGTGCGCGGCATAACAATCTTCCTGTTCAATTCAACCTGTTTGCCTTTCTGCCGGAGAATCTTGGCGGGGTAAATCCGTACCTTGATCCGGTAGCGTGGCGCGCGCAGGCGTTGTATGTGAACTCGTTGGCGAAGCGTTTTCATGATGTGCCGTTCATGGCGTGGGACTTGATCAACGAGCCGAGTGCGAATGGCAATCTCTGGAAGGAGCTGCCGATTGGCGATCCCTTCGAGCAGCAGGCCTGGCGCAAGTGGCTGTTGGCGAAGTATCCCGATCAGGCGAAGCTGCTGCATGCGTGGGCGGAGCCGTCCTTCGGCATCGGGCGCGATCTGCAACTACAGCCTTCGACCAATTCGCCGGAGGTTGCAGCGCAGGATCCGTTTGCGTTGCCGAAGGCTGGCGCATGGGGCTTCGATTCGGTGCGGTCGGGCTTCAATCCTCTGAAGGTGTATGACTACTATCTGTTCACGCAGGATACGTTTGCGGACTGGGTGAACCGGACCAAGGATGTCATCCGTTCCACCGGCTCGCAGCAACTCATCACTGTCGGACAGGAGGAGTACGGCGTGGCTTCCCGGCTGTCGCCAGCGTTCTATTCGCAGCTCATCGACTTTACTGCGGACCATACCTGGTGGGACTTCGACGGATCGCTGTGGGCTTCGCTGGCGGCTAAGTTTCCCGGCAAGCCGATGCTGATTCAGGAGACAGGTGAGCAGCGGCGTTTGTGGCAGGACGACCATCTCCGCTTCTCGGCGCAGGAAGAAGGCTGGCAGCTCGAACGGAAGATTGCGATGTCTTTCGCGCAGGGGGCGGGCGCGCTGGAGTGGGTCTGGGACGTGAACAGTTACATGTCGAACGACAACGAGATTCCCATTGGCGCTGTTCGCCCGGATGGTACAGAGAAGCCGGAAGCGGAAGTGCTGAGCGCATTTGCCGCGTTTGTCGCGAAGAGTCCGGCGAGTTTTACCCGCATTCAGGCTCCTGCGGTGACGATGGTGACGTCGAACGTGATGCAGTACAGCAATATGAATCCGCTGGCGATTGATACGCAGAAGCGTGCGCTGCGAGCGCTTTGCTACTACGATCACACGCCGATGCGCATGCTGGCGGAGAGCCGCCTGTCTGAGTTGGGCCAGCCGAAGCTGGTGATTCTGCCTGCGCCGCAGGCCTTGACCGATGCGGCCTGGCAGCAGTTGCTAACGTATGTCGATAATGGTGGAACGCTGCTGGTTTCCGGACCGGTTTCGCGTGACGAGCACTGGCAGTTTGTCGATCGTCTCGCGCCGCTCGGCGTGAAAGCGCAGATCCTTCCATTGACCGTGAGGCAGTCGGAATTGAGAATCGCTGCGCAGCCTGTAGTACAAGTGACCTTCCCAACCCT
>DATGAD010000027.1:0-7525 GCA_035313725.1 Alloacidobacterium sp. | reverse complement strand
GATGTGGCAGCAGATTGAAGAATCATTGCGCGAGTCCATGGGCCGTGTCTTCACGAAGATTGCGACCCTGTTGCCGGGGATTCTTGCGTTTGTGCTCGTATTGATCATCTTCCTCTTGATTGCATGGCTGGCGGCGATGCTCGTTCGATGGGTATTGATGGCCGTGAAATTCGATGAGCGGACCAGTTCCGGCACGAGCACACTGACCGAATGGACCCCTTTGCACACGCCCACAATCTTAGTGACGAGAATCGTTTTCTGGTCGTTCGTGACCATCGGTGTGCTTGTCGGTGTTTCTACCTTCGAGGCGGCGTCGGCGGAATCGGGAATTTCCGCATATGTCTTTGCTTACGTTCCTCGCGTGATTGGCGCCGCTATTCTTTTGTTTTTTGGCACGGTTATTGGACGGTTTCTCTCGCGGAGCGTGCTTATCAGCGCAGTCAATCTGAATCTGCACTATGCCAGGTTGCTGGCGACGGGAGTGCGCTGGCTGGTGTTTGTGCTTACGGCAGCGATGGTGCTCGATCATCTTGCGATTGGCGGCGGGATTGTCGATCTCGCATTCGGGATTCTCTTCGGTGGCATTGTCCTGGCGTTGGCCCTAGCGGTAGGGCTGGGCTCACGCGACTTGGTAAGCCGGTCGCTGGAGCGCGAAGCGCATCGTCCAGTGGAAGCGCCCGTCGAAGAGAAACTGCATCACTTCTAAGCGCCCAGAGCGCGGAGTAGCAGCCCTGCAAGAATTCCGCCGGCGCATGGACCCAGGACTGGGATATACGCGTAGCCCCAATCGTTATTGCCTTTGCCGGCAATGGGAAGAATGGCATGCGCGATGCGCGGACCCAGATCGCGCGCAGGATTGATCGCATAACCTGTAGTCCCGCCGAGAGAAAGACCGATAGACCAGATAAGGCAGCCGACGAGGTACGGTGAGAATCCAGCCGCAGCGCCCGTAGACAGTACTAGCTTTGAAGTCATCGCGCCTACAACCAATACAAGCACTGCTGTGCCGATGACCTCCGAAAGAAAATTAGCTATTGGATTCCGGATTGCAGGAGCAGTGCAGAATGTTGCACGCTTGGCCTCCTGATCCTCTGTGATTTTCCAGTGGGGGAAGTAGTGCAGCCATACGAGAGTTGCACCAACAAAGGCGCCCAGCATTTGAGCAGGTATGTATGTCGCGAGTTTACTGAAATCATGGGACTGTGCCGCCATGGCGAGTGTGATGGCTGGGTTGAGATGAGCATCCTGGCTGCCACAAAGAACAGCAGTGAAAATTCCGCAGAGCACGGCAAATGCCCAGCCTGTTGCGATCACCATCCATCCACTGTTTTCTGCTTTAGAACGCTTCAAAAGCACGCCGGCAACCACGCCGTTGCCGAGCAGAATGAGCACCAGCGTGCCCATAAATTCACCAAAGAATGGCGACCTCATTCGATTTTGTTCACCCGTTTAGCTTGGGAGTTTTCAAGTGCAAGCAATGTAGCATGCGCGCAGAACATCAGTCATCGCAAACTGTATTGGCTTGCGAGTGTTTTGAATTCGGCCACCTGCCGCTCTATCCAGTCCTCTCCATAATGCAGTTCTTCGGCCATGATGCGCGCTGCGGTCGGCGCCATTTCACTCGCAGCGTGAGAGTTCAGGAACAACGCGCGTGTCCGGCGTGCGAGCGCATCTTCCACGGTACGCGCCATCTCTTGCCGCGTCGCCCAGACTACTTCCGCGCCAATGTAAGGAAGGTCAGGATGCAACGGCGTGGCCAGCTTAGGATCGCGTGCGGCGATATCCCGGATAGCATCCGCATCTGCGCCATAGACCCAGAGATCGCCCAGATCCTCAGAGTGTTTGTGATAGCCGTGAATCTTGAGAGTCTTGGTCACGCATGGCTCTTCACGCAATCTTCCAAGAGTAATCGCATGATCGACACAATCTTCAGCCATGTGCCGATAGGTGGTCCATTTGCCGCCTGTGATCGTGAGCAAGCCTGAATTGTCGACATGGATAGTGTGATCACGGGAGAGCGCCGAAGTTTTCGATGCAGGGCCGCCGGACTTTACCAGCGGACGAATTCCGACGTAGACGCTGAGCACATCGCTCCGCTTCGGAGGACGGCTTAAGTAGAGCGCTGCCGTGTCCAGAATGAACTGGATCTCCTGTTCAAAAGGGCGTGGCTCGTAGGATGGCTCTTCGATCGGTGTATCGGTTGTGCCGACGAGTGTATGTCCATGCCAGGGAATGGCGAACATCACCCGGCCATCGCTCGTATGCGGCACCATAACGGCCGTGTCGCCTTCGAGGAACGATTGCTCGAAAACCAGATGGATGCCCTGGCTGGGTTCAACCATGTTTACAGTCTCAGGATCGGCCATATGACGGATGCTGTCAGTAAACATGCCGGTAGCATTGACCACGACACGCGCCTGGATACTGTGCTCGTTGCCGCTTTCATCATCGCGAGCTACCACGCCGTTGATGTAGCCCTCTTCATCTTTCAGAAGGCCGGTGACCGGCATGTAGTTCGCAATCGCCGCGCCATGATCGACAGCAGTCGCTGCGAGATGGATGAGAAGGCGGGAATCGTCAAACTGACCGTCGAAGTAAATGACGCCGCCGCGCAAGCCTTCAGTTTGCAGTGTGGGCAGGCGCTCCAGAGTCTCGTCATAGGTAAGAACCCGTGACGTGCCGAAGCCGTATTTGCCTGCAAGCATGTCGTAGAGTTTTAGCCCGATGCCATAGAAGGGCGCTTCCCACCATGAATAATTTGGGACAACAAACGCGAGGTCGTGGACCAGGTGCGGAGCATTCTGGCGCAGCAGACCACGTTCCTTGAGCGCTTCCATCACCAGAGAGACATTCCCTTGTTCGAGATAACGAACGCCTCCGTGGACCAGCTTGGTGCTACGGCTGGATGTTCCTTTGCCGAAGTCTTTTGCTTCAAGCAGCAGCACATCGAAGCCGCGACTCGCTGCATCGACGGCAACTCCCATGCCTGTGGCTCCGCCGCCGATGACGACGATATCCCAAGGCGTAGTATGGTGCTCGATTCGCACCATCATCTGTTCACGATTCATAGACTTCCATCCTGTGTCCAATGTTTGGAGCGTTCCACTGCATTGTGCCAGCGCTCGCGCATCGCGGTTATTTTGTTTTGGTCAACGTTTGGTTCAAAGCGTGTATCGTTCTTTCGCTGCGACCAGATATGTTTCGGGCTCTCCCAGAAACCGACAGCGAGACCCGCGAGATAAGCGGCACCCAATGCTGTGGTTTCCGTTACTGCGGGGCGCACGACCGGGATTCCAAGCAGGTCAGACTGAAACTGCATGAGCATGTCGTTCACTGCGGCTCCGCCATCGACGCGCAACTCGCAGAATTTGTTGTCGGACTCTGAATTCATTGCGTCGATCACATCAGCGACCTGAAAAGCGATGCTTTCAAGCGCCGCGTGCGCAATGTGTCCGGGTTGCGTGCTGCGGCGCAGCCCGATGAGCAGGCCGCTGGCGTGCGCGTCCCAATGCGGGGCGCCCAGGCCGACGAAAGCGGGCACCAGAACGACGCCGTCCGAGTCTTTTACTGTTTGCGCAAGCGCCTCGACGTCAGAAGATGCGCGAATCAGTTTCAGATTATCGCGCAGCCATTGGACGACTGCGCCGCCGATGAAAATGCTGCCCTCAAAAGCATATTCAAGGCGACGGTTGAGGCTGCATATCAGGGTTGTAATGAGTCTGTGTTTGGACGAGACGAATGTCTCGCCGATATTTTGAAGAAGGAAACACCCAGTGCCGTAGGTGTTTTTTGCATCGCCGGGATTGAGGCACAGTTGACCGAAGAGGGCGCCTTGTTGATCCCCGGCGATACCGGCAATGGGAATGGAGCCCAAACCGAGGGTAGTCGTTACCTGTCCAACCTCGCCGCTCGACCATACAACCTCGGGCATCATCTGCTGCGGAATCTTGAAGAGGCGCAGCAGCTCTTCGTCCCATTTGCCTTCGACCACATTGAATAGCATGGTGCGGGATGCGTTCGTGTAGTCAGTGATATGTTTTTGGCCGCTGGTCAGGTTCCAGATCAGCCAGCTATCGACGGTGCCGAATGCCAGTTTGCCTGCCTCGGCCTTCTCACGCGCGCCAGTTACATTCTCCAGAATCCACGCGATCTTGCTGGCAGAAAAATATGGGTCGATGAGCAGTCCCGTCCTGCTGCGGACCATGTCTTCCATCCCGTCCTTGACCATTGCCTGACAGGCGGCTGCTGTGCGGCGGTCCTGCCATACAATCGCGTTGTAAATGGGCTTGTTCGTCTCGCGGTCCCACACGATCACGGTTTCGCGCTGGTTTGTAATGCCGAGCGCTGAAATGTCTCGCGGACGAGCCCCAGCTCGTGCGAGCGCATCAATCGCCGAGCTGAGTTGCGAGGTGAGAATGTCGTAGGGGTCATGCTCGACCCATCCGGAGTTGGGATAAATCTGCTGAAACTCCTTTTGTGAGGAGGCGACGATCTCGCCATTCTGGCCAAAAAGTATCGCGCGCGAACTGGTGGTTCCCTGGTCAAGCGAAAGGATATAGGGCATCGGTTCTCTCGAAAATGACAGCCACATGAGTAGACAATGGTGGGGTGCCGTATGGCAAGCTGGCAGCCCTCAGCGAAAAACAGGAATCTTTAGAACTATGGCCCGTAAGAAAACATCGCAATTCACTCCCTCCGAAGCAGTCGACGAGCAACTGGCGCGATACCGCGCCATGCGCGACTTCTCGATGACCGCCGAACCGAGCGGCAGTACGCAAAAGGGAAGCGGCGGCGAGTTACCGTTTGTGATTCAGAAGCATGCAGCGACGCGCCTGCACTATGACTTTCGCCTTGGATGGCAAGGCGTATTGAAGAGCTGGGCAGTTGCCAAAGGGCCCAGCTACTACCCGGGCGACAAGCGGCTTGCGGTGCAGGTGGAAGACCATCCGATGGAATATGGCGGCTTTGAAGGCACCATTCCTAAAGGTCAATACGGCGGCGGAACGGTGATGGTTTGGGATCAGGGCACATGGGAGCCGCAGGAAGACGCGGAAGAAGGATTCAAGACGGGACGATTGAAGTTTGTGCTGTACGGCCAAAAGCTGAAAGGGAAATGGACGCTGGTTCGTATGGGTGGCCGAGCGGCGCGCGAAGCGAAGCCAAACTGGCTGCTGATCAAAGAACACGATGAGTACGAACGCATTGCAGACGAGGAGCCGATTACCGAAAGCGCGCCGGATAGCGTTGTGACGGGCCGGGATATGGAAGCAATTGGCGCGCAGGAAGACCACGTCTGGCAATCGAAGGAATCGAAGAAGCGCAATCTCTCGCGCCTGGCCCAAAGAAGGCTACAGTTCCGCAAGGAAAGGGCTGAGAAGCAAGCCGCCGCGCCCGATCGATCCAGTGCGCTTGACGGAATTCCTGAGGAAAAGATGCCGAGCTTCATTTCGCCGCATCTGGCGACACAGGTATCCGCACCGCCCGACAGCGATGACTGGCTGCATGAACTGAAGCTCGATGGATACCGCATCCAGGTTCACGTTGAAGAAGAGAAGCCTGGAGAGCGCAAGACGGTGCTCTACACACGCGGTGGTCTCGACTGGACGCATCGCATGCCGGATATAGCGAAAACGGCGGCACAGCTGCCAGTCAAGAGTGGTTTGATCGATGGCGAAGTCGTCGTGCTGGATGAGTCCGGGAAGACGAGCTTCGCCGATCTGCAGGCTGCTTTTCAGGAAGAAAAGCTCGCTCACCTCACCTACTTCGCATTTGATCTGCTGCATCTGGATGGACACAACCTGCGAGGCGTTGCCCTCGATAAACGCAAGGCAATTCTTGAAGGACTGTTGGGCGAGCTGGGCGATGACAGCATCCTGCGCTACAGCCAGCACATTCGAGGGCGTGGAGAGGAGACATTCAGGAATGCCTGCAAACTGGGAGCAGAAGGCGTTGTCTCAAAGCTGGCCGACTCAAAATACACTTCCGGACGCAGCAAGACATGGCTGAAAGCGAAGTGCGTGCATCAGCAGGAGTTTGTTATCGGTGGCTTCGCGCTGCCCGGGGATGGAGGCAACGGGATCGGAGCATTGTTGCTTGGCTATTACCAGGACGGAAAGCTGATGTATGCGGGACGAACGGGAACAGGTTTTACGCACGCCACGCAAAAGACTCTCAGAAAACGTCTAGATGAACTGCAGCAGAATAAAGCTTCCTTTGCCGAGTTGACTGCCGACGCGAAGAAAGATGCAATCTGGGTGAAGCCTGAGCTGGTGGCAGAAGTGCAATTCGCCACATGGACCGGCGACCATCGCGTGCGACAGGCTTCCTTTCAAGGGTTGCGCGAAGATAAGGCAGCGAGTGAGATTCGCCGCGAGGAGCCTGTAGCCATGCCAAAGCCTTCCCGGACTCGCAAAGAAAAATCCCCGGCCGCACCTGCGGAGAAAACAATGAGCAAATCAACAGGCGCGATCGGAGATCTGCGGCTGACCCATCCGGACAAGATACTGGATGAAACGTCGAAGCTAACCAAGCAGCAGCTTGCGGAATACTACTTTGAAGTGGCCGATCATCTTTTGCCGCATATCGCCGGACGGCCGTTGAGCATCGTGCGCTGCCCCGAAGGATGCGGCAAGCCATGCTTCTTTCAAAAACATATAGGGCAGGGAGTCGCAAAGGGAATCGACAGCGCATCGGTTCCGAATAAAAAAGGCGGCGAGTCGGAAGAGTACATCACAGTCTCGACGCAGGAAGGATTGGTCGGGCTTGCACAAATGGGTGTGCTCGAAATCCACCCCTGGGGTTCGCGAAATGACTCGCTGGAGACGCCGGACCAGATCATCTTTGATCTGGACCCCGATGAGGCAATTGAATGGAAAACTTTGGCTGAAAGTGCGAGTGAGGTTCGCGACGTTTTGAAGGAACTAGGGCTTGTTTCGTTCGTAAAGTCGACGGGCGGAAAAGGGCTGCATGTAGTCGCGCCCATCCAGCCGAAGCACGATTGGGCCGAGGTGAAGGAATTTACCCGCAATGTTGCACAGGTACTCGAGGCCAGCCGTCCTGAGCGGTACCTGATCAAGATGACCAAATCCGCGCGTAAGGGGCGTATCTTTCTCGACTATCTGCGAAACGACCGCGGGTCGACGGCCGTTGCTCCGTATTCGCCACGAGCGAGAAAAGGCGTTCGGGTGGCGGTTCCCCTGCGTTGGGAAGAGCTGCGGAAGGGGAATCCAACTGAATTTGCCGTTGCAAATTTCGATACATGGAAGAAACGTCTCAAAGAAGATCCGTGGGAAGACCTTTTACACACGAAGCAGGCTCTTACGGAAAAAGCGATGCGGGCGGCAGCTCAGTTGGTGGAGCCAGCTAAATAGTTGTCGATTGCGTTGAAATGCTCAGACGGTAACTTTTTCGAACATAGCGTTGTCGAAAGGCGTCTAATAGAGAGTTGGAGGTGAGTATGCGCTGGCTGCTTACCGCGTCACTCATGGCCGGGTTGGTGATTCAAGCATCAGCTCAGCGCTCGGCT
>DATGAD010000026.1:0-3323 GCA_035313725.1 Alloacidobacterium sp. | reverse complement strand
TTCGCGCTCATCTCACCGCGCCCCCGCACGCCGCCTACCTAAATGCCTGCGTCGCAGGCTGCAGCCACGAAAACAAGAAGTTGCCGACGGCCGGAAACGCTGTCGCCAGCAGGCTAAACAGCGGCACGGATACAAACGCCGCGAGCCGCAACCAAAAATCAAAGCCCAAATCGCCCGGAGTGGTGTCCGTGATCCGGCTGAGCGTCGCGTCCTTATGCATCTGCGCAAAAACAAAACTGACCACAGTTGCAACCAGAACAAACAGAAAAATCATCAGGGTGTGAAATGACGTTCGCGGTTCAAATGGATAGCTGCTGAAAGAGAGCAGCGCCAAAACAAAGATGCCGGCGATCCTCATCACCAGCGTGCGCATACAAGCGAAAACGCTGGAAATGAAATTGAAATAAAACAAGCACAGGAAGTCTTCCGAATAGCGCGTTGCCGGCGGCAGTTTTCGGACCTCTTTTCTCAACTCCTTCCCTTTGAGATCCCTGCCTTCAAACTCGATTTCTTCCACCTCTTTGGGCCATGCCACGTGCAGGTATCGCAATGCTTCGGCCGCAACCGCTGTAAGGCGCGATTGCAGCGTGGCCAACTGTGCCACGAGTTCTTCAGTCGATTCGATCGAGTCTTTCGCGCCGCACGCACGGCGCAGCCGCACATAAGCAGATCGCAGGCGGGAAATGACGTCATTGTTCACTTCCGTTTCCGTTACTCCGCTCCCCCGCTGTCGCTCAAACACCCACTGCAAGAGTTTTCTAACGGTTTCGCCGGAAGCTTTGATTTCTCGATCGAATGCTTGATCGGCAACCTGCGAATTTCTCACTCTCGCGAGCGTGTCAAGTTCTCGCGATACATTTACAAAGAAGTCTTCATACGCGCTGCCCCCTAAGCCCCACAGCGGTCTCCACGTGAATCCTTTCATGCGCGCGAACCCTCGCCGCAGTGGCAGGCGGTCGAGCGCGAGAAGCAGGGGGCGCAGTTCCAGCCAAATAACAATCAATTTGGACAATGCCCAAAACAGTCCGAAGAAGGCGACCGTCAACAGAAACCAGTAAAGGCAATCGTATACTTTGCCCTCAAAGCTTTGCACGGGATGCGGAAAGACCATTGCCAAAGACAGCAGCACCGCCATGCCCGGAGGGAACATCACGCGGAAGTCCCAGGTCGATTTATGAATCAGAGTCACGAGGACTTCGTTTTTGTCAGAAGTCAAAGCATCGAGCGATTGTCGAGAGACCGGACCGCTGCTGTCCACTGCGGCAGTGGCAACACCGGCTGCTGCCGCTGCTCCGATCAGTGCGTTATCGCCTTCATCCACGGCGTCAACGACTTGCGCCCGGCTTGGCAAACGTGGTCCGTAACCACAATCCTCGCTGGGCCAAAACGTGCGGCAGGTAAGCCAGTACCAAATCCACCAAAGAGCCGCCCCTACCAAAAGCAAAAAAGGAATGATGGGCGACGTTCCCGAACTGATATTTACGTACCGGTATAACATGAGATTGAAAAATGGATGGCTGTGCGCGCGCAAGTATCCGGCTGCCACGAAGATTCCGGCAAAGGCGGACAAACCGATGCCTGTTAGCATCCAGCCCAGAAATGCCGCTCCTCGAACCCAAAGTTCCGCTGAAACGAGCAGGATTCCCAATAAACCAATAGCCGCGATGAACCAGGCGAAAGATGCATGACGAAACCCTGCACCCCAATAAACCCACGGCCAAAGTTCAGCAACCATGCTGAGACAAAGGAGCCCGCCGGCGGCGAAGAAAATGAAATTGCGCCAGCCGTCCCTGACGGGCGCAAATTTCGCCAAAAACCGGGAAGCCGACCGGATCGAACCGCACGCGAGCATAAGCACGTAAGCAATTAGCAGGACCACGGAAAGACAGCAGATCAGAATCCAACCTTGCGGAGGCGTGAGAGAAAAACAATTTGATGCGATCTTGAGGCTGCCGACGGCGTGAATCAATCGCGGCGGGGAAGCGACGCTTGCTCTGGTGGATTGGGTGCCGACGCTATCGAGAATTGCAATCGGCCAATAACCGTCCCGGCCCAGGACCGTCAGCCACAAGGGAGGAGCCAGTTTATTCAGCGCCAGACCGTCGGCATTTTTGTCTGGCGCCACACCGGCTAAGGCCGGCCAGCCATATTCGGCGTAATTGCTGGCCGCCAGGTCAACGCACTGAGCCGCATGATCCGGCAACCCGCAAGCCAATAGTGAAGGCTGATTCAGGTCCTGAAATTTCAGCAAAGATAGCAGGGCGTTGAAGGCGCCCGCCGAGAAATTGTCCGGAAACACCAGGTGCTTGTGAACCCTGAGCGGCAGCGCTTCAGAGATTGCCATATTGTCATCCACAATCGGGATCTGCGGGTAGGAGCTGATCTGCATGCTCCCGCGCAGGAGGGGATCGTCTAATTGGCGGGTGAGCAGCAGGTCGGTTTCAATGGTTACGATCCGTGCTTGCAGATTCGTGGCGCGAAGAAATCGAATCAGGAACAGCGAATCAACCGGGTTCGTAGCCTCCAGTAGAACGAACTTGATGTTGTGCCGTTGCAGGCTGGAGCCGATTCCGAGCATGATGGCTTCTTGCGAGAGGGGTGTCTGGATTTGCGAGTAAGGCGCAACGGTATCGTCATCACTCCCATTGTCGTCCAGGTTTGACTGCAGCGTGGTCCGCGACGGATTCTTGGTGTCGTTGTCCGATGATCCTCGGGCCGCAACGTCCTGCTGGTACGCGCTGCGCAGTTGTGAAATGTTGCGTGGGAAATAAAGATGCACGACCTTTGACTCATCAACGCATTTCGCACCGGTGAATTCTGGCGCTGGCCGGCACTTCGTCCCGCCGCTCTGACGACAGGACGTGGTGTCGGCCTGCTTCTCGGGAGGCTGCAACCGAGGAGCGTTGCCGTATGCTGTTTCGTCTTCGGAGAGGATCGCGACTTCATCGGGACGGTACTTTTCCTCACACGTTAGCCGCAGAAAATGAAGAAGTGCATACTTGGAGCTTTCTTGAAAAGTTCTGAAAATCATCCTGGGTGGCGATCCTTCCGCGACTGCAAAGGAGTCTTCAAACCACTTGATCGTCTCGAAATCGCTCGCCGTCCCGCTGTGGACCACCGCTTGCGAAAAACCCGTGTGATCGCTTTCCGCGTCCCGCACGAGCCCCTTCAGAGAATAGAGGGAGCCGGAAAACGTCGGCCCCAGAACAAAGAGGCGATCGGTAGCGGGATACTCCGGGCAATCCTCTTTAGTTGAGCAAATTTCCCTGATCCCTCTGATCGCTTCTTTGAACTGCGCCTTGTTGATACCGCCTGTCGGGGTT
>DATGAD010000025.1:0-11796 GCA_035313725.1 Alloacidobacterium sp. | reverse complement strand
TGAACAGGTTGAACTTACCGAACCGAAGAAAGCGCTCGAACAGGCAGGCGCGGTGACAGAAGTCATTGCACCGAAGTCCGGGGAAATCAAAGGCTGGAAATTCAAGGAATGGGGCGATTCGGTGAAGGTCGACAAGACTTTAGCGAATGCCAGACCAGGTGATTATGACGCGCTTGTGTTGCCCGGTGGCGTTGCGAACCCTGACCACTTACGCATGGATGAGAAAGCGGTGAGCTTCGTGAAGGAGTTTGCGCAATCGGGTAAACCCGTTGCGGCGATCTGTCATGGGCCCTGGACGCTCATCGAAGCTGGAGTTGTGAAGGGTCATACGTTGACCTCGTGGCCTTCATTGAAGACGGACTTGAAGAATGCGGGTGCAAACTGGGTGGATAGAGAAGTGGTGCTCGATGGGAATTTCATCACGAGCAGGAAGCCGGATGATCTCCCGGCGTTTATTAAGAAGGTGATCGAAGAAATTGCCGATGGGAAGCATCTGAAGGCTGCTTCTTAGCATGTCTTGTTTGACGGAAAAGCGCGCCGATTTTCGGCGCGCTTTTTTATGCTGAGATTTGTGGTTCCCACCTTTTGCTCCGCAAAGGATGGGGCACCCCTTTTCGTGCTATTGCTTGGTGAAAAGCAGATCCTGCCGCTTCACCCCGCTCAGCGTCAGGATGACAAAACTTTATCTGAATGCTCGTTACTTAAGCGTAGCTGCGGACCCACTCGACGATGCTGCGGACGGCTACTCCGGTCGGACCTTTGGCGGTCCAGGGTTTGGTTTCGTCCATCCAGGCCATGCCGGCGATGTCGAGGTGAATCCAGGGGGTGTCTTCGGCGAATTCCTTCAGGAACATGGCGGCCGTGATGGCTCCGCCATAGCGGCCGCCTGTGTTCTTGATGTCAGCGATGTCGGAGCGGATCTGCTCACGGTATTCGTCGTCGAGCGGGAGACGCCAGAAACGCTCGCCGGATGTTTCCAGTCCCTCGGTGAAGTGCTGGTAGGTTTCTTCGTCGTTCGCGAAGATTCCGGCGTTCTGCTGGCCGAGGGCCACGGCTACGGCTCCCGTCAACGTGGCGGCATTGATCAGGTGCGTTGCGCCGAGTTGTTTCGCGTAGGTTAGACCGTCGGCGAGGACGAGTCGGCCTTCGGCATCTGTATTGATTACGTCAATGCTCTTGCCGGACATGGCAATGACTACATCGCCTGGCTTATAGGCTTTGCCGGAGGGCATGTTCTCAGCGGCGCAGACGATGCCGATGACCTTAACGGCTGGCTTGAGCTGGGCGATGGCGCGCATGGCTCCGATCATGGCGGCGCCTCCGGCCATGTCGTACTTCATCTTCTCCATGCTGTCGGCGGGCTTGATGGATATGCCTCCGGTGTCGAAGGTGATGCCTTTGCCGACGAGGCCGAGGACTGGACCGTCAGCTGGAGCATTTTCCGGGACGTAAGTCATCACAATTAACGCGGGCGGCTCCTCGGAGCCTTGCGTGACGCTCCAGAAGGCCCCCATTTTGAGTTCGTGGAGCTTCTCTGCACCAAAAACTTCGCACTTCAGCCCGACTCCCTGCGACATTTCGGCGGCCTTCTCGCCCAGGATGGTCGGCGTCATGAGATTTCCCGGCTCGTTGACGAGGGTGCGGGTGAAGTTCTGCGATTCGCCGATGATGACGCCTTCGTTGAAGCCGGCTTCGGCAGCTTTCTGGTCGGGTGCGAGGACGGTCAGCGACTGGATGCTCTGGTCTTTGCGGTCGCTGCGATAGGTGTCGGGGTCGAAGTCGGCGATGGTGGCTCCCTCGGCGACGGCGCGGGCGGTTTGGGCCACGTCGAAAGTGGTTGGGAGCAGGATGGTAAGCTCGCGCAGCTTGCGCGGCTTGGCGAAGCGGACGGCGGTTCCAGCGGCCTTGCGGACGTCGTGAACGGTGGCTTTTGCGGCCTTTCCGAGTCCGACGAGGAGCAGGCGCTTGGCTTTGAGGCCTGCGGGCGCGTGCAGCAGGATGGTTTCATTGCTGGCGCTGGCGAATTCGTCTGTTGTGAGGACGCTGGCGACGGCTTTCTGGATGGCTTCATGGTCGGTCAGGAGCGAGATTTCGGGCTTGGCGTCCTTGCCGGTGGCTGTGTCGGTGGTGAAGGCAACGAGGAGTTCGGTTTCGGCTGCTGCTGCGCTGCCGGTCTGGAGGGTGGTCTTCATATCTCCAGTGTAATTGCTTGACTATTCCAGTCGCGCTTGCCTTGCCTTCAGCCGTAAATAGTGCAATGTCCCAGGTCTATTGAGACTTAGGACATTGCGTCTGACTTGGCGATCAATTGACCTTGGTGCCGTTGGCTACTACTGCATTTGCGTCGACTACCTGTTTGATTTGTTTGCCGTGGTCGGTGATCACGAAGTGTATGTTGAGCGGGGGCGGAGGTCCGGTAGAGCCGGGAGGGGCTGATGATGACACTGGATCCAGTAGTTGGGGTTACACTTCTCGGCGTGCATAGGGGGACGATGCCGCGCCCTGCCGTCTATACCAAGGCGACAGGGTGGGGTAACGAACCAGCGCTCAGACGACTAACGATCGTGGCCGTCATGACCGTCGTTGACTCTCGTGCATGTGATGGAGAGCGCATGCTCGCCGTTTACGCTGTAAATCTGTTTACCGTTATCAACCACCACAAAGTAATTGATTATCAGATCCTGACTGTTGGGACTGGAGGTTACAGACTTTCCCGTGCAATCCGGATTGACGGCATAGGTCCCGGCGTTCTTGTCCCAACCGGAGTCGAACGAACTACCGCTGACAACTGCGTGCTCCAACCCCGTTAGATTGCCATCGCCATCGTAACGAGTCGTGGTTGCTGCGACGAACGGAAGTTGGGTTGTCCCGAAGATGAGCGAGCCCTGGATGGAACAGCCGTAATCGCCCCTAATGGTTTTGTTGGAGCAGGACTGAGCCACGGCAGTCGTGCCTAACACGAAAATGCAGCAAACGAGCATCATGGGCGACGCTAACGTCAGAATTCTGGAGAGCGGATTAGTTTTCATCGAGACCTCCTTCAGGTCTGGGGTGAACTGCGTGGTTTTGCGCCGGATTGTTTCCATCAACTTAGGGGCATGAAACACCGTAGTCCCAGGGTTGAAAGCCAGGAGCGTGCAATCCGAGATTCTGGCGGGTCGTGAGGGCCGCCGGATGGCGATCCTCATCCCGAGTGGAAGCACCATCGCACCGTTTGCAGTAGCGATCAATGCACGGCGGGTGAATTGATGGTGAACTGCGAGAACATCAGCCGAATGTTAGGTTTAGCGACGAAGGTGAACTGTTTTGTGCCTTGTCGTAATGGCGTTGGGATAAAATGCGAGTCCACGAAGCGAGGCTTACTTGGTCACTGACCGTTCATTTCCGCTTTCTGGGCGTTTTGACCGCTTCGAGGTCGATCTGAATCGAGGCGAGCTGCGGAAAGAAGGCGTGGGCGTCGCCATTCAGGAGCAACCTTTCCAGGTGCTTCGCATGCTCCTGCAGGCGGAGGGAGAGGTCGTAACACGCGAGCAGCTGTGTGCTGCTCTCTGGCCAAAAGACACCTTTGTTGATTTCGAACACGGAATCAATACCGCGGTAAAAAAGCTGCGCCAGGCGCTTGAGGATTCAGCGGAGCGGCCCAGGTTCGTCGAAACACTGCCCCGGATCGGTTACCGCTTCATGGTTCCGGTGGAGTGGGCGAACAGCAGGCATGGCATGAGTCTGCTGCCAAATGTTGTGCCGATCGCTCCGCCCGAGACACTGGCATCTCTTGAAACGGTTCCACCGAAGCGCGCGTGGAAGCTGTCAGTGCGGGTAGCATTGGCGGCGCTGGGAGTGATCGCCTGCGCATTTTTTGTTCGCAGAGTATTGGTTGGTCATTCCGAAGAGCCTCTACCAAACTTCAGCCAGCGGCGGTTGACGGCGAATCCTCACGATGCGCCGCTGACCAGCGGGGTGATCTCGCCGGATGGCAAGTATCTGGCTTATTCGGATCCGACGGGGCTCTATCTGCGACAGGTTGACAGTGGCGAGACCATTTCCGTGCCTTTGCCGAAAGAACTGGATGCCATGCCGGAGAGCTGGTTTCCCGACAGCGTTCATCTTGTCGTTTCTCACTTTGATGATCTGGATAGGAAGCCTTCCAGCCTCTGGAAGATCTCGGTCGTGGGGGGAACGCCGCGAAAGCTGGCGGATGCAGGTCTGTCTGCGCGAGTGTCACCCGATGGGTCGAAAATCGTGTTTCTCAGGGGCCAGTGGGATGACGAAGAGATATGGCTGATTAATACGGACACGAATACGACCACTAGGATTGTAGACGGGGGCGGGGATCATTTTGGCCCGATTGCCTGGGCTCCTGACGGGAAGAGATTTGCCTGCATCAGAATGCCCGACCGCTTCAGTACGGTCGGACTTGGACAGCGAATTGAAGTGTTCGACGCGACGACGGGGAAGGGCGAGACGATACTGTCAGATTTTCGGCTGGGCGAGGCGCTTGCGTGGCCGGAGAACAGGCGCCTGATTTATGCATTGCAGGAGGCTCCGCCTAATGACGGAAACTTTAACCTTTGGTCGGTACACCTAGATTCGCATACAGGACGGCCTTACGGCTCTGCCACCCGCATCACAAACGATCAAACTCCTATCGCCGGCGTCAGTGTAACAAGTGACGGAAAGCGCCTGGCTTTGCTTCGCCGCGAGTTCCAGTCGGACGTTTACGTGGCGGAATTGATGGCTCAGGGTAAGCAGTTGAGCCCTCTTCGGCGCTTCACTTTGGATGACAGGGACGATTGGCCATCGGCCTGGACGCCGGACAGCAAAGCTGTTCTGTTTGTCTCGAATCGCGACGGGCCCAACCATATTTTCAGGCAATCGATTGATGCGGCGCATCCTGAATTACTGGTGGGCGGAAAAGACGGTCTCGGCTTTCCGGAACTGACTCCCGATGGTTTGAGCGCGCTCTATCTTGTCTACCCTTCGTCGGGTAAGTCGTCTGACAATTCCCGGCTCATGCGTGTTGCGCTGGCTGGCGGTTCCTCACAACTGGCATTTGAAGAGCCGGGAATCGGAGGCTACAAGTGCGCGCGGCTGCCCTCTACGCTCTGCATTTACAGCCGGATCGATAATGGGGTACAGAGATTTTTCGTGTTCGATCCAGCGGGAGGAAAAGGGAGGGAGCTTTCTGCGGCGAAAAGGCCGTCTGACGATGGACCGGGCAGCGCCTGGAGCCTTTCTCCGGATGGCCGATATCTGGCGAGCCCCAGGTCGGCAAATCCACAGGACGCGTCTGCGCTCAGGATACTTGATTTGACCAGCGGCAAAGAGCGGGAGATTTCGCTGCCGGGTCCGCTACTGATCATGGGTATCGATTGGGCTCCGGACAACAGAAGCCTGTGGGTGGGTGGCTACATGGGCAGGAGTGGTGGGGGAACTCGCTCGGGCCTCTTAAGGGTCGATCTCGCGGGCAGAGTCAGGACGATGCTCGAAGGATCAAGCATGGCGATATGGTTTGCGATTCCTTCTCCGGATGGGCGTCGTCTTGCGATTTTGGCACATACTGACGATTCGAATGTTTCGCTGCTGGAGAATTTCTGAGTTTGCTCTGAACGACAATTCTGTTTCGCGGGTTGGGACAACTTGCAAGAGCGCCCAGCCGTCCATATCTTGTTTGGCAGCTGTTCTTTCGGGTGGGCCGATGGTGCTGCGAAATTCGACGCTTGTTCTGGCATTGCTGGTCGGGACGGCACTCTCGTTGCCTCTTGTGAGGTTATCGGCGCAAGCGGCCGCGCAGACGCCGCCACCTAACCAATCCACATACACGTTTCGTGCGGACACGCATATTGTTCTTACCGATGTCACGGTGACGGATGCGAAGGGCAACCCCGTGCGTGGTCTGCCGCAATCTGCTTTTCACATCTTCGATAACAAGAAACCGCAGGTGATTGCTTCCTTCGAGGAACATGCGGAGATACCGGCTGCCACGACGCTGCCGGAGGCTGCGAGTGGTGTTTACAGCAATGACTATCTGCTGCACCTGCCGCCTGTGCTGAATGTCATGCTGATCGACATTGCCCGCCTCGGCATGGCCGATCAGATGTACCTCAACTACGAGCTGACGAAGTTTCTGAATGAGCGGCCGGACGGGCAGCCTCTCGCCATCTACCTGCGCGCGGGTTCCGGCTGTTTTCTGGTGCAGAACTTCACTTCGGACCGCAAGTTGCTGCTGGCAGCCTTGCACAAGGCGATTCCGCGCTTTCCTCCTCAGGACAGCGAGTACCTGAGCGACTTTGATACGCTGCAGCAGATGGCCCTCGCCCTGAGCCAGCTTCCCGGGCGGAAGAATCTTCTGTGGTTCTCCGGTGGTTCCAACGTGCACACGCTCATACCCAACGCCATCAGTTTGGAGAATGACGCTGACTGGCGCGGTCTCTATGATGAGCTGGATCAGGAACGCATCGCCATCTACCCGATTGATGCACGAGGGCTCATGGTGATTTTGCGCCCGGCGGTGCTGATGGCCCTTGCGACGCAGCACATCATCCTGAACGAGCAGGCTCAGGCTACCGGTGGACAAGCCTTCTATGACAACAATGGACTAAAAGAGGCGACGGAGCATTTTCTGGATACGGATGTCAGTTTTTACTCGCTGACCTACTCGCCGCAGAACCTTCGTTTTGATAACAAATGGCACAAGATTCGCGTTGCCGTCGATGGCTCTTATCACCTCAGCTACCGCAGCGGATACTTTGCGGACGGCAGCATGCGCGGCACGGAGGAGCCACCGAAAACCAGAACTCGTCTGCTTGCAGGCGGAGAAAAGCTTGAAATGACCGAGTTGAGAGATCAACCCATTATCTTTCGGGCAAGCGTGCTGCCCTCGTCAGACCCTTCTGTTGCCAGGATGGAGAAGCCCTCGGGTTCTCTGTCTCCGCCTCCGCCAAAGAAGGGATCGGTGCCGTTCTCGGTTCGGTATACGGTGCCGCTCAACGCACTTACCGTAAGAGAGGTAGACGGGAGGCATCAGATCGTCTTCGCCGTAGCAGCCATTGCGCTCAATCGCGACGGGAGCGCCGTCCAACAGGACGCGCAGCAGGTGAAGATGGTTCTCAAGGAGGATGTGTTTCGACGCGATCCCAACCTTACCGTTACGCTGGACCAGAAGCTCAACCTGACAAAAGATGACCAGTTTCTCAGTCTTGGTATATTGGACACGGTCAGCGGGCGATTCGGCAGCGTCGAAGTTCCTCTTGATGTGCACAAACCGGTGAAACATTAGGATCGCTGGGTAAGGGCTGTAGTTCTCACCCTTTTTCGTGCTGATGTTTAGGGAAAAGCAGGTCCTTCGCTCCGCTCAGGATGACAAATCTTTGGCGTGGAGCTGGAAGATCACTGCCCGCGGTTGCGGGCAATGGCGGCTCGGGCTTCTTTGTCGGCTTCCCGGCGGCGTTCGGTTTCGCGTTTGTCCCAGTCCTGTTTGCCCTTGGCTACCGCTAATTCGCACTTTACCCGGCCGTTGCGGAAATAAAGGCGGGTAGGAATGAGCGTAAATCCCTTTTGCTGCGTCTTGATGATTAGTTTGCGAATTTCTTCCTGATGGAGCAGCAGCTTGCGGGTTCGGAGCGACTCGTGATTGGTGTAGCTGCCGTGAGAATACGGACCAATATGCGCGTTCAACAGAAAGGCCTCGCCGTCCTTGACGATGCCGTAGGCATCTTTGAGATTGGCCTTGCCTTCGCGGATGGACTTGACCTCTGTTCCGCGGAGGGCGACGCCTGCCTCGAATTTATCGGTCAGAAAGTAGTTGTGACCGGCGGCGCGGTTGACGGCGGCGTCGCGGGTGCCGGATGCGACCGGGTCTCTGGGCTTCGACGCGGGCTTGGTTTTCTGGGGGGCGGCCGGAGCCACCTGATGGCTGGTTTGGCGGGCCATGGGTACGAATTCTAATGCTAGCATGCAAGGTGGACTTGTCCTTTGATGAACATGGCGATGCTATAATCGCCAAGCATCGTGGCATGAAAAGAAACAGGTTATCAGCCCGGATTCCGTGCTCGAAACCGGCTCTGCCAGCCGCAGAAAGAATCTTTTCCCCCGAGATGTTTTCCTGGAGTTGCATGAACAATCGAGCCGTGAAACTGGCCCTCTTTTTTCTTGTATGTACTGTATTTTTTGGCTTTTCCGTCACGGCGCATGCCCAGTCCGCAAAGTCGTTATACAAGCAGGGCGAAACTGCTGAAGCCAAGAACGACGTAGAGACGGCTTACGAGGACTACTACAAGGCCTTCCAGAAAGATCCCAAAGACCTGCGCTACAAGACAGCCTATGAGCGGACCCGCTTTTCCGCGGCTGCTGCGCATCTAAAGCGCGGTCAAAAGCTACGCGATCAGGGGGATAACACAGGCGCGCTGACGGAATTTCTGCATGCGCTCGAGATCGATCCGAGCAATGAGCTGGCGCAGCAGGAGATTCGGGCGACGCGGGACAAGATGAGTGCTCCGCCCAACCAGGAATCTTCGCTCTCTCCGAATGCCAATCCGGCGCTGGAGGACATAGGCGGGCCGCCGGCGCTGACGCCGCTTTCGAACGAACCGCTGACCATTCACTCGGTCGAAGACAGTAAGATTGTCTACCAGACGGTAGGCAAATTGGCCGGGATTAACGTGTTGTTCGACCCGGAATATACGTCGAAGCGCATCCAGGTGGACCTGACGAATGTACCGCTCTATGACGCGCTGCGAATTCTCGGAACGATTTCGGGAACCTTCTGGCGTCCTATTACGGCGAACACAATTTTTGTGGCGCAGAATAATCGCGGCAAGCGCGCTGAGTTGGACGAGCAGGCTGTACAGACCTTTTACCTGACCAACGTTTCGCAGCAGCAGGACCTGAACGATGTGCAGACGGCGCTGCGCAACGTTTTTACCACGGCCAAGCTGTATGCGGTGCCGAGTCAAAGCGCGATTATTATGCGCGGCACGCCGGATGAGCTGCTGCTGGCGCAGAAGCTGATCTACGATCTGGACAAGGCGCGGTCTGAGGTCGTGGTGGACGTGGCGGTAATGGAAGTGAACCGCGACAAGACGCGGCAGATCGGCATTCAGCTGCCGCAGACGGCGACGATCAACTTCCAGCAGTCGAATGCGAACCAGAGCTCGACCTCTTCCTCCTCTTCTTCCTCGTCAACAACTACTACCGGTACGACGACGGGTGGTTTGACTCTGAATGATCTGGCACACTTGAATGCGACGAATTTTGCAGTGACGATCGGGCAGGCGCAGGTGAACCTGTTGCTGACGGATTCAGATTCGAAGATATTGCAGAATCCTCGCATTCGTGCATCCGACGGGCAGGAAGCTACTCTGAAGATTGGCGAAAAGTATCCGGTGGCCACCGGCTCGTACCAGACGGGTGCGGCGACAGCTATCGTAAGCTCGCTGGTGAATACGCAGTTCCAGTATTTGGACGTGGGCGTGAACATCACCATGAAACCACAGATCCATTATGACCGCGATGTAACGATGAAGATGAAGATCGAGGTTTCGACCATCGGTCCTATCCTGAACCTCGGCGGCGTCAGTGAGCCGGTCATTTTGAATAACAGTGCTGAAGAGACAATCCGGCTGAAAGAGGGAGAGGCCAGCATCATCGGCGGCATTCTTACGAAGTCGAATAACAGGTCGCTGAGCGGTTGGCCGGGGCTGGCAGAGCTGCCGATCCTGCGATATATCTTCGGTTCGGAGACGCGCGAGGTTCAGGACGACGAGATTGTCTTCCTGGTGATTCCGCACGTGGTGCGCGCGGCGCAGATTTCTCCGCTAAATACGCGGCAGATCGATACGGGCACGACGAACACGATTGAGCTGAGAAGGATTCAGGCTCCGGTGCCGCCGCCGCAACCGGCTAAGCCCACCGGCCAGGCTGACGGTCAGGCCGTGCCGGGGCAGACGGCTCCTCAGGCTGCCGCGAACGCTGTGGCGCAGATGCAGCAGCAGGCGAATGCCGGCGCTCCGGTGAGCTTCCAGTTGGCTGCTCCCCCGGCGCCGCAGAAAGTGGGTTCCAGCTTCCAGGTGGCGGTGAATCTGTCCGGTGGGCAGGATGTGTTCTCCGTGCCGCTGCAGATGCAATATGACACTTCGAAGCTGAGCCTCATCAATGTAGACCTGGGAACCTTCCTCGGGAAGGATGGGCAGACAGTCGCGCTGGTGCATCGCGATGACAACGGCAACGTAACGATTTCGGCGTCGCGGCCTCCGGGTGTTGCGGGCGTGAGCGGGACCGGATCGGTGGTGGTGTTGACCTTCCAGGCGAAGGCGGCTGGGGATGCTTCGGTGGCGATCACGCGACCGGTGGTGCGGAACAGCGCGCAGCAGGCGTTGCCGGCGACTGGAGCACAGGCGGTGGTTCATGTGCAGTGATGCGCGGTTGCGCCAACACACGCGTCCATTCTTTGTGGCTTTTTACTAATGCGGTTCAAACGAAAATCCAGACATGGTGAAGCCGGGCTGACGCTGGTGGAACTGATCGTCACGGTTGCGATCCTTGCGATTCTGGCGTCGGCGGCGATTCCGCTGACGCGGCTTACTGTGAAGCGGGAGAAGGAGCGCGAGCTTCGCTACGACCTGTGGCAGATGCGCGACGCGATCGATCATTACAAGGACGCAGCGGAACGCAATGCTTTCATGACCAAGGTGGACAGCTATAACTATCCGCCTGACTTGCAGACGTTAGTGGATGGCGTGGATGTGCAGGGCAAGAAGGTGCGGTTTCTGCGGCGAATTCCGGTCGATCCGATGACGGGCAAGGACGATTGGGGACTGCGCGCGATGCAGGACGATCCCAACAGCGATTCCTGGGGCGGCCAGAATGTGTTCGATGTGTTTTCGAAGTCGGATGGGACGGCGCTGAACGGGACAAAGTACAACACATGGTGACGATGAGGGCAGGGAAAACAAGACGCACGCAGGGCGGCTTTACGCTGGTGGAACTGATGGTGGTGATGCTGATCATCAGCGTACTGGCGGCGATTGCGATTCCTGCCTTCATTGCGTCGATCAAGTCTGCGCGCGAAGCCGTTTTGAAGGAAGATCTGCACATCATGCGGCAGGCGATTGATTCCTACACGATGGATAAAGAGAAGGGGCCGCAGTCGCTGGATGATCTGGTGCAGGGTGGGTATCTCAAAGAGATTCCTTCCGATCCGATGACGCACAGCACCACAACGTGGGTGACGGCGACGAGCGATGTGCTGGAGAGCGTGGATCAGTCTGAGCCGGGGGTCAATGATGTGCACAGCGGATCGGATGAGGTTGGGAGTAACGGACAGCCTTATTCGAGCTGGTAATGGAAGCGCTTCGCGCGGCGATGACATAGATAAAGCAGGTCCTTCGACTTCGTACCTGCGGTGCTTCGCTCAGGATGACAAATCTTTTAAGTAGTTCCAGGCATCACAATCACTACAAATGTCTGACCAGAGTATTCCAGATACAGCTGAGGTTTTTGATCACTTTGCGGCGCTGACTTCGATTGCGCCGGAGCCCGGTGGATCGCTCGTTTTTTGGGGCGAGGCGGATAGTCGCGGAATGGCGACGGCGGTGGCGGCAAATATCGCGGGCGCGGCTTCACTGGGGGTGGATGCTAGCGCGGCTCGCGTTAAGGTCGCGCTACGGCAGGGGCTTTGCGACTTTATGGTGAACAGCCTGGATGAGGCGCTGCGAATCCTCAAAAATCAGATTCGCAAGAAAGAGCCAGTAGCTGTGGTACTGATGGGCGATCCTGAGCGCGTTGCTGCGGAGATGCTGG
>DATGAD010000024.1:0-8910 GCA_035313725.1 Alloacidobacterium sp. | reverse complement strand
GTTCTGCGATTCATGCCGATGGGGCAACTGTGAATACAGCCGGAGAAGGTGGGTCGGGGCTGGGCGGTTTGCATGTTGTCTTTCCGGTTGGCGGGGGATATCAGCGGCAGACCGTCCGCGTGACGTGGTGACTTTTGCTATACTCAATGAGGTTGTTTGATGTCAGGTTGTTGCCTGCGAAGCCGCTCAGGCTTTGGCCTTCCTCCTTCTCAGACATCCCAAATGCGCCGCCTGCTGATGCGGGAGCGGCGTCCTTGGAAGCTCCAAGGCCAGATAGCTCAGTGGTAGAGCGCGGCCCTGAAAAGGCCGGCGTCGGCGGTTCGATCCCGTCTCTGGCCACCACATTAAAATCAATTACTTATAGAACCCGGCATTCTGAGAACCAAGAGAAAAGTCCGTAGCGTAGACCAAAGCATCAAGTTCAGTCCGGGTATATCCGCAATCACTGCCAGCTAATTGTATCCTCCTGGAAAACCTCTTCATACAACGACAAACCGCGGAATCCACGAGCCACAACCATCAAGAACCCGCTCCGCGGTGTCCGTCTTTTCGCCCGTTTCTTGTCGACTGCATATCCTGGCGGGTCGCTGGACCAGATCCTTGGGTTTGTTGCTCTGTTCTGGCGGAGTATCTCCACGAGTTGTCCCGCTGGCCCCTTCGGCGCAGGGACGTTGAGAAGTGCAATGCTGAGTTGGCGCTCGATCGGACCGTTATCGAGAGGAATATTCTTCACGGTACCGAGCCGCAAGGGCTCATCCGCAGCCCTGCGAAAATTCAGAGAATCCGCGACAACTCGGAAGACTTTCAGCTTGAAGTTCTCCATTATGGCGTTGCTCCGATCTGATAGTTGAGCGTTGCCTGGGCAAGCCGGTATTGATACTGCGCGTTTGTGTTGCCGATGGCCGCGTCGGTTTGCTGATATTGCGCCTGGCTCAGCTCGACGATGGAGCTGAGTCCCAACTTATATCGCGTCTGAGCCAGAGCGAGCGCAAGGTTCGCTTCTTTCAGTAATTCGGCGGAAACAGAAACACGCTGAAATGCGGTATTCGCGGCCAGCCAGGATGTGCGGATGTCGCGAACGATCTGATCGCGCAGATCTCGGCTCTGCTCGGAGGCAGCTTGAGTGCGAATCGAGGCCTCTTTGGCTTGAGCAGAGTAGAGGAACCCATTGAAGACAGGAATATTCATATTGACGCCGACGGCACCCCACCAGTTCGCCACGTAGTATTGCGCCGGACGAATAGGCACACTGCCGGCCGTTCCTGCGGCGCTAATCGTAGGAAGCATCTGATTGCGCTGAGCGCGGCTGAATTTTAGCGCGGACTGCTCGCCATAATTCAAAGCCTGCAGATCAGGTCTTTGTTGCAAGCCGACTTGTATGAGGTGATCAGCATCAGGTGGCGGCGGCTGCAATGGCGTGCTGCCGTCTGCCAACTCGTACGTCATCTGCCGATCCAGCCCGAGCACCGCATCCAACGCAGCCATGGTCGAATCCGCATTGTTCTGTGCGTCGAGCAGCAGCAACTTTGCCTGAGACAGATTCACGTCCGCAAAGCTCAAATCGAGCGTTGATTTGAGCTTGTTCCTGGTGAGTTCATTTACCTGAGTTTCGGTGGTCTGCCGCGTTGTGACATTTTGTTCGGCTACCTTTAGAAGCGCCTGTGCCTGAAGAGCGTTGTAGAAAGCCTGATCGGTTGCAAGGACGATGTCCTCTAGAGTGGCGAGGGCATTTGCATTCTGTGCCTTCTCCTGCAGCTTCGACGACGCCACCAGATTCCGTGTTCGTCCAAAATCCGTAATCAGTTGCGTAAAGCCGCCTCCAGCGCCGGCATGTTCAAAGAGTCGCGATGCGGTCAATGACCCGGCGGAGATGCGAGTTGCATCTTCGGCATCCATCGCAGTAATGCTGGCATTGAACGTGGGCAATTCTGCAGCCCTGGTCTCACGAACGACCTGGTGCTGCGCCAGAGCTAGCAATCGTCCCACGCTCACCCGGGGATTGTTCTTGATCGCCATCTGCTCGGCATCCGTGCGAGTAAGGCGCGGATGCTGGACAGATGCCAGGCTATCTACTGGTGTTGGCGAGGATTGATTCGTGTCCGGGGACATTCCGGAAACGCTCTGCTGCGGATTGGCTTGAGCAATTAACCGTGCCGTAGGTGCGTCGGGCAACAATGGTTTCGTGACGGCTGTTTGTGCCCACAGGGAGCCAGTCCACAGCAGCAGAGCAACATGCGCAGGATAGATGAGCTTGATTCTTATTCCCTTGAGCATGTCCTATATCTCCCCCGTAACAGCTGTTTGTTTTTCTCGCCGGCTGTGAATCACGAGATACACAGCGGGGACAAGGAAGACAGTAACAATGACGGAAACGCCCAGACCTCCGATGACGGCGCGCGCCAGTGGCGCATATTGCTCGCTTCCGGCTTCGAGTCCGAGCGCCATAGGAATCATGCCCAGCAGCGTGGCCAGTGAAGTCATAAGAATGGGGCGCAGGCGAATCTTGCAGGACTGTACCGCGGCCTGCAGCAATGGCATGCCTTGTTCGTGGAGAATGCCGGCGAACTCCACAATCAGAATGCTGTTTGAAACCACAATTCCGGTCATCATGATCACACCCATCAACGACATGATGTTCAGCGTGCTTCCGGTCACCAGCAGGATCATGACAACGCCTGTCAGCCCCGGCGGGATTGCCATGAGGATGATGAACGGATCAATGAATGAGGTGAACTGTGACATCAGAATGAGGTAAACGAGCAGGATCGCGATGATCAGTCCCAGGCCAAACTCCTTAAATGCCTGGTTCATATTGACCACGGCGCCACGCACGTACAGGACCGTATTCTTGTCGTGTTGCGTGTGATCGAGCAGTTTGTTGATATTGGCGCCGACCTTTTCGAGAGCTTCTGTCTTTGTTGCGACATAGATATCGATGACACGACGAATCTGATAGTGATCGACTTCCGTTGGTGTATTGATCGGCTGGATATCAGCTACAGAGCCGAGCGTCGTGAAGCCGGCAGTGTGCGCTCCGCGCCAGTAATCCGGTGAGGCGGGTGCGGCTTGTCTCGCCTCCTGCAGAGGGCCGTATCCGGGCGGATGCACACCTCTCAAGGGTATGTTTTTGAAGTCCTCCATCGTCATGTTATTGATCCAGTGGTTGGCATACTGGACCGTGACCATGTAATTGTTGCCGCTCTTTGGGTCAATCCAGTAACTCGGAGCAACCATCCCATCCGAAGTGAGAGCTGTAATAACGTTCTCTACGACGTCTCGAGCTGTAAGTCCTATAAGACTTGCGCGTTCGCGATCGATGTTGAGAGCCAGACCCGGGTAGTCGACATTCTGTGGAATGTAGACATCACTCACGTTAGGCATGGTCTTGATTCTTGCGGCAAGTTCCTGGGCCAGAGCATAAGCTCTATCCATGTCTATCGAACTGATCTGGATATCGATCGGCGCCTGCTGTCCCTGATTGATGACTCCGTCGACGAGGCCACCGGCCTGAAAGTAGGTAGTCAACTCAGGCATTTCGCGAGAGAGTTTCTGCCGAACGCGCCGCATGTACTCATAACTGCCCAGGCTGTGGTCTTCCTTGAGACTGGTCTGAACAAAGGCCGTGTCCATGGAAGCGTTCGTAGTAAAAATGGAAGACAAATCCGGATAGACACCGATGTTGGACACAATCATGCCCAAGTCCTTCGGACGCACTACGCTTCGTATGACGTCTTCAACCTTCGCTATATAGTTGTTGCTCACCTCAAGGCGCGTACCGCTAGGCATGCGGACGTTGATGATGAATTGGCCTGGGTCCGTACGGGGAAAATAGGCGCGCCCAAGAAACGGAAAGAGGACAGCGAGTGTTAATACGACACCGCCAAGAATCATGCCCGCAGTGAAGGCGGGCCGTTGCAGAGTTCGCATGGCAAGCCCTTCGTACCAATTGAGCATGCGCTGAAATTGCTCGTTGAACTTCCGTTCAAAACGCACGAAGAATCCGGGCTTCAACTTCCCGCCATGTGAATCTTCGTGGGACAGGCGGATAAAGTTTGCACAGTAGAGCGGTACCACCGTCATAGCGAAGAAATAGGAGGCGAAGATAGACAACACGACTCCTAATCCAAGCGGCGTGAAGATGTATTTGCTGATGCCGGAGAGAAACGTGACGGGGAAGAAGACGATCGAGGTCGTCGACGTTGCCGCCAGAACGGCCAGTGACACCTCCATACCGCCCTTTTCGGCAGCCTCGCGAGGCTCGTGTCCCATCTCCATGTAGCGGAAGATGTTCTCGAGGACGACCACCGAGTCGTCGATCAGCCGTGAGAATGCCAGGGCCAGCCCGCCCAGAATCATCATGTTGACGGTGCCTCCCATGGCGTTCGTGATAAGCAAACACACAAGGGCCGAAAGCGGAATAGACAGCAGCAGCGCAAATGTCGCGCGCGGGCTGCCCAGAAAGACGAGAATCATCAGGCCCGTCAGCACCAGTCCGATGGTGGCTTCTTTAAGAAGGTTATTGATCGCCAACTTCACGAAGATGGACTGATCAAATACAACGGCTGTCTTCAATGTGTCCGGAATATCGACGAGCTTTTTGATTGCCTCTTTTATCCCGTTCACGATCGTGATGGTGTTGCTGTTGCCTCCCTGTTTGAAGATAGGCACATAGACAGAGCGCTGCCCGTCAATGCGGACAATGTTGTACTGGAGCGCGCCGGAATCCTCAGCTTTCCCCACGTCCGCCACCAGCACTGATGAATTGCCTACAGACTTGAGTGGCATCTCATTCATCGACTTGGCATCCGGGAACTGACTGTTAGCGTAGATATTGAAATCCTTGCTTCCGATGCGTACGTCTCCGGCGGGCAGAATGAGGTTCGAGCTATTCACCGATTGCACAACATCCTGAAGGCTGAGATTTCGCGCCTCCATCTTCAGTGGATCGACGTAAATCTGAATCTGCCGGTAAGTTCCACCAAACGGCTGCGGAACGGATGCTCCCTGCACATTGGAGATCTGGTTGCGCACCTGGAATTGCGCCAGATCTTTAAGGTTGGTTTCATTGAGCCCCTGTCCCTTGAGAGTTACCAGGCAGACAGGTTGTGTTGAAGCATCCATGCCGAGCACGACGGGGGGAAGTGTTCCCTGAGGCAGTCGGCGGAGGTCAGCCATCGCCAGGTTGGCGATGTTGCTTAAGGCTGCGTTCGGATCAGTCCCAGGCTTGAAGTAAATCTTGATGAGACTGACACCCGTGAGTGAGCGGGATTCACTGTGATCGATATTGTTGCCGAGGGTGAAGAACCTTTCGAACGTATTGGTAATATCGGCTTCGATCTGTTTCGGCGGCATGCCATTGTAGAACGTCGCCACCACGACCACGGGCATGTCGATCTTGGGAAACAGATCAACCGGCATTCTGACAACATTGACCAGCGCCACCAGTGCGACAATCAGACACAGCATGATGATGAAGTAGGGATATCTAAGAGCAAACTTTGGCATTACTGCGCGCCTCCGTCGCTTTCTTCTGTCTTTACGTCGATCACGCCGCCAGCCTCTTGCATCACGTCGGACGTGGGTTCCGGCGTAAGCATCGGTTTCACCTCTTCGTTTTCAACGTACTTTTCCTGGCTGCCGACGATGACTCGGTCGCCCAGATTCAGCCCCGCCTTGATTTCGGCGAGTTTGGATCCTTGAGTGCCTATCTCCACGGTGCGGACGTGGACGTGATTGTTGCTGTCGAGAACATAGGCCATTTCCTGATGGTCTTTTAGAACAAGTGACTCAATCGGAACCGTGAGCACGTTCTCTACACGAGCCAGTTGCAGAGAAGCATTCGCATACATGCCTGGATCGATCGAGAGATCCTTGTTTTCCACGTCAACTTCAGCTTCCATCGAGCGAGTCTCAAAGTTCACATTGCGCGTAAACCGTGCGATCTTTCCTGTGAAGGATCGACTGATCGCGTCTACGCGCACCTGCATCGCATCCCCGACGTGAATGTACCGTACGTCATTTTCCGGAACAGGCACGCGCAAACGTAGAAGACTGCTCTGGGAAAGCCGGACGATTGGAACGTCCTGACTGTTTGAGTTTGTGCCCCCCTGAATCAAAGCTCCGGTATCTGCATAGCGCCAGATAATGACGCCATCGATCGGAGCAATGACATTCGTATAGTCTTGCAGTGCCTGCACTCGCTGATTATCCGAGCGCGCCACTTGCAGATGCTGCTGTACGCTGGCCAGGGCGGCTTTGGCTGTATCTACCTGCGCTTCTGACGACAAGTCCTTTGCCTGGGTATCATCGAGTTCCTGTTGCGCAACGAGGCCGGGTTGCGCTTGCGACGTCTGTTGCAAGCGAACATACTCGGAGTGCAAAGCGGCGTGTACCGCATCGGCGCGTTGGATCTCGTGTTGCGCGCGATTGATTTCTTCCTTGCTTTGCTCTACCGAAAACTGGCTTCCCTGTAACTCCGCATGCAGTTCCGGAATTTCCAGGACAGCCAGTGTCTGACCTTTATGGACAACATCACCGATGTCCACATTGATCCGCTGCATGTAGCCACTCACCTTCGGATGTACATCGATAACCTGATATGGCTGAAACTGTCCGGCTACTCTCAGCACATGAGAGATGTCGCCTCGTTGCACCGTCGCGACCTTTGCAGTTGGAATCTCTGCGGCACTCGCCTCCGAATCTCTTGCTTTGGATCTACAGGCCAGCATGCCAAGCGCAGCAGGGAACGCCAAACCCGCCGCGAGAGTCATTACACTTCGCTTTCGCATGTCTCGAATGCACCTTAATTTTGGTTTTTTGGTCGGAACCTGCCAGCATGGCGGAGCTTGTTCCCCGGCAGAGAACGCGCGGCGCGGCGACCGACAATGAGTGCAGTGCCGGATGCTTCAGTCTTGCAGAGAAGGAGAAGAGCTAGACGAGTGCTGGGGGAGGACGGAAAAAGAAGGCGGTCAGGCCGGCTCGACTGCGCAGACGCCACGGCTCGTGCTGATCCTGGTCTTTCCGGACCGGCAGCGGGCGATATGGCAGACTTAAGGCCAGCAAGAAGGAGGAAACAAGACTAAACAACAGTATCTGCGCTGCTTTGTCGGAGGCCGAGTTCTTACTAAGAAGCGGGCTTTCCGTCGCTGCACGCTGCTCATCTCTCGACAAGAGTTTGGCCCTAGGAATCTCGTGGGAAGCGGCCTGTGGCGGGTCGTAGAGTGAAAGCTTGTACTGAAGACCCCACGTGAACACGCAGAAGGCCAGTCCCAGAAAGGGTAGGACAAATTGGTAAAAGACGGCGCATCTTGAACGGCAAGCGGTCACAAAAATCTCAATCTTCCAAAGCGAAACGGAACGCGCCATTACTCAACGATCAATTCGTGCTCCACAGTCCAGCAAACTCAATCATATGCTTTGATAGCTGAATGTGGAAAAGTGTGAGCCAAATTATTTTTATGCTTCATAACATTAATTATTGATTCTTGTACCTGGCTGAAGCGATCCTCTGCCGCGTTTTGGTGGAAGGGGCTCTAGATTTTGCGACACTCTTCTCCGAGTGGATAAGCGTGGATGGCTCGATCACGAGACATTTGCCAAGCATGCGCGCAATAGCGCAAGCGTCCACAAAGACTATGCAGAACATGCAAGAGCGCTTGATCATGATGCGTCTTGTTTAGACGCGGCAGTGGAGAACAGAGAGATTAATCCTTCTGGAATCGTAGGATGTGCGAGGATGGCCTCGCGGAGCGTTGTGTAGGGCATCCCACCAAGCATGGCAATCTGCACACACGCCATAATCTCGCCCGCACCCACACCGAACGCCGCGAACCCGAGGATGTTATCGCTGTCGCGTTCCACTAGGCACTTCAGGAACCCGCGCGTCTCCATGAGGCTGCGCGCCCGTAGCACGGCCCCCATGGGGACCTTGAAGAGACGATAGGCAATGCCCTTCGCCTTCGCCTCCTTCTCGCTCATTCCAACGCGCGCGAATTCAGGATCCGTGAAGAGGCAGAAGGGTACCTGCCTGCCGGTAGTCACCCGGTTCCCGCCGAGTATGTTGTCGCGGACCACGCGGAAGTCATCCTCGCTGATGTGCGTGAATTGCGGGCTGCCTGCAACCTCTCCGACTGCCCACACTCCCGGAGCCGTCGTCTCCAGACGTTCGTTGACTCTGATATATCCGTGCTCTGTCAACTCCACTCCGGCGAGTTCAAGACCGATGTCCTTCGTGTTCGGCACGCGCCCGGATGCCACCAAAAGATGTGTGCCCTCCAGAGCCTTCTCCACTCCAATTTGATCGAGCGTGACACGCACGGACTGTCCCGATACTCCGGATACGCTTTTTACCTTGGCGCTCAGAACCAGCTCTATGCCTTCATCCTGGAAGAGGCCCTGTAAGCCCTCGGTGATGTCATCGTCTTCACGATGAAGAACGCTATGGTTACGGTCTATGACCGTAACCCTGCTGCCGAATCTACGCATTGCTTGTGCGAATTCCAGCCCGACGTACCCGGTTCCCAGAACGATCAGGTGCTCGGGCACGACATCGAGTTCGAGAGCTTCGACGTGGGTCAGCGGCTGTGCCGACGCAAGTCCAGGAATGTTCTCAATAACCGCGTGCGTTCCTATCCCGATCACTACATTCTTGCCACGCAGCAACCGTTTCGTTCCATCCGCCAGCGTCGCCTCCAGTGTCTTTGGTCCGACAAACCTCCCTGATGCCATGATCAGATCGGCTCCGCTTTGTTTGTAGAGAGCGAGATGCGTGTCTACGAGCCCCTGGACCATCCTGCGCTTTCGATCTCTTACGGCGGGCATATTGACGTGGAAAGTGTCGATGCTGATTCCGAACTCCTCGCTGCGCCGAACATTGTGCGCGACCTGCGCCGTATGAATGACGTTCTTACT
>DATGAD010000023.1:0-3763 GCA_035313725.1 Alloacidobacterium sp. | reverse complement strand
GAGCCTTTGGACAGGATAACGAGCAAACTGCTTGTCATCGCTGCCGCACAGTATATGCAAGTCCTGAAGCGTGAGGCCGCACCACGGCGCGCGCAGCACGGAGAGCCACGCAATACGGTCCATCGGGTGCAGCAGCGCGCGGATGAGCGATAGCAGATCGAGGATTTCCTGCCGTTCAGAAAGCATTTCCAGCTCGACGGAACGGAATGGAATATTCTCTTCACGCAACTTCTGGGCAATCAGCACCAGATGCTGCCGTGCTCGCGCCAACACCGCGACGGTATAGGACCTGTCCGGGTCCGCAGACAACGCGGCTTTGTGGATGCGAGGCAGATGCTCCTGAATGACTCGAAGCACTTCCTCAGCCTCGTGCTCGCGGGCTTCATTAAGAGCATCTTCTTCGCCTCTTGGCGTGAATTGAGGATGGAGACGAACAGACTTGCCTGGAAGCGCTGTGGCGATTGCCTCGGAAGGAGAGAACAATACAGCGGCAGTGCCTGCTGTGTGAGCGCTTTGAAAGATCGTCTCAAAGTAGGCGTTGAGAGGCTTCGTCAATCCGGCATGCGACCGGAAATTCGTCGATAGTTGAAGTGGTTTGCATGGATGCTGCTGATCCGAGGAAACGATGCCATGTTGCCTTACCTGTTCGAAAAGCTCAACCTCGGCTTGGCGAAACATGTAGATCGACTGCATCGGATCGCCGACAAAGAAGCAACTGCGTCCGTCGCCCGGATTCCAGGCGCGAAGCAGCATGCGAACGAGCGAATGCTGACGGCGCGATGTGTCCTGAAACTCATCGACCAGCAGATGTCGAACGCGCTCGCTGACGCCCAGAGCGCGCTCGCTGGGATGCTCCTGCTCAAGCACGGTCAGCGCAGATAAACCAAGCTCGACGAAATCAACAGCATTCTTCTCCGCGAAGAGAACGCGCAATTCGGCAATGCCGTAACGGAGAACAGCAAAGAGGTCGCGCAGGGTTTGCCACTGGTCTTCGTCATATCGCGGCGGCGGCAGCTCGCGTATTTCGACCAATAGGTCGAGTAAGCTAGGTACGTGGCGAAGATGATGGATGACACGCTTCATCCGCTCGCTCGGCTTGCGATCTATGGATAAGTTTTTCTCCTTGAGGGCCGGGAATCCTTCTGGCTTTGCCAAGCGCTTGCGCCAGTCGCCCTGTTCGGTAAGCAGCAGCCGACAGATGCACTTCCAGTGTTCTGCCAATCCATGATCGGGCCCCGGAAGAGTTCTCAGCTCTGCGAGCAGGGCGATATCAATATCGCTGCCGCTCTCGCAGGCATAGCGCGCAAGGGCCATCAGCTCATCCGAGACGAGCGGCTCAGCCGTCATCAAGCGATGAGCTTCATTCAGAACGCGCTGATTTGCCTGGCGGAACGGTGCCTCCAGTCGCCTGCGGACTTCGTGCCAACCGTCTTCTTCGAGTTCTCCCGTCAGAGGAAAGGCTTGCACCCACTGATCGCGGTGGGCAAGCATTTCCGCGATGAGCCGCTGTGCATCGGAAAGGTTGTTGTCGCGTAACTGCAAAAAGTGCATCAGCGAAGAATGCAATTCGCGGTTGCGGCCACCCAGATTGGCTAGCGTTCGTCTCGCGGCCTCGTCGTAGAGCGGAAGGGCATTTTCTTGCGGCTGCAGTTGTCCACCCATGCGCGCCAGCAGCGGCTGCTCGTGAGCTACGCGCATGCAGAGCGAGTCGATGGTCTGGATATCGAGACGGTGCGGCTGCTCAAGCAACTTCCAGCCACGCTCTTCCCCGTGCGCCAGCGCGGCGCGTGCAGAGATGAGCATGGCATTGTCAGTTAATTTTGAGATCGGGTTGCTGCGCGCCTCCTCCAGTTTTCTCAGGACGCGCGAGCGCATTTCCGCGGTCGCAGCACGAGTGAATGTAATGGCGAGAATGTCTTCCGGCTCGTCAACCTGCGCGAGCAGCTTGAGAAAGCGGTGCGTGAGCAGCTCCGTTTTGCCAGAGCCCGCGGGAGCCTGAACGATGTAGGACGACTGCGCGTCGAGTGCCTGATCACGCGCCCCCTGGTCCGGCGGTGTGATCCGAAGGTCAGGCATAGTCGGCCTCCGCGTCCTCTGGTTCATTTGCGAGGCCGGCTTCTGCAATGCGGCAGAGCCCCGGCAACGGGCAATATGTGCAGGTGTCTGCCCCGTGCTTGGGAGCTACCGAGGCTTCGCCACGCAGAAATTCTTCTGCCAGCTGCAGCAGAGCGTGCTGCCATTCATCGTGCATGGGCTTGTCATATGGCTGGTTGACCAGAGAGCTTCCGGCCTTTAGACCGGTCAGCAAGATCTGCTGCGCGTTTTCGACGCGGCCCACAAATCCTCTTTTGCCCGCTCGAATCTGCGCAAAGAGCAGCCCGCTTACGTTTTCGACATTGCCATAAACTGCATAGAGCGGGAGTTGAGGTTCATCGGGCCGTTCTCCCTTCCAGGCTGATGCGGATACTTCGCCAGTCTTGTAATCGATGAGCAGGTGAGAGCCGTTGGAAAGCCGATCGATACGGTCGGCGCGCAGGTTGAGCTTTAGATCGCCGACACTTACATTATCGAGTCGTTCCTCGCGCTTCTCGACATCGAATGGCTGGCGCTCAGCTTCATCCTGCATCCATTGGCGCAGGCGAAGAAGCAGCCTCTGCTGTTCGGATTCCAGATATGCCTGCATCCAGGCATCTTCTGCATGCTCGCGAACAAGGCTTTCGAAAACATTGCCAATGTGATAACGCAAGGCTTCATCGAGACAGCGTGCCGCTATCACATTTCTCAGATCATCGAGAGAGAGCATGCGGAAGCGTTCGGGGCTCTCCGGTGACCAGATGGCTTCCAGAACGGAATGCAGAAGTTTTCCACGTTGCGCGGCGTCGAGACCCCATTCAGTGCGATTCAACGGCTGCGCAGCAAAGCGGCGCTTGGCAAATGCTCGAAACGGACAAGCTCCCTGGTCCTTCAAGACATCAGCGCCGCCGGCAATGCGGTCGGCAGCCCACGGCACAATTTGCGACGGAATGATTGTCGACTCAGCTTGAGAATTGAGGCTTAAGGATTCTGGCACACTGATTCTCTTTCTGAAATCAGCAGAAGAAACTTCTTGTACGTTTGCGTCACTAAATATTGCAGTAAGGATCGGGGAGGGCCGAAGCTCTCCTTCTTTGTTCTGGCGCGCGTAGCTGAAGATGCACTCCGGGGCGCTCTCCGCGATGCGCCGTGTAACAGTGAGCGCGAGGTCGGTATCGGTGGCTGCATCGCTATGGGGCATCCTTGCGCGCCGCTGAAGCGCGACAGGTAACAGGGGATGAGGCCGGCCGGCAGGAGGCCACTGAGCATCATCCACGCCGAGAAACCATACCGCGTCGAACGTCTGGCCCGACGATTCGAATGCGCCAAGGATCTGTATCGGTGCATGATGCGACTCAGGTGTAAATGTAGTTTCGTTGGCCTGCCTTTCGAGCGTCTGCAAGAACACAGAAAATGAAACCTTGCGTCCAGCGAAGTCGAGCAGCGAGATTTCGTCCAATAGTTTGAGCCAGCGCTTTTGTGCCTGGAATTGGACACTATCGAGCGGCCGAAAACCGGGCCATTCCGCCAGTTGAAGAAAGTGTTGCGCGATCTCGCACCAATCGGTGTAAGCGCGGTTCCCGGTGAGTATCTGGCTCTCCTCCGTAGCTTTTAGGACCCGCTGTACGCGTTTGGAGAAGTGGCTGGGAGCGCGACCCTTGACGAATGCCTGGAGTGATATTTCAGGCGA
>DATGAD010000022.1:0-2502 GCA_035313725.1 Alloacidobacterium sp. | reverse complement strand
GAATTGCATGGCGTTTTCGACGGAGAGGCCCAGCTTCGAGCTGACGGCGAGGAGCAGTCGCAGATGATCGTTCGAGAATCCTTGCGGCTCCGCAAGATAAAGCGTCAGGACGCCCGCCACATTTTCGCGGCCCTGCAAGGGAACGGAAAGCGCCGATCGCAGGCAGGATACGAGCTTCGGATCGCCGAGATATTTGGACTCAGCCGCAGGGTCGCCGTTGAGGATGGGCTTCTGGTTTACGGCAACCCAGCCGGAGATGCCCTGGCCCAAAGGAATTTCCAAGGATTTGAACAGGTCGTAGTCGATGCCGTGAGAGTATTTTGGCACCAGTTTGTCTTCCTGGCAGACGAAGAACACGATGGAATGGTGCGGGATCATCTCTTTCAGGCGAACCGCAACGACGGAGAGCGTTTCCCGCAGACTGAGCGAGTTACCCAAAGTTTGTGCCAGTTCAAAGAGCAACTGCGCCTCTTGCCGCGCGGAGACGATGGACGCAAGGAAGGAAGTGGCGCGCAACTGGGCCTTGTCGGGCAGGTTCGAGAATCCAGCCATCGGCGCCGCTTCGCGTTTCGGAAAGGACAGCGACTGCAGAACGTTCTCGCGTCCTTCGGAGAGTTTTACGGCCGCTTCCAATTCGTGATAACGCCGTTCAATACACTCGACGACGCGCGGGTCATAGCTCTGGCCGCTCTCGGCACGCAAGAGGTTCATGGCATCCTGTGGCGACATGGCCCGGCGATACGGCCGCTCGGAAGTAAGTGCATCAAAGCAATCCACCACGGAAAGAATGCGCGCTCCAATCGGGATTGCGTTCCCCGCTAATCCATCGGGGTAGCCCTTGCCGTTCCATTTCTCATGATGCGAACGAACGATGGGAACGACCGGGTAAGGAAATTGAACGCGATTCAGAATCTCGGCGCCTACGACTGGGTGAATCTGCATCTTCTCGAACTCTTCCGGCGTTAGCCGTCCGGGTTTCGAGAGGATGTGTTCCGGCACGGCCAGCTTGCCGATGTCATGGAGGAGCGAAGCGGCGCGCACCGCATTCAGCTCGGATTCACTGATGCCCAGGTCTTTCCCGATCTCTACGGCGTAGGTTTGGACGCGCTTCAGGTGATCGTGCGTGGTGTGATCTTTGGCTTCGATAGCCAGGGACAGTGCTTCAATGGTGCGCAAGTGCAGCTCGGCGATTTCCTCGGTGTGTTTTTTTTCACCTTCGAGGCGATCCAGGTAGGTGCGGTAAGAGCGATAGATCCAGTAAACGATGGGCACAGCCAGGATGGAAACCTGCCATCCCAGGGCGTGGTTGACGATGCTTATCCCACCGGCGATAACGGCGCCCAACAAATAGTACGGGAAGGACCAGAGATAGCATTCGCGCCAGACCTGCACCGGACTGCGCTTTCCGGTGATGGCGATGACTGCGGAAACCGACATGGTGTTCACTGCAAAATAGGTCGTGGAAGCCGCGGCCAGCAGGAGCGGCCAGCGCAAGCCGAGCGCAAAGGCCGACTGACTGTGGTAGACGGCGTTCGCGGCGGTAATCGAGATGGCCAGATTCGCGAAATTGAAGAGGAGTTGAATCAGTTTCGGGCGGGGCTTGGCCTGCCACAGCGATTGCACCAGTCCGCCAAGACAACCGACCAGCAGCGTCTCCGGATAAGAAAGATCTAGGATGCCCACCAGGATGAAGAGGAAATTGGCAGACATGGTGGCCTGAATACCCGGCAAGCGGACCTTTAAAAGGGACGCGCCGAGCGCGACAACCATGAAACAAGCCAGGCGCAGCAGGTTTTCCGATTTCCAATGCCAAAGCGCGTACGGCAACAGAGGGATGCCGATCAGCAGCTGGACGGTTATGAAACTAACGGCAGGCCATCCGAGGAATTGGCCGTCCTTGCCGGGATTGCTGAAGACTTTTTTCAAACCGTTCACCCACGCACTCGATCGTTCATTCAGTTGCCGGCTCTAGACAGCATCCACGAAACACCATTTGCGAGAGGAGCTTGCGCACAAGCCGAGTGGGCGCCATTCGACTCATCGAGCCTTCTTCCGTGTTCAAACACACGCCTGTACCCGTGGGGGAGCAGGCCGCACTGCCGTCAGAATGAAGGTTTTAGGAGAAATTGCGAATAGTACTGTCAGCAGGGATTGTCCCAAGATGAACTCTTACTCTGGTACCGTTACCCGGGGTAGGGGCGGTATCTGATTGGTGACATTAATAAATGCGGGAGCCTCTGACCCGCCCTGCCCCAAAACTAGGAGCACTTTAGTACTAGACCCCTGCTCCCCCTGTACCATCGACTGGTTCCAGCCCCTCCCCCACACTGATCTGGTCAACGAACAGAGAATTTCTGGATAGAGCCACCGGTTCGCAGCGACCGAGGAGACGATCAGACATGACCGCCGATTCTCAGCAAGAGCGAAAGAATCAAGAGGGTGGATTCCTCAAGACGACGACGTGGGGAACGCTGATTGCCTCCACCCTGATCGTGGCTGTAT
>DATGAD010000021.1:0-4622 GCA_035313725.1 Alloacidobacterium sp. | reverse complement strand
GCCGATCTGGATTCGGTTGCCGCGGCGGCCGAGACGATAAGGAATCTTCAGGTTCCACTGGATGCGATCATTACCAATGCGGGGGTTGCCAGCTCGTCGACGCTGCAAACGCGATATGGAATCGAACTGCAGTTTCTGGTCAACCACATAGGCCACTTTTCCTTGGTGAATCAGCTAATCGATCTCGTGCGCAACGGCACCGGACGTATCGTAATCGTAAGCGGCAGCGCAAGCGTCAAACACGCCCCTGCAGAGGGAATCATGTTTGACAATCTCGACGGTCATCGATTTTACGATCCAATGACGTTTTACGGACAATCCAAGTTCGCGGTAGCGCTGTTTGCCAAGGAACTGTCACGTCGACTGCAGGAACGGCGTATTGCAGTCAATTCGTTGCATCCCGGCGCCACGAGGGGTACGGGCCTGCGCAAGAACCTCGGGATTCCCTTGCGCGCTGTGCTATCGACGATGCAACTGTTCATGAAATCACCGAGCCAGGGAGCAGCCACTCAGGCGTTGCTCGCAGCAAGCCCTCAAGTCACGGGAATTAGCGGCAAATATTGGTCGGACTGCCAAATTGCGGTAGGGAATCCACTTCTGAATGATAGTAACCTTGCAAAGCGCCTCTGGAAGGTCTCCGCGCAGATCGTTGCGGTAAACAGCGCATCACAATCGAAGTCCACACTAGCGACGGCGCGAGTGCGCGAGACGTCATAGGTAGTCGCCATCAACTCAGCCGTTTGATGAACCGAAGAATCGGTGATGCCTTACGCAATGCGGACACGTTTTCGCGTTTTTGACGTTCTCCGCAATTAATTCCAGCGCATCGAAGGAAAATCCAGATACATGAGACAAACGGCATGAATGGGTCGTGGACTATATTGCAGATGCGGAGCGCTCTCCTATTCAGTGTCTTTGGTTCATTCTTATGCGCTGGCTGCGCCCAGAAAAAATCGCCACCTTCGCGTCCCCCGCAGGTACAAGTCGCACGGGTAGTCCAAAGGGATGTCAGCATCTATAGCGAGTGGGTGGGCACGCTCGACGGGTATGTCAATGCGCAAATCCAACCGCAGGTCACTGGGTATTTGATCAAGCAGGATTATCGGGAAGGTTCTCTCGTACAAAAAAATGACGTGCTCTTTGAGATCGATCCTCGGCCGTTTCAGGCCGCGCTGGATCAAGCGAAAGCGCAGCTCGCACAGGCAGAGGCACAGTTAGACAACGCCACGCTCAACGTCAAACGCGACATCCCGGAAGCCGAAGCGAATGCAATTCCGAGAAGTCAACTTGAAAACGACACGCAACTGCAATTAGCCGCGAAAGCGACCGCTGCGGCCAGCCGTGCCGCAGTCGAGCTGGCGGCCCTGAATTTGAGTTTCACAAAAGTGCGTTCGCTCATCAGCGGTATCGCCGGTATCACTCAGGTCCAAGTCGGTAATCTGGTCACGCCAGCAACCGTGCTCACAGGGGTCTCCCAGGTCGATCCCATCAAGACGTACTTTCCAATCAGCGCAGAAGACTACCTGCGGATTGCCGACAAGATTAACCCCGACACTGTGAATCTGCTGTCGAGCGCCGCACCGATCCCGCTGCAGTTGATACTCTCGAACGGCAGCACGTACGCCCGCAGCGGCAGCATTCTTTTCGCCGATCGGCAAGTGGATCAACAGACCGGAACGATCAGAATTGCCGGGGCATTTGCGAACCCCGGCAACATTCTGCGCCCGGGGCAATACGCCAAAATACGTGCCGTAACGCAGATCCTAAAGGGCGCTTTGCTCGTCCCGCAGCGTGCCGTCTCAGAACTGCAAGGATCGGCTCAAGTCGCCGTGGTGGGGGCGGATAACAGAGTCACCATGCGCGCGGTTCAAACCGCCGAGCGCGTCGATACCATGTGGGTGATTACAAGCGGCGTGATGGCCGGCGACCGGGTCGTCGCGGAAGGTGCTCAAAAAGTGAAGGATGGCAGCACCGTTACGCCAACGCCGTTCACGTCTGCATCCGGCGGTAACTGAAAAATGTCCAAGTTTTTCATCAATCGCCCGATCGTCGCCATGGTGATTGCTATCCTGACGGTCATCGTCGGTGCCATCACGATTCTCAGGCTACCCATCTCACAATTTCCCAATATCGTTCCTCCCGAAACGAAGCTGCAAGCCACTTTCGTCGGTGCGGATGCGCAGACCCTCGCGCAATCGGTTGCCACGCCCATCGAGGAGCAGATGAGCGGCGTGGACAACATGAACTACATGTATTCGGTGAACGCGACGGCCAATGGCCAGACGACGATGATTGTGGATTTCGACGTTCAGACGGACCCAAACACGGATCTCATTCTGACCCAGATGCGCGAGACTCAGGCAGCATCTCAACTGCCAACCAGCGTAACGCAGTACGGGGTGACGATACAAAAGTCGACGAGTTCACCGCTGATGATCGTGGCGCTCTATTCTCCCCACGGTACGTACGATGCGGAATTCCTCGCCAACTATGAATACATCAACATCAACGATCCCGTCACCCGAGTTCCGGGAATTGCCAGCGTCCAGGTGTTCGGCGCCGGGCAATACGCGATGCGAATCTGGCTCAAACCGGACGCGCTCACCAAGCTCGGCATCACCGTATCCGAGGTCGTCAATGCGGTTCAAGCACAAAACACCGTAAACCCCGCCGGACAAATGGGCGGTGAACCGGCGCCCAAAGGCCAGGAGTTCACCTACTCGGTGCGGGCGCAGGGCCGGCTGACTACGCCGGAACAATTCGGCGACATCATCGTCCGCGAGAATCCCAATGGCGGGGCCGTTCGGGTGAAGGACGTGGCGCGCATCGAGCTCGGCGCCCAGAGCTACACGTTGAAGGGCCGCATGAACGGCAAGCCGAGCGCAATCCTTGCGGTCTATCAGCTACCCGGTTCCAATGCCGTCAACGACTCCAAGGCAGTCCAGGCGCTGATGGCGCAGTTGAGGAAGAGCTTTCCGCCGGACATGGACTACGCCATCGCTCTGGACCAAACGAAAGCCGTCACCGAAGGTATGCGGGAAATCGCGTTGACGCTTGGCATCGCGCTGGTGCTCGTGATCATCGTCGTCTATCTTTTCCTCCAGGGCTGGCGCGCCACGCTGATACCGCTGCTCGCCGTTCCGGTGTCGCTGGTCGGCACTTTCGCATTTTTTCCGCTATTCGGCTTTTCCATCAATACGCTATCGATGTTCGGCATGGTGCTGGCCATCGGCCTGGTCGTCGATGATGCGATCGTGGTGGTCGAGGCAGTCGAACGCCATATTGAGGAAGGTATGGCGCCCAAAGATGCGGCCCTGAAAGCCATGCAGGAGATTTCAGGACCTGTCATCGGCATTGCCCTCGTGCTCTCAGCGGTATTCATTCCGACGGCGTTTATACCGGGAATTACGGGACGGTTGTACCAGCAGTTCGCGGTCACCATCGCGATTTCAGTGATCATTTCGGCATTCAATGCACTCAGTTTGAGTCCGGCTCTCGCGGCGCTCCTGCTTCGACCCAAGAAACCCAGCGCGGGCGTGCTATCAAAGTTCTTCAACTGGTTCAATCACGTTTTTGGACGCGCGACCGACGGCTACATCAGCGTTAGCCGGACGCTGATTCGCAAAAGCGGACTGGCAGTAGCCGCTCTGCTGCTCTTCGGGCTGGTAGCGGTCTTTTTTGGCACGAAGTTGCCGACCGGCTTCCTGCCTGACGAGGATCAGGGATATGTCTATGTGAATCTTCAGCTTCCGAATTCTGCTTCTCTGGAGCGCACCGATCAAGCCGCGCGAGAGATAGAAGATATCCTCGCCAAGATGCCTGGCGTTCAATACACGACCAGCGTCATTGGTTTCAGCCTGCTCAGTTACATTCAGACGAGCTACAACGCATTCTTTTTTGTCACCTTGAAGCCCTGGTCGGACCGCAACAATCAGACAGAGCAGCTCCAAGCCATTAAACAGCGCCTGAATCAGCAGCTGAGCAAGCTTCCACAGGGAGCCGCCATCAGCTTCTCGCCGCCGGCCATCCCCGGCGTCGGCACCTCCGGTGGCTTCACGTTTGTGCTCGAGGATCGGGGCGGCAATGACATTCCTTATCTGGCTGCGAACGTCGATAAGTTCTTGGCCGCGGCCCGCAAACGCCCGGAAATTGCCGGGATCAATACGTCCTTCCTGCCGAGCGTTCCGCAGCAGTTTGTCGAGGTGGATCGCGATAAAGCGCTCAAACAAGGCGTGGCGATCTCTGACGTCTACACCAGCTTGCAAGCGTTTATGGGTGGGATCTTCGTCAACTACTTCAATCGGTTCGGCCGCCAGTGGCAGGTTTATGTGGAAGCCGACGGCAATTATCGATCCGCCGTGCAAGACACCGAGCAGTTCTACGTTCGCAACAACACCGGCGCAATGGTCCCGCTGTCGGCGTTGACGAAATTTGAGCCGCGTTTCGGTCCTGAGTACATCATGCACTACAACGAGTACCCATCGGCCCAGATCAACGGCAGCGCAGCGCCCGGCTATAGCTCCGATCAGGCCATGGCTGCCCTCGAAGAAGTGTTTGCGCAAACCATGCCCCAGGACATGGGTTATGACTACATGGGCATGTCATTCCAGCAGAAGCTGGCA
>DATGAD010000020.1:0-3055 GCA_035313725.1 Alloacidobacterium sp. | reverse complement strand
TGAACAGTTGTTCGCCGATATGCGCAAATGCTCCTTCGGCGAGCGTTAAATTAGTGACCCGGGCGTCGAAAGGTGCATAGATCCTGCAGTGATCGAGGTTGTACTTTGCGTGTTCCACGGCGGCGGCCCGAGCCTCGCGTTGCAAAGTGAGAGGATCAAGAATTCTGACTTCATGGCCGCGCTGCTCGACCTGCGCTTGATTCTCTCCGACCTGCGCAACGGATTGAAGCTGTGCCGCAACCGCAGCTTTGAGAGAAGCTTGTTTGAGCACGAGTTGCGCCTGGGCTTGACCAAGTTGCTCGGCGCGAGCTTGTGTGTTCGAGCGCAGTTGGTCCACTTGGTCTGCAGTTACAAATTTTCTGGCCAGCAAGGGCTCGATACGCTTCAGGTTGCTTGCTGCGTAGTCGTACTCCGCCTGCGCCTGCTTGACTGCGGCTTCCGCATGTCCCACATCGGCTGTTGCCTCGTCAATCTGCGCTGTAGCGCGGTGCATCGCAGCTTCCGAAGCATTCTGCGCAGCCTGCTGGGCAACGATCGCACTCTTTTGACCGGCAATCTGACGCGACTGATCACGGATATTCCCTTCGAGAGCGGCCTGCTCCGAAAGCGCCTGCTGGAGAGCATAGCGATAAGGCAGATCATCGATCTCATACAGCAGCTCGCCCTTGTGGACGAATTGATTGTCTTGCACAGCTAAACGAACAACAGGACCTTCCACGACGGGCGCGATCCCGATGAAGTTTGCTAAAACGGTCGCGTCGTCTGTACGGGGGTGGATCGCCGTCAGCCAGATAACCAGGGCGAGGCTGAGGACTGCGCTCGCAATGACAATAATCGAGACGAATCGGCCCAACAGATACGTTTCAGGTTGCGGATCATTTGAGTCGTCCATAACGCGCCGGCCTTCCTAGTAGAAGAAATTAACCACAACAGGCATGTGAGCGTTATCGAAAGTGAGATGAACACGAGGCCGAGTGGCCGCAGATGCACCTCATAGTCCAGCTGTCTCAGCACAAGATGTGCCGCCACGGTGAGCGCAATGCCCAATGCAAGGCAAATGAGCCATCCGGGAAAATAAGAGCCGTAGATGCCGATCGACGGAGCCCGGCGGCAGCCGCTCACTAGCGACTGAGACAGAAGCATCATCCAAACCGCAGGCCGATGCAGTTTTCGGAGACCTTTGCCTGCGTGCGTTTTCATATGAAGAGAGTGGTCTCTCACGGTGCCGGTCTCCTGGCAGTGGTCTTTAGTAAGTCTCCAGTGCTGTAGGCAAGCGCGACGAGGGAGTTAAGCACCCCTACGCGAGCCGTGATGTCAGCCGAACGGGCGTCGGCCAGATCGCGCTCGGCTGCCAAAAGGTCGACGAGATTGCGCACACCAAGCCGGTAGCTTTCAAGCGCTGCTTCATAAGAATCCCTCGAAGCAGTCAACAGTGTGGTTGCCGCGTCGCGCTGGCGAAAAGCGGTATTGACATCAGAATAAGCACGCCATACCTCGTCGCTTACTTCGTCCCGCTTGCGATCGACAGCAGCCTGAGCCTGTTTCTGCGATGCCCTCGCCTGTTCGACTTCATTTCTGCGGCGCCCGCCGTCGAACACGGTCCAGTTGAGAGAAAGTTCCCCATGATAGACATTGGCGCCGGCGTATGCGCCGGGAAGTGGAGACTGCTGTCCATAAGCCCGGAGATAGCCATCGTCGCCATGAAACATCAATCGTGGATACCACTCGGAGTGAGCGCTTGTAACGGCGGCGTTAGCTGCGCGTACTTCTTCCATCTGCGCCAGTAAATCCGGGCGCAAGGCAAGGGCCTTGCTGATCGCCTGCTCAGCGGTTTCATCCAACGTATCGGGGATTGGCAGGCTATCGAGACTCTGCACCTTATAGTTACTGGCCGGAGAGGCCATCAGCACGGTTGCGAGATCGCCCGAAGCGGTCTGACGCGCGCCCCGCGCCGACTCGAGAGTATAGACAGCGCGCGCCTCGGCGCTACGGGCTTCCAGCACATCGGGAACCGTGGCCACGCCGAGGCCAAGACGTTGTTCGGCTGCTTCGCGGACCGTTCGTGCCGAAGTCAGATTGGCCTCGGCCGCGGCAACCTCGCCCTGAGCTTGCTGGAAACGAAAAAAGGCTGCAAGTACCCGACTGACAAGCTCCAGGTGGACCTGGTTGAAACGAAAGTTTGCGGCCAAAAGATGAGGCTCGGCTCTCGTCGATATGCCCACGGCGCTCGCCGAAATCGAGAAGCGTATAGGAGAGGCTAAAGACAAGGTCGTACTCCCCGACCGATTGCAACGCGAAATTCTCATTGATCAGGACGCCATCTTTCGAGGTTGCTCCAAGAGCGCCCGCCACCAAGGTCGGGTATAGGTCAGAGCGCGAGATGCCCAATAGAGTCGCGCGCCCCTTGGCGAATGCCCAGGCTTCGCGTGTCGCCGGATTGTTCTGCTCTGCGAGATCGATCAGCTCTGAGAGCGTATAGATGTGAGCCGGGTCAAGCTTCATTTCATTTCCCGGTCCGGCATGCAGGCCATTTTCCGCACGACCACTCTCCCACGGACGGTCAGGAACCGAGGGCGCACGCTGCGCATAGGCGGTGAACGGGAGTAGAGTGCAGGCACACACGATGCTCCACACTCTGCTCCCCTTCGTTGGGAGTACTCCTTGTGTTTTCATCTCCCAGACTTTCTGTGCTCGTACGCATATTTTGGAAAACTCCCTATCTTCCTCTCTCAACGAAAGAAATTCGTTTTGGCGAGGTCGATGACCTCGTCTCCGCGACCGTTGATGACGGCGCGGATCATATAAAGGCTGAATCCCAACGCCTGTTCCGCACTGATCGTGGGAGGCATCGAGAGTTCCTGCCGGCTCACGATCACCTCAACCAGAGCCGGTCCGTCATGTGCGATGGCGCGTTCGAGCGCGGGTCTTAAATTCCCCGGCCTTTCCACACGGACGCCAAGTATGTCTGCCGACTCGGCCAGCTTAGCGAAATTGGGATTCACAAGGTTCGTGCCATAGTCGATAAGACCGGCGGCCTTCATTTCGAGCTCTACGA
>DATGAD010000019.1:0-18996 GCA_035313725.1 Alloacidobacterium sp. | reverse complement strand
GATGGCTTCCTCGCATAGTTTGATGAGTTCGGGGTGGAAGGGGATTGGTTCGATGGACCATATCTTCGACCACTCGACGGTGCAGCGCTCTTCTGTTGCGAAGCGTTCGCTGGCTTCACGAGCTCCGCGCAGCATTCCGGCAAGAACGCCGGCGTCGAGATCGCGCATGTCGAGAGTTGCTTCGCATCGGCCTACGACGGCAGTGACGATGCCGGGGAAGGTTTTGACGCTGCCCATGGTTGCGACCGATTGCGGATGCTTGCGGGCGATGGGGCGTATTTCAAGCGCCAGCTTTGCGGCCGCGGCCAGCGCGTCGCGTCGCACTTCCATCGGCGTGGAACCGGAGTGGGCTTCCTGGCCGTGAAAGGTGATGGCCCAGCGCTCAACTCCTTTAGTGCCCTGAACGACAGCGAGCGGCTTGCCGAGTTTTTCGAGAATCGGACCCTGCTCGATGTGCAGTTCTAGATATGCTGCGATGTTTTTCTGCTCGCGGCTGGCTTCGCCGATGCGCTCCACATCGATGCCGCAGTTTGCGAGCGCAGCTTCGAGTGTTGTGCCGTCGCGGTCGGTGCGCTTACGGTCAGCTTCAATCGTGTGGCTGCCGGCGAATGCTGAAGAGCCGAAGAGGCTGCGTCCGAAACGCGCGCCTTCTTCGTCGGCCCAATCGACGAGGCGCACGGTGCAGGGTGGTTTGCCGTTGTGCTCTTTGGCCAGGCTGGTGAGGACTTCTAGTCCAGCCAGCACTCCGAGGCAGCCATCGAGCCAGCCTCCGTTGGGTACGGAGTCGAGATGGCTTCCGATGACCAGCGATTTTTCTGATTCGCCGGGGAGTGTGATCCAGTGGTTATTGGCTGCGTCGTAGTGGTGTTCGACAGGCAGATCTTTTAGTTTGTCTTCGAACCATGCGCGGGCTTTGAGCCAGACGGGCGACCAGGCGAGTCGCTGCGCTCCCTGCTCGTCGGCAGTCAGCGCGCGGAGTTCCTCAAGATTCTCGATGACCTTCTTCGGATTGAGCATTCCGAAACCTTTGGTGTGCCGAGTTTATTCGGCGGGTGTGATCACGATATTGCGAAAGGCGACCTGTCCTTTTTCACTGCCTTGCAGATAGATCGGGCCGGGCATCGCTTCGTGGCTGTCGACTGCGCCGCCGGTGATGCCGGGGATCTCCTGATTGTTGATGATTGTCTGGCCGTTTTGCACGATGGTGACTCGCCGGCCGATGAAGGTGATGTCAAAGGTCTGCCATGTATCTGGGCTGCGCGGCAGCTCAGGCGATGGGGCGAGAAAGCCGTAGACTCCGCCGGTGTGATGACTCGGCGGCTCAGCTTCCGATTCGGTTTCAATCTGCACTTCGTAACGGCCGCGCACGTAGACTCCGCTGTTGGCATCTTTGCCGCAGTTGAATTCGATGTGGAGCTTGAAGTCCTGGAACTTTGCGTCGCTGACGAGTTCCGGGCCGTTTGCCGGTTTGATCAAAGTGCCGTCGCGAACTGTCCAGACAGGCGGGCCGGGCTTACTCATTTTCCAGCCGGTCAGGTCTTTTCCGTTGAATAGCTGGATGGGCTTGCCCCATTTCGGAGGGGTGTTGTGAACGAGTGCGGGGGATCTTTCGCCTGTCCACTGCCATGTGGTTCCGTCCGGGCCGGTTGTGGTGCCGGAGAGGTTGTTACCGACAAGCTTCCCCTGAAAGACGAGGTCATGGTTGCTGCCCTCCTCTTCCTTTGGAGAGACGAAGGTGAGAACGCCGTTCTCGACTTGAATCTTAGGGAGTGAGCGCGCACTGCCCCAGCGTCCGACCATCAGCGCTTTCAGTTGGCCGCCATCCTCGCTGATTTCGATCCAGGAGGGGTATTCTTTGCCCGCGGCTTTCAGCGTCAAGTCCCACCGGCCCAGGAACGGTTTGTATGCGCTCGACCCATCTTGCGCATAGCCCGGAATATTCAGCACAAAGGCTGTGACTGCGATAGCGATTATCAGCTCTTTTAGTTTCACGAGATCAGACCATCCTGGCTAAATCTCAAGTCAGCATCCTGACTTGATTGTTTGCGAAGCAGGGTCCCAGTAAACCGGGCTCTTGCGAAAGTAAGACTCGTTGGCGAGGTGACAGCCCAGGGCGGCGTTGTGACCGAAGACGGCATCCTGAACGACGGGCTTTCGCGAGCGAACGGATTCGAAGAATTTGTAGAGATGCGGCTTGAGGTCGTCGTAGTCGTCTCCGTTGTAGGTGATCGTCTCAGGGGCGGGCTCTTGTCCAGGGACGGGGTCGTGCTCTTCGTGCCATTGCTTGACGTAGGCATTCCTCAGGCGGGCAGGGAAGGAGCCGGAGTAGTAGCTCGGCGAGGTGTCTACGCCAGCCTGCGGAGTGTAGCTGACGCTGAACTCGCGAAGCTCGATGATTCCTTTCGAACCCATGAACCGGGTCACTTCGGTAGATTCTGTTCCCAACGTGAGCCGCATGTAGACAGGGACATTGTCGTACTCGAAGAGGACGGGATGCACATCGGGCATGTTGCGGCCGTCCTTCCAGCGATAGATGCCTCCGAATGCGGAGACGCGCTTTGGGAACTCATTGATTCCGAGAACGAACATCATGCCGCTGATCAGGTGAACTAGCAGGTCTCCGGCGACTCCGGTGCCGTACTCTTTCCAGCAGCGCCAGCGGGCGAATGTATTCGGATCGAATGGTTTCTTCGGCGCGGTTCCCAGCCATGTGTCCCAGTCGAGGTTTTGCGGCGACAGGTCGGGCGGCGGAGGGTATTCCCATGCGCCGTTGGGATCGTTGCGGCCATAGGTGGCCTCGATCAAGCTCATGTCACCGATGGCGCCCTGATCGAAGAGTTCTTTCGCCTTGGCGCAGAGAACCGAGCTGGTGCGTTGCGCGCCGATCTGCACGATGCGATCGGTCTTCTTCGCGGCAGCGACCATTGCGAGTCCGTCGGCGGGATTATGGGACATGGGCTTTTCGCAATACACGTCTTTTCCTGCCGCTAAGGCGTCGACGACGACCTGCTTGTGCCAGTGGTCGGGGACCGCGATGATGACGGCGTCGATGTCTTTTGCGTCGAGCAGTTCCTGGTAGCGGCGAGTGGTCCGGATGGGCTTGCCGACGATTTCCTTCGACAACTCGTGGCGGCCGTCATAAAGGTCGGCGGCGGCTACACATTCCACTCCGCGGAGCTGGATCGCAGTCGCGAGCAGGTTTGAGCCTTCCATGCCAATGCCGATGATTCCGAAACGCACCTGGTCGCTGGGCGCGACCGCTTGCGATGCCGCGTACATTGGTTCGGAATCGAGGAAGTTTGATCCGGCGAGTAAAGAAGCACCGGCCGCGCCTGCCGTGGTCTGCAGGAATGCGCGACGCGAGACGAGAGCCTTGTTCATGGGATTGATTCTCCTCAGGGGCTGTTTGGAGTGCCCCTTTTTAGTCCCTGAATAAGGTAGCTGAGTCGGCTATAGAAAGGAAGGAAGCCGCATAATCTTCAGATTTTCAGAATGATTTGGAAGTTGGGCTTGCGTCGCCGGACACTAGGCCCTAGCTCGCGGCTGTGGTTCTTACGAAAACGACTGCCTTGTCATCGGAGTAGACGGCCTTCCAGCCGGGCAGGAGCTTCAGGATCTGTGTCATGGGAGCGTTGCTGTCGAGCAGGCAGAAACCAATCTTATATTTGTCCAGCAACGTATTTGGATCACCGTGGAGAGTTGCCCATCCGCCGAATTGGTCGAGGACGCCGGCAAATTCGAAAAGGTCGGCGCGGCCATCCACAAAGACTGGATGCTCCGGTGCGGCCCAGATCAGGTACCCGCCAAAGCCATAGTCGTTCAGCATGTTTCCGGAGATGTGGTGTGTCTTGATAAACTCGACTGCCTTCACCGGATTCGATTCTTCCACCTGTTGCGTAATAGCGTGAGGCGTGGGGAACATCCGAGCGGCGATCAACAGCGCCGCAAAGGTCATGACTGCGTTGGGCCACACGCGATCCTGCTCGGCCTTATAGCCATCCCACGAGCTTGCGAGAAGCCTGGAGACGATGGGCGCGGCCAGAATGCCGAAAACAAACGCCATTCGCTCGTGATGTACTCCGAACCACGTGGCTGCTGCCAGCAGCACCAATTCATGCCAGAAGATCCGCGCGCGTTGCACGATCACAATCAGAAAAATGCACGCGAGAACTCCCAACAGCCCAATGCCGCGCACGCTGGTCATCGAAGGCGGCTGCCATTCAGAGATCGAGGTGAGATTGATGGGCAGGTGCAGCATGAAATCCAACGGGTAAAACACCAGCTTGGCGCCGAGCGGATTCAGGAAGAGTGCCGCCCCTGAAAGGGCTAATGCCAGTGCCAGGATTTGCTGCCGGCGCGGTTCCCAGCGCGAGGATTCAAGTAGGCCTGCTTGAAAGTTGAAGAAAGAACAGAGAAAGATCAGCCCTGCGAGACCCATTCCCAGAAAGAACGAGGCGTGGCAGTTTATCCAGATCGCGAAGATGGGCGGAAGCCAGAAGAACCAGCGCGGACTGCGGGTGCGCCCGAGATGTAGAACCAGCAATTCGAGAATGAGAAAGAGGTAGCCGATTAACTGCGGCCGTATCGCATAGCCGACACTGGCAAAAAGCCAGATGATCAGGGCTCCGGCCCAGCCAACTTTCGCATTGCCCGAATAGAGCGAGCACAAGGCGTAACCGGCGATCAACAGGGCGGAGGAGAAAAAGCAGAGCCAGAGCATCAGACCTGTGTAGCCAGCCCATCGATAGGCGCCATAAATGAGCACCTGGGAGAGCCACTCCTGCGGAACGAAGGCCTGATGGTTTGCGGTAAAGGAAAAAAGGTCGGTGGTTGGGATGCTGTGGGTGGTCCAGATGACTTCACCTGTCTTAAGGTGCCACCACATGTCCGGATCGTCGAAACGAGCCCGTACGGTCAGCGTGGCGAGCACTACCAGAAGGCTTGCCAGCATGACGGGGAAGGAGAAGACATTGCGCAGGACGCTGGTGCGCGCTGAATCCCCCGTCTGATCGACGGTGAGGGAGGCGGTGCTCATGCTGTGCCGTATTCCTGCATGTCTGACGCGACAAGAACATCCTGATCGGGCTGATCGGCAAGTCTGATCAAGCGATGCAGATATGCCCTTGAAATGGACAAGCTGCGCGCCGCGAGTGTCTTGTTCCCGTTGTGTTCCCGTACAGCGGACGCAGCGAGCTTGACCTTATAGTCGCGCAGCTGCTGCTCGAACGAGCCATCAGGATGGTAGTCGTTGATGCTGATGACATCCTCTTCCCGGAGGTTCTGTGGCAGATCTTCTGCGCGGATGTTCTCGCCCTGGGAAAGAATGATGGCTTGTTGAATGACATTTTCTAATTCGCGGACGTTCCCGGGCCATGAATAGCGTTGAAGAAGGGACATTGCCGCCGGCTCAATCTGCTCCATCGGCTTGTCATATTCCTCTGAATACCGCCGTAGAAAGTGCGCGGCGATCGACGGGATATCTTCCGGGTGCTCCTGCAAAGACGGAGCATCAATTCTCATGACATTAATGCGGTAAAAAAGATCCTGCCGGAATTTGCCTTGCGCAACCATTTCGCTCAGGTCACGATGTGTGGCAAAAACCAGGCGCGCGCGCAGTGGAATAAGGCGGCTGCTGCCGAGGCGGGAGAATTCACGCTGCTGTAGAACGCGCAGCAGCTTTACCTGCGTGCTCAGGCTCAGTTCGCCGATCTCATCGAGGAAGATCGTACCCTCGCCTGCCTGTTCCAGATAGCCTTCGCGTGCACCCACGGTCCCGGTGAAAGCACCTTTTTCATGGCCGAAGAGCTCAGATTCGATCAGTGTTTCCGGAATGGCGCCGCAGGACACAGCAACAAATGGGCGGGTATAGCGAGCGCCCGTATTATGGATAGCTCTCGCGATCAGTTCCTTGCCCGTTCCGCTTTCACCGGTGACGAGCACCGAGGCGTTGAGGTTGGCGACACGACGCACAAGTTCGTAGACCTGCTGCATGGCCTGCGAATGCCCGATCATCTGATCGCATTGAATCGCCAGCTTTGCTTTGTCGATCATTTGCTGCGAGCGGTTGGTCGTCTGGTCGGCTGGCGCAACTTCTTCCACCGGCGGTGGCGACGCCTGGGGCTCCCGGCTGAACGCGGCGTTCTCATGCGCTCGGTAAAGCATCGCTTTCAGTTCGCGAACCGAGGGTGGTTTGCGGCAATATCCGTGCGAACCGAGTTGCACGAGTTCGATCGCGGCAGCGCGCAGGCTGTCATCCGCCATCACCACAGACGGAATTGGATGTGTGGCAATCTGTCGGCAGTATTTCATTCTGCGTTCGAGCGAAGCGTAGCTCGAGTCCAGGTCCAGAATCACAACGTCGCAGCGACCAGCGAGCAATTGAGACATCCGTTCCTCGTCAGATTCGAGGATGACCTGAAATTCCTTACCCAAAGCAGAAGAAAGAAGAGGCTGCAGTTTATAGTCTTCGGAAAAAACACCAATCCTCAACATGAGTCAGCATGCTCCTTGACATTGCGCTAAAAGATGCAACGAAACTATTGCCAGCGTCACTAAACAGTGAGGGGGTACGTTTCGCGGCATCGCAATGGGGGAGGAACCAGCGGGGACCACGATGCAATAATTTTTTGTACTGTGCTCTCCACTCATTTCCAGGGAGAGTCTCTTGCACTGATATTCAAATATCAGAATGTGTCTTAGATAATTATCGGATTCTGTCAAGAAGGTCGATAGTACCTTGGTAACTTTCTGAAAATAAGAAGTAATTGAATGACGTATACCCCCTGAAAGTAACCTCTTTTCTACTCCATCGAGTAAGTGGAACCGCTACAAAAGCTACTCTTTCGTTGTATTCCGGTGTATCATCCACAACCGCTTACCCTCCGATCCAGATACTTCGCGAATGGCATCCCAGATGCAGGGATTTCCGCATGCGTTCCCGGAAGCTGGATGTTTTTTTACTTATTTCTGCCGTTGCCATCACCCGCTTTGTGTTCCGAAGCCACTATCTATATGACCTGGATTCGGTCAACTTCGCGCTGGGCATGGAGCATTTTGCGCCACGCGTTCACCAGCCTCATCCACCGGGCTACTTCCTTTATATATGTCTTGGACGGCTACTGAATGTCATCTGCCACGACGCCAATCTTGCGCTTGTCGTGTTGAGTATTCTCGCCAGCTGCGGTGTAGTGGTCCTTGTTTATTACATGACTCTGGAGTGGTTTAACCAGAGAGCTGCCCGCTTTGCCGGCATTCTTTTTCTCGTCTCTCCGCTGGCATGGTTCCATGGCATTGTTGCGTTGACCTATAGCGTTGAAGCTTTCTTTTCCGCGCTCCTGGGCTACCTGTGCTGGCGGGTGTACAGCGGAAGCTATGGATATATCGTGCCGGCGGCAATAGCTCTAGGGATTTCCGCGGGAGTGCGGCCGTCTTCCATTCTGTTTCTTGGGCCTATTTTTTTATTCTCTTTGACCAGGGTGAGGCTGAAGGGAATTTTCCTGGGGATGCTGGCTCTGGTGCTGACGCTTACCGCGTGGTTCCTCCCGATGATTGCAGCCAGCGGCGGCTTTGACGCCTATTTCGGCGCGCTGATCTCGCTATGGCGGGCGGTGCCGTCAAAGGACACCGTATTCAACTCCTCGCCCGCAACTTCGATTGATCGCGCGGCTACCATTGTCTTTATCTACTTCCTGACCTTCGGGCTTACAGCGCTGGTCCCGCTGCGTTGGCTGAACCGCAAAGCTCCAGTCGATCTGGGGAAAAAGATATTCACCGCTGTCTGGATTACTCCAGCTCTTTGCTTCTTCACCTTCATCTTTCTGAAATTCGTCAACAGCGGCTACCTGCTTCTGCTGGCGCCCGCGGCATGTATCTGGCTCGGCTTCTCGATGTCGGAATGGTATGAAAACAGCGCGCGGCCAAGGGCTTTTAAGCTGGCGGTCATTGCGTTTTGCGCCGCAGTGAATGTGGGTATCTTTGTTGCTTCGCCGCTCTACTGCTCTTATATGTCCGTGCGGAGATTCGAAACCGAACTGCGCTCTGTACTCGAAGCGCTTCCGCAAATTGCGCCTGCCGGCAACACCCTGATCGTAGGTTTCGACTCGCATTTCATGGGCTATCGGGATGCCGGATACTATTTGCGCGACTATCTCACGCTCCAGTGTCCGGAAGTAAAGCTCAGGGAAGGCACCCGGATCTTTGCCATGCAAAACGGGGATACCCGGCTTATCGCCGATCTGCCGTCCGCCTCCTATTCCCAGTTTGTATTCTTCCCGCTGCCCGCCAAAGGCAACGAGTACCGGGAATATATGAAAACGGTCCTGGGCCCGCTCCCGAGCGGAAGCCTGCGTACTGTCTCCGCTGGAGGGCACAATTTTGTCATCGCCCCGATTTCCGACCTGCCATTGCTCTTTCCTCACACCGCCTTAGAGCAAAAGCAGGGCAAATGAGGGTGTATATATGCTGTTCCACTCGTGGAGAGCGTCTGTAAACGGGCGTGCACACTCCCCGGGCGGCAGTTCGCTAAGGGTCTGAATCCATGCGGTTACCGGCCTTCCGAGATTTGGACGGAGAATTGCTCCTCTCATAACGTTCCTCCCTCGATTCACTGGAAAAGAGCCTGTGTATGCATTCAATCGCCTGGTGGCCAACGCTGATTGTTCTCGTCGTCGCGACGTTCACTGACCTGCGCAGCCGCCGCATCCCGAACTGGCTTGTCTTCCCGTTCATGATCGCGGGGATGGCGGTCTCGGGCTGGTTGCATGGGTGGAGCGGGATTGGACACAGTCTTGCTGGCTGGGCTCTGGGGGGTCTGCTTTTTGGAATTCTTAGCTTGATGGGCGGCATGGGAATGGGCGATGTGAAGTTGTGTGCCGCCATCGGAGCCTGGGTAGGACCAGCGCAACTTATGCTCGCGCTGGTCCTGACGGGCATCACCGGGGGCGTGATGGTCCTCGTTTGGGCCGCCTGCGGCGGATTTCTTGGCGAATTGTTCAGCGGCGCGGGCGAAGTGCTTTTCAGCGTGAAGGAGCGCGGGCTGCGCCCGCATCCGGAACTGGTGCTTGATAATCCCCGGACGCGCAAGATGCCATACGCTCCGGCGATTGCAATCGGAACTCTCATTTCGTTCTTTGCTTACTAAGGACGAAAAACAGGAATTATGACTGCTTTGTTCACAACGCGCCTGTCTCAATGCGATCGACAGGAAAGATGCGAACGACAGGGAATTGGAAACCAATGATATCGGCATTTACTCAGGATCCGGACGCGCTCGGCACGAATAGTTTGTCGATTGCGCTGATCGGCCCGGAAGGGACAAATCGCAAAGCCATGGCTGGCGCACTGGCCGGATCGCCGACGAATGCGACCCGCGAGTTTCCTTCCTATCCTGGCCTGGATGATCTGCCGCAGCTGCTGAGCGCGGAGTACGACGTCATCATCATTGAGCTGGATACGAATCCGGAACACGCGCTCGACCTGGTGGAAAACATCTGCGGCAACAGCTCGACGACCGTGATGGTGTATTCGGCGCAGGCGGATTCGGAATTGCTGGTTCGCTGCATGCGCGCAGGAGCGCGCGAGTTCATTACGGCGCCGATCATCCCCAGCGCGATTGCGGAAGCACTGGTTCGCGCGTCGGTTCGCCGCCCCGCTGCTCGCGGCGGCAAGAAGGCTTTAGGAAAGTTGTTCGTATTCGCCAGCGCCAAGGGGGGTTCCGGGGTTACGACCGTAGCCAGCAACTTTGCCTTGACGCTTGCCAAGGAGTCCGGTCAGAGCACAGTCCTGATCGATCTCGATCTGCCTCTCGGCAACGTGGCAATCGATCTCGGAATCACGACGCAGTTTTCAACCGCGAATGCGATTGAGAGCTCTGATCGTCTGGATTCCAACCTGCTGACGACACTTCTGACCAAGCATCGTTCGGGATTAGCAGTACTCGCCGCGCCTGACAGATACGTGCCGGTTCCTTTGTCAGACCCGGCCGTTGAGAAGCTGTTGAACGTTGCCAGGCAGGACTTTGACAACGTGGTGATCGACGCCGGATCCAGTATCGGCGCAACGTGCAAGACGCTTTTTAAGGGCGCGAACATTGTCTATCTGATCACGCAGGTGAGCATTTCGGGGCTGCGCAATTCAAACCGCGTCATCTCCGAATTCTTTTCGTCGGGTGGTCCGCAGCTTGAGATCGTGCTCAATCGCTTTCTTCCTCGCTCGCTGGGTATCGACGAGGAGAACATTACGAAGGCTCTGACCAGACCAGTCAATTGGAAAATTCCCAGCGACTACCTTGCTGCCAGGCGCGCGCAGAATACCGCAACGCCGCTGGCAATGGAGGAGTCCCCCATTTCCCAGGTCATCCGGCAGATGGCCAGAACAGCGTGTGGCTTGCCCGCAGCTGCAGACAAGAAAAAGAAATTTGGGCTCTTCTGATGGCGGCATTAGTGGTTTTCGCAGTGATGGAACGGATGGCATAGCGTGGAACATACGATTCTCGAGAAGTTTAAAACGGAAGTACACCGGACACTGATCTCTAAGCTGGATCTGGAAAAGCTGTCGCGTGTGAACTCCAGCCAGGCGCGGCAGGCGGTGGCCGCCATGGTGACCGAGATCATCAATGACCAGCGCGTGCCCCTGAACTACAGCGAACAGGAGAAGATTCAGTCGGACCTGCTCGACGAGGTCTTTGGCCTCGGTCCGTTGGAGCCGCTGCTCCGTGATCCACGGATCTCCGACATTCTGGTCAACAGCAAAGACAGGATCTTTATTGAACGCGGCGGCCGCCTGGAAAGAGCTGACGCTTCTTTCCGCGACGATCGCCATGTCCTTCAAGTCATTGACCGCATCGTTTCGCGCGTGGGCCGCAGAGTGGACGAATCTTCACCCATGGTGGATGCCCGCCTGCCGGACGGTTCTCGTGTGAACGCGATCATTCCGCCGCTTGCGCTTGATGGTCCCTCGATGTCGATTCGTCGTTTTGGAACCGGCCCTGTTGCTGCAAATCAGCTGGTGGAGTTGAAGAGTATTTCACAAGAGATGCTGGAACTCGTGGCCGGCGCAGTGAGGGCGCGTCTCAGCGTCCTTATCTCCGGAGGTACCGGCGCTGGTAAGACGACATTCCTCAACATTCTGTCGTCGTACATCCCCCAGACAGAGCGCATTGTCACCATCGAAGACGCAGCCGAACTGCAGCTCGCACAGCAGAATATCGTGCGACTGGAAACGCGGCCGCCAAACATCGAAGGTGTCGGAGCCATTCGCCAGCGTCAATTGCTCATCAACAGTCTCCGTATGCGACCGGACCGCATCATCCTCGGCGAAGTCCGTGGCGAGGAAGCCTTTGATATGCTCCAGGCCATGAATACGGGTCACGAAGGCTCGATGGCGACGATCCATGCGAATACGCCGCGTGATGCTTTGTCCAGATTGGAATCAATGGTCGCGATGACCAACATGAATCTGCCGGAGAAATCCGTGCGCCAGCAGATTACAGCCGCCCTCACGCTTGTCGTCCAGGTATCGCGCATGAGCGATGGTACGCGTAAGGTTGTCAGCATTTCCGAGATCACGGGCATGGAAGAAAACGTGATTACCATGCACGAGATCTTCGCTTTCAAGAAGAAGGGAATTGGTCCGGATGGAAGGGTACTCGGCACGTTTATGCCGACACAAATACGGCCGAAGTTCCTGGAAAAGCTCCGCGTGTCCGGCATCATCTTCCCGCAAAGCATGTTCGAGCGCACGCTGGAAGTGAATTAGAGAGGCAAGGTCAAGAGATATGTTATTGCCGATACTGATTGTCTTTGCAGGTGTCTTCGCGGTCCTGGTATTGCTCCTCGTGGGGAGCGGTGTCGGCGTTTCCAAGGAAACCAAGAAGACCCTGGCGGTACTCGAATCGACGCTTGCGGTCCAGAAGTTGGACATCTTTAAAGATGAGATTGTCGATATTCGCAAGCAGGAGTTGTTCAGCGCTGTTCCCTGGATGAACCGCCTGCTCCTGAAGCTCGACATTGCGCCGCGGTTGAGCCGGCTGCTCTATCAGGCCAATCTGAAGTGGACAGCCGGAGCGCTGATCCTGATGTGTATGGTGGGTTTTGTGGCTCCGGCATATTTGATGTTCCTGTGGTCGCGGGCTGTAATCCTGGCCCTGCTGATCGGGTTCCTCATCGGCGCAGCGCCGATTATGTTCGTGCTCTGGAAGCGCAAGAAGCGCTTCGGTAAGTTTGAGGCGGAGATGCCCGAAGCGCTTGACATGATGGTGAGCGCATTGCGTGTAGGTCAGAGCCTGATTTCGGCATTTGACCTGGTCGCCAAGGAATCACCGGATCCAATCAGCACCGAGTTCAGAATCTGCTGCGAGGAACAGAATTACGGCCTCGAACTAAGAACAGCATTGCACAATCTGCAGTCACGGGTTCCATTGCAGGATCTGAACATGATGGCAACGGCGATTCTGATTCAGAAGGAGACGGGAGGAAATCTCGCCGAGGTCCTTGACAAGGTGTCCAATGTGATCCGCGAACGCTTCCGCATGCGGCGCCAGATCATGGTCCACACAGCGCAGGGACGTTTGACCGGCTGGATTCTTTCTTTTCTTCCCGTGGTGCTTGGATGTGCTCTGTATCTGGTCAATCCGGACACCATGAGTCTTTTGTGGAAGCGCGCCATTGGCATAAAGCTGCTTTACGCAGCAGGCACCATGACGATCACGGGAGCCTTGATTATTCGGAAAATCGTCCGGATGGACGTTTGAAGGGTTAACTATGGGATTTGCAGCAATTACGTTTCTCGTAATCTTCCTGTTGATTGGCAGCGGCGGGCTTCTGCTGTTCTATCGCGAAGCGATGATGAAGCGCCTCAGGGATGTGGTTACGCCACGCGCAAAGCGGAGCGGCGGTCTGAAGGATGCGTTTCAGTACACGAGCTCTTCTTTTGGCGATGCGATGGGTCATCTGGAGCGCATTCTGCCAAAGAGCCAGGCAGAGATTTCAGTCGTCCACCAACGGTTAGTTCGGGCCGGCTATCGTTCCGACTCGGCTCCAAAATATCTTTATGGCGCCAAGGTGCTGACGCCCGCGTTTCTAGCCCTGCTGGCGCTGGTTTCCGGCGCCGGAGCGTTCAACCCTTTCATCGTGTACGCCTTCGCGCTCGGAATCGGTTATATCGGACCTGACTTCTGGCTGGGGCGGAAAATTAAGAAACGGCAGAATAAGATACGTCGCGGTCTGCCGGACGTACTGGATCTGTTGGTCATCTGCATCGAAGCCGGATTGAGCTTGGATCATGCAACGGCGCGCACTGCTCAGGAACTGGAAGGCGCGCAGCCGGACATCGCCGATGAACTGGGCGTCACCGTGCTGGAACAACGCGCCGGTATCGCCCGCTCAGATGCATGGAAACATTTAGCCGATCGTACCGGGGTGGAGAGCGTGCGTAACCTGGCCACCATCCTTATTCAATCGGAAAAGTTTGGAACGAGCGTCGCAAAGACCTTGCGCACTCATTCCGATACGTTAAGAACGCAGCGTAAGCAAAAGGTGGAAGAGCTGGCAGCGAAGACCACGGTAAAACTGGTCTTCCCGCTGGTCTTCTTTATTTTCCCATCGCTGTTTCTTGTAACCCTGGGCCCCGCCGGGATCGTCATGGCGGAATCATTTCAGAAGTATCTTAGCCACTGAGAGGAAGGAGGATCGACATGGAAAGCGTAACGATTATCCGAGTAGTTGCCGGTGTTCTCTTTGTCATTGTGCTGGGCATTCTGGTCCAGCGCCGCAGAACCAGCGTTCAGTAGTAACCAACCCTCCAGGTCGCCTGCAGCCGAGCCTTGTGAATCCTCAAGGTGAGAATGGCTCGAACGCAGCACGAGTTGGCGGAATTGAACACCGCATCGAGCGTGCTCGATCGAGTGCAGGAGGAAGGAGGATCGACATGGAAAGCGTAACGATTATCCGGGTAGTTGCCGGCGTACTCTTTGTCATTGTGCTGGGCATTCTGGTCCAGCGTCGCAGAACGCGCGTTCAGTAGTAGTGAACCCTCAAGGTCGCCTGTAGTCGAGTCTCGTAAACCTTCAAGGTGAGAATGGCTCGAACGCAGCACAAGTTGGCGGAAGTAAACACCGCATCGAGCGTGCTCGATCGGATCTAGAAAGAAGGAGGATTTTAAAATGGAAAGCGTAACAATTATTCGTATTGTTGCCGGCGTTCTCTTTGTCATTGTGTTGGGCATTTTGGTCCAGCGCCGCAGAACCAGCGTTAACTAATCAAAACCCCGCCAGTTCGGGTGTAACAGAGTCTTCGTCGCCGATTCGGAAGAACGGTAAAGACGCGGAAGGAACTGGCTGTGCAGGAACACTGTATCGGGCGTGTTCAACCGGGCTGCAGAGATTTCTGGCTGTCCGATTGAACACGCTTGCCGACGTGGACCGAAACCAGCGTACGGCACGGGAGGCTCCCGTGGAGATGCTCTTTCATGATGGTCGCAGGACTCTCATGATGGAGCCGGAGCCTCCACGTTTCTGAACGAGGTTGATTGGCAAAGACCATGTACAGGAAAGATGAAATGATGGCCCCACTTTGATAACTATTCCGAGACCAGAACTAGCGCTCGTTGATCGGGCAGACCATAAAAGGAAGGAGGCAGACTTGGAAAAGCAAAAATATTGTGTATATAACCAGACGCGCGAATGCTTTCTCAGTCTGAGCATCACGCGCGCTGATACCTCCTTCGCACGCCTCAAGGGGTTAATCGGGAAACTCAGGCTCAAGTATGACGAGGGGCTCTGGATCGTGCCCTCAAGCGGAGTCCACACAATTGGGGTGTTATTTCCGCTCGACCTGATTTACCTGGATGAAGAGTATCGCGTCATTCATTCTGTTGAATTCTTTCGCACATTTCGTATCGCGCCCTTGCGAACGAATGCTGCGAGCGTATTGCAGTTGCCCATTCACACAATTTATTCTTCACAGACGCAGCAAGGAGACCAGCTGCTCATTTGTCCGCCCGAAGAAATGGAGTCTCGACTGAATGAGCAAGTCGCCTATCACAATGATCGGAAGGAGCGAGCGGGGTAGCCGTAAATTGCAGGGAGTTATATGAGGAAACTAATTCGGTATTTCATGTCCAGCGATCCCAGAAGGTCTCCCCGACATGTAACGCCCCCACTCGTTACCTACTACTACGATGGCGATCGGGCCATTCCATCGGCACATAGAATTCAGAACATAAGCTCGACCGGACTGTATCTGCTGACGGAGAGGCGCTGGTATCCGGGAACCTTGATCATCATGACGCTTCAAATGACGGACGGCACGCATGCTGACGGCGAAAACGCCATCGCAGTGCTGGCTAAAGTCATTCGATCGGGGTCGGATGGTGTCGGGTTCCAGTTTATTTTCACGTCGCCCGTCGATGCGCGAAACGTGAAGAGCTTCGACGGCAGCCGACTGGTTGACAAGAAGGCGCTCAATCGATTTCTACGGAAGCTCCGCTAGGAGCTTTCTTCCTGAAGCCTGCTACGCGGGCTCAGCAGGTTTATGGTGCGCGCCACCCTTTCGCAAAAGAACAGGCGACTAAGGGTGGCGCACCCGGCTAATCCGACTGCAGATTCGCTTTCAACGCCTCGAGTACAGGCCAACAGGGAATCGGCATTTTTATAACCTGCTTCGCGTTACCTCCGCGTTCCACCCACGAACTGGTAAGGACGCGTCCCTTCGAGCGATCAATTTTGTAGTCCGCAGTATAGATTCTGTCCTGCATGGCAACGAGAAGAGTCCCATCTGCACATGGGTATAAAGATCTCACCTCGGGCGTTGTAAACTGCTTGTCAAAATCGTGATAAATCCAGGTGGGCGCCTTAATCTTGCCCTGCCGGCATTTGATCATCGAGGCATGCGTAGCACATGCGATGCCTCCCTTCCCGAAGAGCCATACATAGTATGGATCGATCTCGATTCCGTTGTAGCCACTCCAGTTTTGCGGGCCTTCCACCGTGGCCCAGGAGTTCCATGCCAGAACCCACAAGTGGTTGGCATTGCGAACTCCCCCGTAAATGACGTTCGTTTTCCCACTCACTAATGGAGGTCCCGGCGGGTTTGCGTTCGCGTCGGCCAATGCACTTGCGTCAGGATCGTCGGGTAACGTAGTTGGAGGAAGATACAGACCGCGAATGTCCCTCGTGCCGGCGATACCAGGCTGCCAGTTTACCCTGGTGCTCTTATTGTCCTTATCGAGCGTGTAGAGATTTACATAGTAATTAGGCCCATTGTCCTCGATTGCAAGCGAAACCAGAGTCAATGGGTGCGTGCTGAAATCGATGCCTATTAGCCCTTCGTTGATCGCCATCGCGGAGACGTCGAGGAACCTTTCTCCGCCGTTATAACGCGGCTCGATCACGGGAGCCCCGTCGGCAAGATGGCCTGTAATGGAATCCAGCGTATGACGTCCTATCCGGTTTGTGCTTCCATCTCCCTCGCACGCAAGAAGTTCGTATTTCGGGGTGAATGAGTCCTGTTGTGACTTGGGAAGGTGGATCGAGAAACTTTTCAGCCACGCAGTGTTTCTCTTGTAGTCCCAGTTAAGCAGCTCGCTTTTCCCTGTTCCGGGAACGACGTGTAGTACGATGCCGCCGCGCAAATATCCAAGATGAGCGTATAACCCCCGTTCTCGGGCCGCCGGTGTAATCTTATTCGCAACCTTCAGCATTTCGTTGTAATCTGCTTCCCACGCGTCCCGGAGACCATCCAACGTCCCCTTCAGCTTGTTCAATGCGCTATGACATTTCGTCCTTACTTCTGTTACGAGAGGACTCTGGTCGTTCGTCACCTGAGTCTCCGTGATCCGTCTGGCCAGCGTTTTTGGGTCGGCAAGGCAACTCAGCATCATGTTCGCTGACAGCAGATCGGTATAGGTTTGGCACCAGACGCCTAGGACTTCCGGCCATCCTTCTTTTTTCTGGTTTTCTTTTCTTTCAAGGTATGCTGCCGCTCCCCAGCCTGCGAACACAGGGGTGTTGAGCTTGCCTTTTTCATCCCTAAGTCCCGACTCCAATGCTTTCACCAATTGCACGAAGGTGTCGGCATCGTCTTCCGTCTTAAGAGGCATTGTCAAAATTTCGTCAACGCTTCGTTTGACGATCTTGCGATGCAATTGCTTGACTGTTGAGGCCGCCGCTGGGGCACCGTTGTATGGCGTGGTCAACGTCAGGCTGGTATCACTGGCGATCTCGTCGATCTTGTAGAGCCTTCCCGAAGTGTCGGAATCGAATGTGAGCCATTCCCCCGGCTCTGAAGTTTTGGTGAAAGTTGTGCCGGTTCCGGTGACAGTCTTTGATTCTGTAGTCAGGGCTACTTTGCCGGCGAGCGCTACCGGTTTCTCCATTTTGTGCTTGCCCGTGGACTTTATTCTTAGTGAGTGAGTGTAGCTACTGACGCTATGGGCAAATGCACCTAAGGCTATGATCTGGGTTTCGCTCTGCTGGTGGTCCAGCATCTTTTCAATCTTCTCCTCAAGAGACGGTTGTTTCGGCGCGAAGAAGCTGAGAATCTGTCCGACAACAGAGAAGAGCGCCCCGATCAACGCGCCCGCAGGGCCAGCAGCAGAGGCAACGCTGGCAAAGACAGGGATCAGACTTGCGCACATGTCCATGATCGCCGCAGAGCCGCTGATGTAGTCGCCACTTTCGAAGGCCTTAACCGCGGAATACGTGCCCTTTACGAGGGCGGGCAGGGACTTGGCGATGGATTCGCTGACATCTTTGTAGTATTTCGAACTTTTTCCCAGTTCTACCGCTTGTTGATATTCGTCCCTGATGTCCTGCATGGAATCCATCAGATTCTGCTTGGCAACGGGATTCATACCCTCGTAGTGCACGGCCAAAAGTAGCTCGATGTTAGCGTTGAGTTGCTCTTCTTCCGGTGTCGGCATGATTCAAAATCCTCCTCACAGGTGTTGAATTACGACGATGATGTTTCCGCCGTAGAACGCCAGATATCCGCGGCAGTTTCTGGCGCATCTTGCCAACTCGCAAGGGATCCGTCAGACGTTTAAATTGCGATGAGTACTTCTAACGGGGCCGGCGCCGTGTTTCCTTTGGAAACCAGCGTATGTGTGGGTTACCAGCGACCAGGGGCAAGGCGGATTTCCGCAAATTGTTTGGGTAGATGTTTTTTGATTAACGTGTCGATGTCCTGCGCCAGAGGAACAGCAAAGGGAGCCCGGCGCGGGTATGCGCGATCGTTCTCCCAATACTTCGACCATTCGCGCGTGGATTTGAGGAACTCGGCCGCGAAATCCCCAACCTCAGGAAATCCCTGTTGAATTTGCAGGCAGCCGGTCAGGCAGATGTCGATATACGATTGCACGATAGGAAACTGCGGCGACGGCAGACTGTCCTTGAGCTCCTGCTCGTCTTTGAATTTGTTGAGATAGACCCAAACTTTGCCTTTCGGCTTGAAGCCGCCCCCAAGGATCTCAACCGATTTGGTAATGTCGGTTCGCGTATACCCTGATTCGCGCTTGTCGGTGCGGGCCAGTTCGTCGTCACTCACCGCGTACACGACTCCGTTCATGGAACCCGATGCATCGGGAATTGCGCCGGCAAATGTGGTGGAGAAACCGACGGCGCCAGTACGGGCCCACCATCCGCGGATATACCCTTTGACACTGGCCGGGAGCACATACATTGCCGCCGGCGTCGTCCTCATTCGAGACGCCTGTTCAATTAGCGAGCCATATCCGAAGATGTAATTCATGAGTCCCTCCAGGCCCTAAGTGATCGAGTCGTTGTTTACAACTCCCCAGGTGGGGGACCCAAATGCACCGGTGAGAGCGCTAAGTTTTGGTGCTTGAAACGCGGACTAATAGTATCTATCTGTCTCTCGTATGTCCAGTTAGGATTGTTTGTATTGGCAATTATGCGCAAAGTTAAGATTTGATTAGCGCAGATATACGACAGATGCCTTGTCGGGGGACGCTGTCAGCGGCGCTCTGCTATTCGCATCGCAA
>DATGAD010000018.1:0-7531 GCA_035313725.1 Alloacidobacterium sp. | reverse complement strand
GCGCGCGGATGCGTGCGGTCATACACCTCGGCCACCTGCCCAACCGTAAGCTGCGTATACCGCTGCGTCGTCGAGAGCCGCTCATGACCCAGCAGCTCCTGGATAGCGCGCAAATCCGCGCCCTCCTCAAGCATGTGCGTGCCGAAAGCGTGGCGCAGTGTGTGCGGATGCACCTCCGCAGGCAGCCCATTAGCAATCGCCAGAGCCTTTACGATTCGACCCACACTGCGCGTTGTGAGGCGACCGTTGCCGCGCAGCTTCGCATTCAACAGGAGAGCCTCAGCCTGCTTCCCCGCTGCCTGCAACCGCGCTTCACGCAGCGGCAGATATGCGCGCAGAGCCTGCGCCGCGGCATCGCCGAGGGGAACATACCGCTCCTTGCGTCCCTTACCCCAGACAAGAATCGCTTCATTCGCCCAATGAATATCCTTGAGATCGATCCCGACCAGCTCGGCATTCCGAATGCCACATCCATACAGCAGTTCAAAGATGAGTCGGTCGCGCTCGGGCCATGCGGCGAAATCTTCCGACACCCCCTCGACAGCGCGATTCATCTGCTCGATCGTCGGCACGCGCGGCAGGTGCTTCGGCAGTTTCGGCGTCGCCACCAGCGCAGCAGGGCTCTGCTCGACGTGGCCCGCGCGTGCCAGCCACTTGAACCACGAGCGAACGGCAGCAAGCGCCCGCGCCGCCGATGCCTTCGACAAGCCCTTCTCATACAGCGCGCCCAGGTAAGCGCGAATATGCTGATGCTCGACGCGCCTGATTTCTAGTCCGGCTCCAAACATCTCCACTAGATACGCACCGAAGTCATGCAGTTCGCGCTCATAGGCGCGCAGCGTATGAGAAGACGAGCCGCGCTCATTAGCGAGAACTGCCAGAAATTCCTGTACAAGTGAAAAAACGCCAGACTTTCCAGGATCATTGGGTGCCCCATCCTTTCGCGCTTTTTGCGAAAGGGTGGGAGACCCGGCATTTCTCCCCGCCATCATTCCTCAACCCGCTTTGCACGCGGGTGATACTCGCGATGTACCGTCTTCAGCCGCCCAAGCGCAAGATGCGTGTACACCTGCGTCGTGGCAATGTCGGCATGCCCCAGAAAGGTTTGCACCGTGCGCAGGTCGGCGCCATGCTCCACCATATGCGTCGCGCAGCTGTGCCGCAGCTTGTGCGGACTGGCGTGGCTGTCGCTCGACTTCACCAGCCGCCAGATCCACTCCCGAGAAAGCGCCTTGCCGCGAATCGACAGAAAAAGCTGATTCGCGCGCCCATTGCGGGCAAGAGCGGAACGTCCTCGTTCGAGATACTCTTCCAGAGCCTTCACGCACAGTGCGCCGAGAGGCACGATGCGCTCCTTGTCGCCCTTGCCGCGCACCAGCACGCGTCCGGCATCGAGCGAGAGATCGGCCACACACAACCCTGTCAATTCAGAAACGCGCAGTCCACCCGCATACAGTAATTCCAGAATCGCCCGGTCGCGCAGCGAAATGGCATCGGCCTCCGGATGATCCGCCGCAACGGCAGCCCGCTCCAGCATCGAATTGACCTCGGAAGGCGCGAGCGACTTGGGCAGCACCTTCCACGCATCGGGCGATTCGAGATTCACCGTCGGATCATGCTTGATCTGCTTATCGAGCAGCAGCCATTTATAGAAACCGCGTAGGCACGAGAGCTTGCGCGCTATCGACCGCGACTCGACATCATGCGTCCGCAGATCTTCGAGAAACCCGGCCACCTCGCGCTGCCGCGCTGTCATTAGCAGCGCGTTCTCGCGCTCCAGATACTCGGCAAACTGCAGCAGATCGCGCTCATACGCCTCGCACGTCAGCGGACGCAGCCCCTTTTCCACGCGCAGATAGATCAGGTACTCGCGAACCAGCTCGGTATTGCGGCCCGTACTCACATTTTGATTATCTGCGCCGGACAAAGCGTACGGCAGGCGAAGATGCTTCCGGAATCAAGTTCACCAACGCTTCACATTCCGCACCGTGCAAAATCCTCGTTCATACCTGACAATAAAGAGTTAAGGAGTAACACTTGACTACGCTGCATACCGCACCCGCCGAACAATATACCCGCGAGGAATTCCATCACGCCGTCATCGCGACCCATCCGCAGACCGCCGTATTCGACTGCGATGGCACGCTCTGGACCGGCGACGCGGGATACGGCTTCATGATCTGGTCGATCGAGTCCGGCCTCGTTTCGCGCAATACCGCCGACTGGGTCGACACGCAATACCGCCTCTATCGTGCCGGCAAGGTCGCCGAGGCCGAAATGTGCGCCGAGATGGTCCAGATGTACTCCGGCCTCGAAGAAGACGAGCTGCGCAGGGCCGCCGCGACCTATTTCCGCACTCATATTGAAGCCAACTTCTTCCCCGAGCTGCGCGAACTCATCGCCGATCTGCAAGCCGCCGGAACCGTGCTCTGGGCAGTAAGCTCCACAAACAACTGGGTGATTGAGGAAGGCGTCGCGCGCTTCGGCATTCCTGCATCCCGCGTGCTCGCTGCAGAAGTCAAGATCGTCAACGGACACGTGACAAGTGACTTAATTGACGTGCCCACAGATGAAGCGAAGGCAACAGCGCTCATCCGCGCAGGTGTGCCGCAGCCCGACTGCGTCTTCGGCAACTCTATTCACGATGAAGCGATGCTGAAGATTGCAAAGCACGCTTTTCCGGTAAATCCATCGCCTGCGTTGCTGCAGTCGGCAGCAGAAAACGGCTGGACGGTCTTCTATCCGGCATCGGTGCTAAAGGACAGCAAAGTCTAATCTCGCGCGTTGATGACAACCTTTTGTTGTCAGGGTGACAAATCATTCGCGAAGACACGTTAATCTGTCATCTAGAATGCGCATCGTCTCGCTCCAGCCCAGCGTCTCCGTCGTTCTCGAGCGCCTCGGTCAGCTCGACGCGCTTGTGGCCTGCACGCGCTATTGCCTCGACGTCGTCCCCGATCTGCGCTCCCGCAACCTGCCACTCGTTCACGATGCATGGACGACAACCACCGACGAGCTGACGGCGCTCAAGCCCGATCTCGTCATCGCGTCCGTTCCCTACCGGCATGAATCGCTGGCTGCCATTTTGAAAGCTGGCTTCCCGGTGCTGGCGCTGGCACCGCATTCTATTGCGGATATCTACAGCGACATCCGGCTCATCGGTTCTGTCGTGCACGCGAACGACGAAGCCGAGGCCGTCATCGCGTCCATGCAATCAGCCATCGCAGAAACCAGCAGCCGCGCGGCCACCGCAAACAATCGCCCCCGCGTCTACTGCGAAGAGTGGGGCAAACCGCTCATTCACTCGCAATACTGGGTCAAGGAACTGGTCGAAGCGGCGGGCGGCGAATTCGTCGGCGCTCCCGGCACGGTCACCGAGGCTGAAGCCATTGCCGCAGCCGATCCGGACGCCATCGTCATGGCATGGTGCGGCGCAGGCATGCGCGTGCCGCTGGAACGCACTGTGGAAAAGCGCGGCTGGCAGCAGCTTCGTGCCGTCGGCGAGGGCCGCGTCTTCTGCATCACCGAGGAGCTGTTGAATACGCCCGCGCCCACGCTGGTCGGCGGCCTGCGCGCTCTTGCATCCATTATTCACCCCGAGATTTTCAGCCCCACGCAAAGCTCTCAAATGCGTTGCATCGATTTTGAGGCTGAACCGTCTAAACTGGTGTGAGCGTGGAGGATATCGAATCCCAAAAAGTCGGCGCTGCGGAATCCAAATCCGTGCGCTATGTTGTTGCCGCGCTCATCCTTCGCGGCGACGAAGTCCTTATTTGCCAGCGCCGCCCCGACCAGGCCATGGCCCTCAAGTGGGAGTTTCCCGGCGGCAAAATGGAACCTGGTGAGAGTACAGAAGAAGCGCTCATCCGCGAGCTTGAAGAAGAGCTTGGCATCCGGGCAACAATCGGCACGCTCGTAGCCCACGTGCGCCACGCCTACCGCAATGGCAGCTCGGTTGACCTGCAGTTCTTTGCCGTCCACCACTTCGAGGGCGAAATCACAAAACACATTTTCAACGACCTGCGCTGGTGCAACCTGCGCGACTTGCCCGGCTACGACTTCCTCGCCGCCGACCGTGGCCTCGTCCGCGACCTCGCCGCCGGCAAGCTGCTCTAAGTCAAGCTGCTCTGAGCCAACCTGCCCCAAGTACCAGGTTCGGGTCTCAGAATAACGAAGGCCCGGCGGCTTTCTTGATCGTCGTGACCCAAACCCGAAAATCACCATCCGATCCCAGGGTTTCGCCCAGATCCTTTCGCATATTGGCAAACATGATTGCGAACAGGCTGGTCTCATCCAGGTTCAGGTCTTTGCTTGCACCCTGGGGATTGGTCTTTGCCTCCATGTCGAGCGTTGCGCGATCGTTGGGCAGCAGCTTGTCCGGAGGTTGAGGACCATCCGTACGGTTGACGCCAGTGGTTTGGCCGTAGTCGGCTCTGGTTGCAGCCATGCTATACAGGTAAGTCGGCTGAAGCTCGCTCATGAACATGTCATTCTGGATGCACCATTCGAAGTCGTCCGTCGTCTTCGACCGGGTCGCATCCAGCCAGACGACTGCTTTCAGCTTGAAGCAAGGCGGCGCCAGAGTATTATTCTTCCGCACAACCACCCGGTAATCCTCCGTCCACCCCATCGGGGCATACAGTACCGTGATGGCAATGTGAGGATATTGCTGGCTCAGCTTCTGGTTCGGGTCCCATTGCGGCAAGATGTTTCGCATGCTCAACCGGTCAACCACGGACTTTCCAGTCGCGGCGTTCGAGACACCATGCCCAAGGCTCGACATAAATCCCTCTTTTTTGAGCTTGCCCATGCTTGGATTTTCTGCCACGGGATTCGGGGCAACGCCGGCCGGCGGCGCACCAGCGGCATTCGGGCTCGTTACGGGAGAAGTGGAAGCTGTCGGAGCAGGAGCGGCTGCCGGGGCAGGAGCGCCACTCATCAAGGCCTTCATCACAGCATCGCTGGCTCCCGCTTTCTTCAGGCGAATCATGTCGTCTGTGCTCAGGTCAAAGGTCTGTCCGCTCTTCTGGATTTTGGCAATAATCAGGTCGTCGGAGATCTTTGCGTCAAGCAGCGAGATCACCCCATCCACCGTCAATCCTCCCGGCGAGGCCGTCCCGGCAGAGGAAGGCCCGGCGGTCCCCGCGCCGCCAGCAGCGCCGGACGGTGCACCCGCCTGATACGCCTTCACTGCGTCTTCTGCGAGTGAAACGGCTGCGGGATCGGTGCTGATGGGACGAACTGTGCCACGCATGTACATCACAACAGGCATCCCGTTCTGCAACACCATAAAAAGCTGGCCCCGGAGCAGCCGGATCTCGAAGTTTTGCCCCTTGTAGACATACGGGACACTCGTCACACCAGCTGGCATGCCCGGCTGAGCCGCCTGCGTTTGAGCATTCGCAAAGAGCGAAAAGGTTGGAATGAATAGCTCGCCCGCCAAGGCACAAAGCAACACGCAACTGCCAAGGAATCTGCCCGTGATAGCCACGTCTTAACTCTCCTATTCAGGGTCTAGGAAAGGGGGAATTCCCGTGGGAAGAACAGCCAGCCGTTACCTGAGGGGTTTCATGCACTGCTGTAACTTCATCGAGAGTTTAGCACGGGGTTTCTGGTGAGCTCTTGACATATTCCCATTACTACTACAATGTAGTAGTAACAATGCGCCCCTGCAGCGAGTTTCAGAAAATGATGGCGGCACTTCCAGCAACGCGACCAGTTCTGCAGAATCCAGGCAGGCGATCCCTGCTCTGGTCTTTGGCTGGCCTCGGGTTGGCCACAAAGCTGACCACGAAAATGTGGGGAGCCGAACAGCACTCCGACCATCTCTTTCGCTTCTCGACGCCGGAATGTGAAGTGCGCATGCGCGTTCAATATTTTGCTAACACTTCATCCGACAATCTCCGATTTCGAGATGGCCTAACCAACCGCGCCTTTTGCCTCTCTCCAAATGGAGAAGAAGACCACTCCTGCATCGCGCGATTCGTGGGTGCAGTGGCGATCGCCCGCTACGATTTCCATTCACGCTCCCACTCGCAGAATCCTCTCAATCTGCGGAAGCGCGTTTTGACCATCGACCATGACAGCCGAATGAGTCCTCGTCCTCCGTTTGAAAGAGTCCTGCCCGTGGAAGAAGCAGCGGTCAGCGACATTCAGGCATTTGGATACAATCCCGGCGATCCGAACGCGAAACCGCTCGCTGTGTGGTGTCTGCTGCGCCAGGATCTGTACCTGAACGATCAAACCTCAGCTTTTCTCATTGTTCATTGGAAACATACTCTCGATTCCATAAGCCTCGTCGACGTAATTCCGGGCGATGGAACCGAATTGATGAACAAGTAACACGTGAATTGGCATTCCAGGCTGCGCGAAAAGTGCGAATCTAGTGCCCTCGCAAGATTGAAGCTATGACACGCCTGATGCGCTCCAAAATCGCGCTACTTGGCGCTTAGGCCAATGGTTCGCGTTCCGAGTCTTTTAGGAGAACTTGAAACCTTCCCTGATACAGATGCAAATTGCAAATGAGCATCGGGCTTACCGTGGGGCCGAAGTCGATATGAACGCCCAGCTTGCAATTTGCAAACCAAAATCCCATCGGCATTTGGAGTAACCGAGGTTGTTGTGCCGTCCTCCGAAATCATATCCACGATCTGACCAGGCCACGGATTACGTATCTCCATATCTGCTGCTTTTATGGCTTCCACTCCGAGCGTAACGATTTTTCCCTGGCGTATCTGTAAATGGATTCGGTTGCCATGACGCACGACCACAGTACCATCGGCATCCCAGTCTCCTGGCCATGCCGGGAGAATGCGAACAAGCCCGTCATAATCCTGAACCAGGCCATTTTGCAGGGCATCTGCAAGCACTCCAACCTGTTCTACATAAAATTCGGGAAAACCGTAGAGCTGAGCAAGACCGGATGGATAGAGCTGATAGCGTTCTGTGATTGCTTCGAGCGCCGACTTCATTTCATCCCCCAACCCGAGACGCGCTGCCTGCACAGGGTCAAAGCTCCAATCGGCGGCCGATTTGTTTCGCCGGTGCTTATAGGTGTTCACACCAATCGCGTGCAGAGGACCATCATCTCCGATGAGGGAATAAGGCCATACAGGCTCCAGCCCAAGATTCTCTTCATTGTGAACGATGGCGTTCGGTGTATATGAATTCGCGATCACCGCTTTCGAATCGTTGCGATCAGATTTCAAGAGCAGCTTATTTTCACCAGGCACGACAAGAGGAAAATCCGGTAATGAGGACAACGCTTCCCGAGCTGCCTTCACCGTCTCATCTTCCACTCCCAGAGCAGCCGCGGCCTGAATCAGCACCGGAAACAGAGCATGCATTGCGGCAATGTCCGTGGTTGGATTCCGCACATCCCAGTTGGACTCATGCGCATTGGAGGGATACGTGTAGAGCGTTCCATTGCTGTCTTTGTGTGCGTAGGCCAGCAGGAACTGCGCAGCGTTCCGCATAAGCGGATAATTCGATTCAAGAAAGCTCAGATCATCTGTATAAAGATATTGCTGCC
>DATGAD010000017.1:0-2475 GCA_035313725.1 Alloacidobacterium sp. | reverse complement strand
TCGCCCAGTTCAGACGCACCGAGCAGCTCGGCAACGCGCGGATGCACGACTTTTCCCTGATGCGTAACCAGCGATTCGCGAATGATCTCGTCATCCAGATTCAGCGAAATATTCCCATCCCGCATCAGCAGCTTGGCAACAGCGGTGATGTTTGCCGAAAGCATCTGACTCGCATGATTTGGAATCATCGATGGTAGGTTCACCGGCCCAAGGATCGTCACCTCATCCTGCACGACCGTCTCGCCGGGACGGGTGAGTTCGCAGTTGCCCCCGCGTTCGGCTGCGATGTCAACGATCACAGAACCTGCTGGCATGGCGGAAACCATTTCGGCGGTAATCAGAATGGGAGATTTGCGTCCGGGCACAGCGGCGGTAGTAATCACCACATCCTGCTCGCGCAGGACTTCAGTCAGCAGCTCGCGTTGGCGTCGATAAAACTCCTCGTCCATCGCTTTCGCATAGCCGCCTTTGCCCTCCGATGACTGTGCGTCCACGTCAAGCATCACAAACTTTGCGCCGACGCTTTCCACCTGTTCTTTTACCGCCGGTCGCACATCGTAAGCACAAACCACGGCTCCCAAACGCCGTGCCGTCGCAATTGCCTGCAGCCCGGCAACGCCAGCTCCGAGCACGAAGACCTTCGCCGGAGTAAGCGTGCCCGCGGCCGTCATCAACAAAGGAAACATCTTCGGCAACTGGCTCGCGCCCATGAGGACGGCGCGGTATCCGGCAATCGTAGCCATGGATGACAGCGCATCCATGCTCTGTGCTCGCGTAATGCGGGGAATGAGTTCAAGCGCCAGCAGCGACGCGCCGGCTGACGCCAGCTCCGAGCACTCTTGCAACGCAGTTAGCGGCTCGCCAAAACCGATAAGTATCTGACCCGGACGCAGCAGAGACAGGTCAGCGCGACCTGCTTCAGGGTTGGCGCCCAGGCAGCGAACCTGCGCAATGATGTCGGCTTCGCGGAATACATCTTCGCGGCTGGCGATGCGTGCGCCTCGCGCAACGTACATTTCGTTAGGAAAGCCGGCCGCAACGCCCGCCGATTGTTCAATGATGACTTCAAGACCAGCTTTTCGAAGCGCCTCACATTGGCGGGGAATGAGGGCTACGCGCCGCTCCTGAGGGAAAGTCTCAAGCAAAGTTCCAAGGGTCCCAGGCAATCAAACCTCCCCGGCAGCCAAGTTATTCATTTCGACACCGATTGGCAAGTCTTTCTTATATTTTGACGGCACGAATGAGCGGAAGTAGGTCATGGAACACCAGAACTCGTTTCCATCAGGCATCCAGGAGGTCTGCCCATGAGCTTATTCAGGCCAAATTAAGCCTTTTACCCTTATCCTGATCTCTAATGTGTTCTCGAACCAGAAAGATACAGGCCGGACTGTCCTTATTTGCTGCAACGGTCGTACTCTCGGTCGCGTCGTGCCTGGCCCAGCAACCCGAAGCAAGTTCGCAAGAAGGCCCCATTATTACGCTCGACGAAGCGATTCATCGCGCACAAGCAAATGAGCCGGCATTCGCCGCCAGTGTCGCCGAGAGCAAGGCCGCCGGTCTGGATCGCTCCATCGCGCGGGCAACTTTGCTGCCGGGCGCCGTGTATCACAACCAGGCTCTGTACACACAACCGAATGGAGAACAAAACCAGGCCGGTCAGGGGGTTGGATCACAGCCGTCCCCACGTTTCATAGCGAACAATGCAGTGCGCGAATACGCCAGCCAGGCAGTCGTGAACGAAACCGTCGGTCTCGCACAGATGGCGGAGGTAAAACGCGCAGATGCCGCAGCAGTGTTTGCTGAGGCGCAACTTGAAGTCGCCCGCAGGGGATTGGTCGAAGCTGTCGTGAATCTTTATTACAGTTCACTGGCCGCCGACCAGAAACTGACTGTTGCCAAACGGGCCACCACAGAGGCTGACACATTCGCCGGTCTGACGAAGAAAAGGGAAGCGGCCCGCGAGGCAGCGCATGCCGATGTCATCAAGGCTCAACTGGAACAACTGCAACGCCAGCGTGATGTGACTGATGCAAGCATTGCTGCCAAAAAGGCGAAACTCGAGCTTGCCGTGCTCCTTTTTCCCGACCCACGCACACCCTACAAGCTGCAAACCAGTCCAAATGTCCCCGACGTTCCCACACGCGTCGCGGTGGAAGCAGCCGCAACCAGCAATAATCCCGATCTAAGAAGCGCCATGGCCGCATTGAAGCAGAACGACGCCGAAGTGCTCGCCGCACGCGCGGCCTATTTGCCTGACCTCGGATTGAACTTCACCTACGGCATCGATGCGCCACAATTTGCCGTCAACGGACCGGACGGAGTGCGCAATCTCGGTTATTCCGGCAGCGTCACGCTCGATATCCCCGTATGGGACTGGCTATCGACACAGCACAAGGTAAAGCAAAGCGAGATTCGCCGCGATGCGGCTCGTGTAGCTCTCACCGCCGCGCAGAAAAGACTGATTGCCAACCTTGA
>DATGAD010000016.1:0-2805 GCA_035313725.1 Alloacidobacterium sp. | reverse complement strand
GAGCGCGGCGGTTCATGAAGTTGCTTAGAGCCTGCTACTTCAAAAACAGGCTCAGTTGAATCTGATAGCCTTGTCTGCGAAAGGCAATTCCACCCGGGACCTCAGAAAGCACGTGGCCATCCCTAAGAGCATCAAGGCGCTACGCATCAGCCCAACGTCTGCCATGACGCGCTTCCCTTTCCTGGGAACGACGCTGGAAACACTGACCCTTTTCCTCTTTACTGCCTTTTTCCTGTTCTACGGGCTGGTGCCTGCTTTTGGAGGTGCTGGCATCGGGCTGGTGGGAGCGGACGAGCCCCGCTATGCGCAGGTAGCGCGCGAAATGCTCGGCCGGCACGACTTCGTCACGCCGATTCTGTATGGCAAGCCATGGCTTGAAAAACCGGCGCTCTACTACTGGCGGGCGATGTTCGCTTTCCGCGAGTTCGGAATTCACGACTGGTCAGCGCGCATTCCGTCGGCGAGCTTTGCGTTTGTGCTGGTAACGCTGATCTTTCTGCACATGCGGCGGTTCCGTCCGGGAGGACAGTTGGATGCCGCGCTGCTGACGGCATCGTGCGCGGGCATTTTGAGCTTCGCACGCGGCGCATCGACGGACATGCAGATGGCCGCGCCGTTCTGTATCGGCATGCTGGGGTGGTATGCGTGGTATGAGACAAACAGCAAATTCTGGCTCTTTGATCTTTACTTCTTTGTGGGCGCGGCGACGCTGGCCAAGGGACCGGTCGCTCCATTTCTCGCGCTGGTGATCATAGCGGTGTTTGCCGCGATGCGAAAAGAATGGTCGATTCTGCGACGAAGCATCTGGTGGCCGGGAGTGGTTCTGTACCTGGCGATGGTGCTGCCGTGGTTTATCGCGGTGCAGAAGCGCAATCCGAACTTTCTGCGGGTATTTTTCCTGGAACATAATCTGGAGCGCTTTGCCACCAACCGTTTTGAGCATGAGCAGCATTTCTGGTATTACCTGCCGGTGATTGTGCTGAGCCTGATGCCGTGGACGGTGATTGCGATTGCGGCGCTTGTGAATGCCGTACAGGGATCGGTTGCTGAGTGGCGGGCGCGGCGGGCGAAGTTTCACTACATGGGCTTTCAGCGAACGGGCGATGCTTTCCCTGAGTTTCTTGTGCTCTGGGCGTTGATTCCAGTGATCTTCTTTTCTTTTTCAGAATCAAAGCTGCCCGGCTATATTCTGCCGTCCGTTCCACCGCTCACGATTCTCAGCGGCGACTATTTGAACCGCATGCGTGAACGCGGATTGAAGCCGTGGCTACTGATCCTGCATGGGGTGCTGGCCGGCGGGCTCACGACGCTGGTACTGTTGCTGCCGCGTTTGATTCAGCACTCGGACCAGATGCCTCCGTCAAATGCGCTGATTGCCGCGGGGGCGACGGGATTTGCGGCGACTATCTTTATTCTCATCACTGTGGCGCGGTTCGGCATTCGCCGCCTGCGCATCGCAACGATGATTCCGGTTGTGATTCTGCTGCTCTTCCTGTATGGGATCGGACCGTTTTTCGGCTTTGGGCAAATTGCCTCGACCAAGGGTACGGTGCAGCTGATCGATCTGACGTATTCGGCGCGGCCGCTGGCGAAGATTCTGGACCAGATTGCTCTGCCAAACACCACGGTTGCGGTATTCAGGGTTCGCCGCGATGTGGAATATGGCCTGTCGTTTTATCGCAATCGAAAAGTGGCGAATTACGAGCAGGATGGGATCCCGCGTGAGCAGCATATCCTTGTCGCTCGTGAATCGTATGTCGACGAACTGCGTCAAAAGCTTACCGGCAGGCGATATGAGCCCTTATTCGTGTATCCTGCTCAGAACCTGGTCGTCTACGCTGTAGCGGCGGAAGAGTAAATCAAGAGACAGAAGTTATTTCCGGAAATCTGTGCCTGGCTAAGATGCCACGGCCCTGGAAGATAGATACTAAGACAGCGAAAGACGATTGCTGTATTCCTGGTGCGTAACGCGTGAGTTCGGCTTTGCAGTTTGAGATTCTCGACCTGAGGCATTTTTCCGCCAGCAGTCTGCGGCCTGTGCTGGATGAGGAGAGCCGTCTGTGGAGCGATCGGCTGTGCTGGGACTACCGCACTTCTGCGGACCTGTTGCTGCAGTATCTGGATTCACGCGTGCTGCCGGGCTATGTTGCTGTAGAAAATGGGCGCATCGCCGGCTATGTCTTCTGTGTGTACGAAGAGCATAAGGCAATCATCGGTGACGTGTTTTCCCTTTCCGATGCTTCAGCCGAAGTAGAAAGCCAGTTGCTGCGGCATTTGATCGAATTGCTGCGGCATTCTCCCGGGATCGACCGGATTGAGTGTCAGCTGCTGCTGCATCCACATGGGCTACATGCAGATGTGTTTCGAGAGGCGGGATTCAAGCTCTTTCGCCGGCTCTTCATGGAGCTCGATCTACCGCAGTTTAAAGGGCCGCTATCGCGGCCTGTTCTCCCCAAGGGTGTTGTTCTGAGCTCGTGGCGGGAGAATGATTTTCATCCGGCCGGATATCTGATTGCCGATGCCTACAGCGGCCATCTGGACAGCTTCATCAACGATCAATACCGCTCGGTGGCAGGTTCGCTCCGCTTCCTGCATAACATCGTTCGCTTTCCCGGATGCGGATTGTTCGATCCACCTTCATCGCGCACGCTGACGCGCGCGGCGGATGGGGCGCTGGCCGGGATGCTTTTGTGCTCACGAGTGCGTGAGGATATTGGGCACGTGACGCAGGTGTGCGTGGCGAAGGATCAGCGACGGCTTGGTCTGGGGGCGTGCCTGATAGAGGAATGCGCGGAGAACCTGCGA
>DATGAD010000015.1:0-3872 GCA_035313725.1 Alloacidobacterium sp. | reverse complement strand
TCGATGTACTTCGGAAGTGCACAGCCATTGAATCGTGATCATCTGAAGCGGATCAAGGAACTGACCAAGCGAACGAAGACTCCGTGGCTGTCCGATCATCTTTGCTGGGGCAGCGTTGATGGCCGCTACACACACGACCTGCTGCCGCTTCCGTATACATTTGAAGCGATTCGCACGACAGCCGAGCGCGTACGCATGGTGCAGGATTACCTTGAAATCCCAGTGGCAGTAGAAAACGTCAGCAGCTACGCAGAGTATCACGAGTCACAGATGACGGAGTGGGAGTTCCTCAACGAGGTCGTCCACACAGCCGACTGCGGCATTCTGCTTGACGTGAACAACATCTACGTATCATCCCAGAACCACAAGTTTGATCCGATGGAGTACGTGAACAGCATTCCTGCAGAGCGCGTTGCTCAGATTCACATTGCCGGGCACTCAAAATTTGAGAAGTACACACTCGACACTCACGATCATCCTGTTCTTGATCCGGTATGGAGACTGTATGCTCGTGCCATCGAACGATGCGGGCCAACGGCAACCCTGCTTGAGTGGGATGACAATATCCCTTCCTTTGAAGAGGTCCACGGTGAAGCGCTCAAAGCGAATCGTTTCCTGCTCCGTGCCGAGTCACAGAGCGTCCCAGCGGACATACCACAGCTCGAGGAGGTACATGCATGACACTTCTCGAACTTCAACGGCGAATGGCGGAGGATGTGCGTCGACCTCTTACGGTTGACTTCGAGATGCAGGAAACCACGCATGATGGGGCATCGGTCGGGGCGATTGCCGCGAGCTATATCAGTCCCAACGACCGGCTCTCCTCTTTCGAGCGCCTTGAGATCTACAATCGCCAGTATTGGTTCCGTCTGATTAGCGCCGTCTCCGAGGACTTTCCAACTCTCAATGCCTTGCTTGGCACCAACCGCTTCGACTCCCTGATCCTTGCTTATCTCAATGAAAACCCTTCCACGTCCTGGACGCTCCGGGATTTAAGCGCGAGGCTCCCGAGCTTTCTCGAAGTACACCCGCAGTTTGCAGGCCGGCGCTATCGCCTCGCTGTTGACGTCGCGAGGCTTGAGTGGGCGTACGTAGACGCTTTTGATCGTAAGCATCGGACGCCGCTTGCGACAGAAGAGGCACAAACGATAGGCCCGGAGTCGAAGCTCTCTTTGCAGCCGCATCTCCAACTGCTCGAATTGAGCTATCCGGTCGACAGCCTTGTACTCGCAGTCAAGAAACACACGCCGGAAACCGAGATCGTGAGTAACGCTGCGAACCGGCGCGTAGCTCAAACACGCCCTACGCTTCCCGCCATGAGACAAGAGCGAGTTTGGTTAGCGGTTCACCGCTTTGAAGATACCGTCTACTATCGCCGAATTGATAGAGAAACATTCCTGTTGCTAAGCGCTTTGCGATCCGGCGCGTCTGTCTCTGAGGCCGCAGCACAGGCCTTTCAAAGGACAAAGCTCAATGCCCAAGCACAGGCACACGTGTTGCGCGACAGTTTCGCTCACGCTTCCGAGCTAGGGTGGTTTTGCTCGCACTTTGCTGAGGATGACTCAGAAGCTCTTGTCATGTAACCCCAGTGAGGGAGAGTGCGATGACTGAAGAGATGGAACTGTGATTGAAGGACCTGGCTTTGCCCTATTCGCTTTTGCGCATCGCATCGGGATTGAAGATTTGCCTGCATGGCTCGGTTCGGTGGACCGCTGCCTTACAAGCTTCGCCGGATCCCTGGTGCCGATGTTCCCAAAGGCCCCTTTTCCCCTATGGTCTGTCTGCGGCTTCGGCTGCGTGCTGCCAATTGTCGAGGCGCTAGTTGGAGCTTGACTACTCTTCGGCCTCCAGACTGGGCGCGCCCTGATCTCGAGTTCGGTTCTAATGCTTGTTTTGACGTTCGGCCCTGCGATGCGGCAAGACTGGCCTACTGTCGGCGTACAACTCACTTATTCTCTGATCTATTCTCTCCTGTTAGCCGGGATTCGATTCAATTCCTACAGCGTCGACAGCCGGCTCAACGTTCACTGTAGAGTGTCCATGAGGGTGTTCTGCCACAATCATTGCCGGGGAATCTTACCAACCTTCCTTTGCCATCCAGTTAGGTACTAATGGCCCAGATTGAAGATGCTTCTCCAACTCCCTCCTATCTTGATCGCCGGTTCAAGTTCTCATCGCCCTGATTCCCGCTTGCGGAAGTTATTTATGGCAATTGCACTTCGGTCTTGAACCTAAGTACAACAACACAGAGCCTAAGCTGCTCGTTGCAGCTCAATCGTTCAATAAAGACGCTGGTCCGCCTGTCATAACAGATGCGCACCACGGCACACTGCCATATTGTGGCCACATAGCGATGAATGGCCAGTAATCACGCAATACCTCGCGCTATCGCTCTTCTGCTTAGAATCACTTTGCCGAGATAAGTTACATATATTCCAAAATAGGATGCTTTTATCTACATCATCCTAGTCACTTATAAAAATCGTATCTACAAATGATTTTGTTAGTAACTAATCACGAGCTGGTCTGTCTCACAGTTACACAACAAGGTGTAGACATACACACTCAGCACTTCGTTGTGCAATCCCTTTAACAGGAGTCCGACAATGATTTCTACTCTTCGTGGGTCCTCCCCTTCCGGAAAAGACCTCAATGTGACCGCCGTGCGGTCACGCATCTTCTCCTCGACCAAACTATTCGTCATGGCAAGTGCAACCGCGATGTGTAGTCTCGTGCCCTCAGCAGCCTTCGGGCAAGCTGCCGTGGCGGCTGGACCACCGGTATCCGTGGCGGCCAGGCCACCCATATCCGAAGAGGCGATGGTCCTGCATCGTCTCGCGAAGCGGCCCGTTGCAAAGTCGACGGCGACGACAGACCTGGCGACGGCTGCGACAGCCGTAGCTGATAGTTCGTCGGGGATCAACTCGGCACAAGGTCCCGGAGCTGGACCGCGCGATCTCGGAGCACCTGGCTGCGACTTGTTTCCTGCGCCTGCGAGTGTCGGCGCAAATGTAGACCTTTCATACTTCGGGCCCCCGCCTTCCTCAGTCAACCAGAGCTTGGTCGGCCCCGTGCAGTTGCTCAACACCGGGCAAGTCGACTCCATTGCCGGCACGATTACCATCCCGCTGTATAAGGGATCGGTCAAGGCCACCGGCAAGACGGCCTGGTACATCCTGACTGACGTTTCGGATCAGGGGGTTGCCGCGGAACTCGGTCTGAATTATTCCGCGAAGCTCAACTTCATCAACACGGCCGCCAGAACCGGTAACCTGGATGCGAACGGAAACATCGTGTTCGATAAAGGCACCGTCGACTTCTCGGCGGTTCGCAACCTTGTACCCGGACCGACGGGAGCGGAATTTCCTCCCACATCCGTCACTCCGGGCGAAGTCGGCAACAAAAACTATAGCCCCTACGTCAGCATCACGAACGCCCAGGGCGTTATCTACAACGCTCCCATGGTCGCGTACAACGTCGATGCCAGCCAGATCAACTTTCCCAACGGCAACGTCGACTATACGAAAGTTCACGACCAGGTAGTGGCCATCGATCCCTACAATATGACCGTCACCTTGAACCTGATCAACGGCTTCAGCTTCGGCCGCCCGGTTTGGTACCTTTCGATGGACGCCAGCACCACCCTTGCTGCGACAATCGAGCACAACACCTACGCCCCGTTGATGGACAAACTTCTGCTGGGAAATGACGACAGCTTCGCCAGCCCGATCGAGCGCATCTTCATCGCCACCAACGGCACGGAAGGGTGCGATAATCCTCAGCGTCAAGGGCTGTCAGCCGACCTGGCCGATGGTCACAGGCCGAACAATACTCTGGGAGGAATTCCAACGATTGCTCTCGATTACAGCCCG
>DATGAD010000014.1:0-4832 GCA_035313725.1 Alloacidobacterium sp. | reverse complement strand
GTCGCCGCGATGCACAGTGTCGTTTTCCTTCACATACAATGCGCTCAACTGACCCGACACCGGAGGCGCAAGGTTATAGTTGCGGTCCGAAGCCTCAACGATCCCCGTCGCCGCAATCGAGTTCTCATACGGAGCAGTCGGGGGCGCAGCCAGCGGCTTCTCATGCGGCACCCTCCGCGCCGAAACCGTGACCCACACCGCAATCAGAACTACTCCCAGCAGCGGAAGGATGATACTAAGCCGCTTCGTCATTGGACCTTCTCCTTACCATGAGCGGGTGCCAATTCATTCTCGTGAATCGAAAGAATCCGCCCGTCCAGCATTTCCGCAATGCGATCGCCGTACGGAAAAATACGGCTGTCATGCGTCACCACCACAATCGCGCGATCGCCCGTCAGCGCCGTCGACCGAAACATCTCCAGAATCATTTTTCCCGTGTCTCCATCAAGCGCAGCCGTCGGCTCGTCACACACGATCAGCCGCGGCTCTGTAATCAGCGCTCGCGCAATCGCTACGCGCTGCTGCTGCCCGCCTGAGAGCTGCGAAGGCAGGAACTCCGCGCGATCCGCCATGCCGACCCTGTCCAAATACACCCGCGCCTTCTCGACAGCCTCATCAAAATCCACACGATGAATCAGCAGCGGAATCGCCACATTTTCAGCAGCCGTCAGCGTCGGCAACAGGTTGTACTGCTGAAAGATGAAGCCAACATTGTCACGCCGGAAGGCAGTCTTCTCCTGCTGATCGAGCTGATCAATGCGCGTCCCGAAGACATCGACTTCACCCGACGTCGCATCCAGAATGCCAGCCAGCACGCTCAGCAGAGTCGTCTTGCCGCACCCCGAAGGCCCTACCAGCAGCAACAACTCGCCTGTATGCACGTTGAAGTCGACGTTATCCAGCGCATGCACCTCCGTCGTGCCTACGCCGAACAACTTCGTCACACCTCGCAGGCAGGCCGCATGCGTACCGTTCGCCGTCTCGCATCCATTTCCACTAGCCACGGAACACCACCGCCGGTTCAAGCTTCACCACTTTGCGAATGCTAATCAGCGCCGACAGAAGACAGATCGCAATCACAGCCACAAAGCTGATCACCACCATCGGCCACGGAGTCGCAAACGCAATCTTGCTGTCCTGGCCGCCCGCGATCAGTCCGAAGATGCCTCCCAATCCTGCGCCCGCACCATAGCCCACAAGCCCCACCAGCAGCGCCTGCAGCAGAATCATCTTCGTCAGCGTCGCGCCGCTTGTGCCCATCGCCTTCAGCGCGCCAAAGTAACGTTCATTCTGCAGCGCGAATTGATAAAACGTCTGTCCCACAATCGACATGCCCACCAGAAACACCATCAGCAGCGAAATCCCAATGCTGATCGGGATCCCTGTGTTCTTCAGGTAGTAGCCCATCGTCAGCCAGCGAAACTCCTGCTCGGAATACGCGGCCAGCCCGGTCGCCTCGCGAATCCGCCGCGTTACCTCAGTCAACGGCAAGCCATCCGCGGGAGCCGCCAGCACAAAGTTCAACTGCTTCCGCTGTTGCGGCGCATACTGCAGCGCGCGGTCATACGACGCATACACAAACGGATACGAGAAAAAATCGCGCGGCACATCGGCAATCCCAACCACCCGCGCCTGGTTGTCGTTCATCTCGAAAACCTGGCCCGGCTTGGGATTGTTCAGCTTTTCCGACTCCGCCCTGCCGATAATCACCGCCTGGTCCTGCGTCAGCAAGCGCCCATTGCCCGAAACCATCTTCGGCCGACCGAAAAATGTATCGTTGTCCAATCCATACAACCGAACCGTCTGATAATTTCCATCCGGCAAATGCGCCGAAACAAGCTGCAGCAACAGGGGTACCGCCCATTTCACACCAGGAACACTGCGCACCCGCTGCAGATCGGTATCGAGCAGCGGCTTGCTCTCGTCCACGCTCCTGAGTTGCGGATCGCTCACCCAGATCGGCGCCCCGACCACTTCAACCGGCCGAGCCGTGCGCAAGATCAACCCGCAAAAGATCGACCCCTGCTGCAGAAAGAGAAATGAGACGACAATCAAACTGCTCACCAGCGTGAAATATTTGCTGCGGTCACCCACCAACATCTTGATCGCAATCTTCCACATCGCTAGCTCGCCCCTTTCTCGCGCTCCAGTCCGCGCAACCCAAGCGCGGTCAAGTGCGCAATGTGTTTCGAAACCATCTCGATGTACTCCGGGCTGTGCGAATCAACGCCCGCAAGCACGCGGTACGACAGACGCGCCTTATAGACATGCAGGCACTGCCCGATAACTCCGGAAATCACCATGAACACACGCATCTGCGGAAGGCCCGGCGCCAGCATCAAAATCACCTGCTGCAGAATGCTTCCCACCGGCTGAAAGAACTCACGGATCACCGGCTCGAAGCGTGGCTTCCCCTCCGACTGTTCGCGCATCACCAGATGGCTATGCCGGGCCGCCGGCGATACAAGAATTCCGAGAAAATCGCGGATACACCGGCGCAACGCCTCTTCCGCAGCCTTGCGGCTCTTCTTCTGCCGCGCCACATCGAGATGCGCCTGCATCCGTTCGCGCATCTCGCCACACGGAGCCAGGCACGCCCGCAGCGCCTCGTGATACAGCGCATCCTTGCTGCCGAAGTGGTAGCTCACCGCCGCCACATTCACATCCGCCGCCGTCGCCAGATCGCGCACGCTCGTCCCCTCGTAGCCCTTTTCCGCAAACAGCGCAATGGCGGCATCGATCAGCCGTACGCGCGCATCCTCTTGTTCGGCCGCACGAGCAGTTTTTGCCCGCGCCGTTTTCTCAACCTTCTTCTTGGCAACCATGCGTTTTTATTTAAACGAGTGTTTCAAACAACTGTTTGAAATGTACTCGCACCGACGCCTCTGTGCAAGCCGAAACCCGCCGTGCAAGTGTCAAATTTTCGTCAGGAATTCAGTCCCTAAAAAAGAAATGCGCGGATTTTCATCCGCGCACTCTTGAGGGGCCTTGGGGAGGGAACTTTAACAGCAGGTACAGTCTTCCTGTCCGCAATACGAACAGCAGGAGCACGACCCGCCGGCAATCGAAGGAATCACCAGCACTTCATCGCCATCTTTGAAGGCGTACTTCTCATTGCCCAGAAAACGAATGTCTTCTTCGTTCACATAAAAATTGATAAACCGCCGCACATTCCCCGTCTCATCGCGGAGGTGCGTCTTCAATGCGGGAAACGTGACCTCGATCTCATCCAGTAGCTGCGGCAGATTCGACGCGCTCGACTGCAACTCCTTCGCGCCATTCGTGTGCTTCTGAAACGCATTCGGCAACAAAACTCTAACGGACATCGACACCTCCCGACACCAGATCGTTCAATTCCTTAATTTCGTTGATGTAATTCTCAAAATCCGTCAGCCGCGGACGAATCGCCTGCTCTGTCTCATACGCACCGGCCAGCACGTCGGTCGTTTTCAGCCCGTTGCCGGTGATGCAGGTCACCGTCAGCTCATCTGGCTTGATGCGCCCATGGGCATACAACCTGGCTGTGACCGCGGTGGTGACGCCGCCAGCCGTCTCCGTAAAGATGCCTTCGGTCTCCGCGAGTTCCTGAATACCAGCGACAATCTCCACATCCGATACATCCTCAGCCCAGCCGCCGCTTTCGCGAATCGCTTTCGCCGCATAAATCCCATCCGCGGGATTCCCGATTGCCAGGGAGCGCGCAATTGTCGAGGGCTTTTGCGGCTCGATGTGATCCGCACCCGTCTTTACAGCCCGGGCAATCGGCGAGCAACCTGTAGCCTGCGCACCGAAGAATCGGACATCCTTCGGTTCCACCAGGCCCAGCGCAATCAGCTCCTTGAAGGCCTTGCGAATCTTCGTAATCAGCGAGCCGCCCGCCATCGGTACTACGACGTTGTCCGGAAGCCGCCAGCCGAGCTGCTCGGCAATCTCAAAACCCACTGTCTTCGAGCCTTCCGCGTAGTAGGGACGCAGATTCACATTCACGAACCCCCAGTTGAAGCGGTCGGCAATCTGCGACGAGAGCCGGTTCACGTGGTCATAGTTGCCGTCGATGCGAATCAGGTTCGCGCCATAGACTTGCGTGTTCAGAATCTTCGCCGCTTCCAGGTCCGCCGGAACCAGAATGTACGTCTTCAGCCCCAGCCGCGCTGCCTGCGCTGCGACCGAGTTCGCCAGGTTCCCCGTCGACGAGCAGCCGACCGTATCGAAACCGAAGCGCTGGGCGTTTGCGAGTGCCACAGCCACCACGCGATCCTTAAAGCTCAGCGTGGGCATGCACACAGCGTCATTCTTAATGTAGAGATTCTTCGCGCCGATCCGCTCGGCCAGCCGGGGAGCCTTCAGCAGCGGCGTCCATCCCGCAGGCGTCTGCGGAACGTAATCTTCGGGGACCGGCAGCAGCGCCTGGTAGCGCCACATATTGGTAGGACCCTGCGCAATCGACTCGCGCGTCACCGTCTTTTTGGCGGCGTCGAGATCAACCCGTACTTCCAGCGGCGAGAAACACTCGTCACAAATCGAGAGCGGCTGATTCTCATACCGCTTCCCGCATTCCCGACAACACAACTCGTAAGATAAAGCCATTTTGCCCTCGCATCCGAGAGCGGCTTTCAGACCCGTCAACTAAAAACGGGTACAAAAATGCACGGGCACTGCGTGACGACTACTCTATTGGTACAGCCTTACTACTAACACCTGGGATTTAGCGAGATGCGATACAGCTTGCACCCCGAATCTCATGTTCCCCACCACTTAAGGTGAGCGAGAGTTGACACCGATGTCTCAAATTGCTTGAGCCGGTTGTCGTGGCGTCACAGGGCCCGTCCCTC
>DATGAD010000013.1:0-19223 GCA_035313725.1 Alloacidobacterium sp. | reverse complement strand
CCAGCCCAATCACCTTGCGTCGGCCAAGCAGATACCTAAGCGAAGCTACCTCCGCTGTATAGTCTCCGACATCGTTTCGAGTATCTTCTGAATGGATATAACTCAACTCCTCGGCGGTCAATTCAGGATCGTCAACCGGATCGCGATAAATCCAATAAAAGAGGAGGAAATAGAGAAAACTGATGACACCGGTAGCCGCAAAGCTAAGCCGCCACCCCACATGCAGCAGCAGAATCCCGATCAGCGGCACGCCAATCGCAGAAGAGAACTTGGCAGCGGAGTCGAAAATACTCGTAGCCAGGCTGCGTTCCTTCGGAGGAAACCAATAACCAATCGCCTTCGCATTCGCCGGAAACGTCGGCGCTTCTCCCACACCTAAAAGGAGACGCGCAGCAAAGAATCCGCCAATGCTCGGCGTCAGCGCGGCGGCAAACGATGCCATGCTCCACACAAGAGTGCTGATGCGCCCGACCACGCGCACGCCGAATCTATCGAGCAGCACTCCAATCGGAAGCTGGCAGAGTGCATAACTCCAGTTGTAGGCGGCCAGCAGATAACCAAACGTAATGTCCGAAATGCCAAACGTGGCGTAAAGATCGTTGTGCGAAACCGACAGGTTCACGCGATCGAAGTAGTTGACCAGCACGCCCAGCCCCAGCAGCAGAGCAATCCTCCAGCGCCGCCGCGGAGTGCGATTTACAGTCAACGTCGTTTCGGCACGCACTCGACTACCATATCAACAGCATCCATCCCATGCAGCAGGATTCTCTACAAACGCTCATCGCGGCCGAAGCCATCAAGGCAGGCTTCTCCACCGCGGGCATTGCCGCCGTGCCGGAGCCCGGCTCGCGCGAAGACCAGCAAGAGCGCCAAAATTTTGCTCAATGGATCGAGCAGGGCAACGCCGGCGACATGGAATACCTGAATCGCCGCAACGAAGCCGGCGAACTCGTGCGCTCGTCGCTGCGCGTGGCCGTTCCCTGGGTCAAATCTGTCATCGTCTGCGTTACAAATTACAACACGCCGCAGCCGCTCTCCATCGACCCCGCTCCAGAAGACGCAGGATGGGTTGCGCGCTACGCATGGACAGGCCAGAAAGGCGCTGACGGCAGTCTTGTACCAAGCGACTACCACAAGGTCATTCTCAAGCGTCTTGAACGCCTTGACGCCGTCCTCCAGGAAGCGTTGGGAAAATTCGAATCAAAATGCTACGTCGACACCGGCCCCATCGTAGAGCGCGCCTACGCCCGCTACGCCGGAGTCGGCTGGATCGGCAAAAACACTTGCATCCTCAACCAGAAGCTAGGCTCGTGGCTCTTTCTCGGCGTAATCCTTACCTCGCTTGAAGTAGCCCAAGATCAGCGCGCCCAGCTTGCCGCCGACCGCTGCGGAAGCTGCACGCGTTGTATCGATGCGTGCCCCACCGGAGCTCTCACCCAACCGCGTCAAATGGACGCCACCCGCTGCATCTCTTATCTGACGATAGAAAAACGCGGTCCCATCCCGCTCGAATTGCGCGAAGGAATCGGCCGCCAGGTCTTCGGCTGCGACATCTGCCAGGACGTCTGCCCCTGGAACCGCAAGGCCCCCATCTCTGCCGATCCCGAACTACAGGCGCGCCCCGAGCTTGTAAATCCCACTCTCGACTGGTTAGCCGAGCTGAACCAGGAAAGCTTCGGCCGGCTCTTTTTCGGATCGCCCATCAAGCGCGCCAAGTATGAAGGGCTCCGCCGCAACATCGCCATCGCCATGGGCAACAGCGGCCTGCAAAAATTCCTGCCTAAGCTCACGCAATGGAAACACGACGAAGATGCAACGCTCGCCGACGCTGCTGCATGGGCAATCCTTCAGATTGAAGACCATCGGCCTGAGCAAAAGATTTAACTGGGAATCGTACACACCGCTGGCATAATGTGGCCCATGTCGACATCGGTGGCAATTATCGGCGCATCGGGCTCTGTAGGCAGCATGTTGGCGGCGCAGGTCCTACGCAGCCAGTTGCTCGAACCGGGAGACCGCCTTCAGTTGGTCGGCCACGGCTCCGCAACCAGTGAAGTGAAACTACTCTGCACGCGTATCGACCTGCTCGATGCCTTCGACGATGAACGTGTCGAAATTGAAGTCGTGCCAAAAATCATCGACGTCGATGCCGACATCGTCGTCATCGCCTCCGGCGTCACCGTGTCCATGCAACATCCCAGCCGCCGGGACATAGGCGCCGTCAACCGCAGCATCTTCGAGTACATCGCCGAGCAGTGTGCCGCGCGCGTCCCCGACGCGCTCTTCATCGTAGTCAGTAATCCGGTCGAACTCGCCGTGCACATCCTCGCCGAAAAGCTCGATCGCAAGCGCGTCATCGGCATGGGCGCGCAGCAGGATTCGCTCCGCTTCGCCCGCGCCATTGCAAAAGATCTCGGCATCAGCCGCCACGAGGTGCGCGCAAGCGTCCTTGGCGAGCACGGACAGGCCATGGTGCCGCTCTGGAGCACAGCCGAATTGCTTGTCCACAATCCGTCGCTGCTCGAGTCACTCGCCCGCCTCAAAGAGCAAAGTGCCAGCATCCCGCTGAGCGAGCGAGTTGCTGCTCTCCAGGCCCAGGTAGTGCAACTCGTTCAAGCAGGTCAGGTAGCCGAGGCCTACGAGGTCACGCGCCAAGCACTGCCCGATGCGCGCATCTTTGTCGAGCCCTTCATCACGGCACGCTCCATGCACTCAACACCGAATGCAACCTCCAATGCCACGCTGCAATGTATCGCCGCAGCGCTCGCCTGCGATCATCGCCGCATTCACTGCCAGGTATCGTTGCAGGGAGAAGTTCTCGATCTGCAAGGAACCTGCGGAGTTCCCGCAACTCTCACCCGCGATGGCTGGCGTGCTGAGCCACTGGATTGGTTAAGCACCACAGAGAAAAAGCAGGTAGCAAACTCTATCGAATCCATCAACACTTTCATCGCAGCAATTCTCAGCCAGCCGGTCGCAATCCCTGACGAGGTGGCAGCAAGCAGCTAACCGATTCAATCGCGCCTAGACATCAAGCCCAATTGAGCGCATCAGATTCAGCGCGTTCGTCGTCTGCACCGTGCCCGGCGTCAGCTTGTAATCAAAGCGCAACTGCCCGTCCTCAAGCTGGTCTGAGAAGTGATAATTCGCTGCACGGTCCGTCATCTCCTCCGCGATCTTCGCCAACGCCAGGTCGTGCGTAGTGATCAGCCCGATCGCTCCCCGCGCCAGCAGGTGCCGCACAAATGACTCCGTGCCCACTCTCCGGTCATGCGAGTTCGTTCCCGAAAAAAGTTCCTCGAGCAGGAACAGAACCGGCACTTCGCCCCTGCTCATCTCATCGATGGTCTTCAGCCGCAGTATCTCGGCATAAAAGCGCGACAGCCCGCCCTGCAGCGAATCGAGAACGCAAATCGATGCAGCCACCGCAAGCTGCGACAACTTCAGCTGCCGCGCGCGCACAGGCGCGCCCGCCTGCGCAAGCACAACATTGATTCCCAAGCAGCGAATAAAGGTGCTTTTGCCCGCCATATTCGGCCCGCTCACAACAATCAGTTGCAGATTGCCGTCAAGCTGCAGATCATTCGGCACCGCGTGACTGCGAGGCAACAGCGGATGCGCCATCGCCTCAGCATGAAGAAGAGGTCCATCCCGCACGAATTCAGGAAAAACATCTTCCGGATGCTCATACGCATAGCCTCCGAGTGCCGCCAGCGCTTCCACTTCGCCTGTAACTTCAATCCAGCGGCGTACCGCCGCCCCATGCCTTGCGCGCCACGTCTCAATCGCAATCACCCACTGCGGCGTCCAGAAGGTGAAAAGATCCAGCACTTTCACCATCCAGTGCTCATGAGAGTCGAGCCACGAAACCCGCCTGTCCAACCGGCGAATCGCCATCGATGGAGTCGATCCCTGCGACTGCAAGCCCTCCTGCAGGCCCGTCAATATTCGTGAAGCAAATCGCTCTCCCTCAATCTCTTTCAGCACAGAAGCGAGAATATCCAGGTCATGCGAGGCCTCATCGATCTTGCCAACAGACTGCTGCACTCGCGGCTGCAGCCTGTATCGAATCGCCAGATTCAGCACGCTCATCAAGAGTGCCGCAATGCCCCAGTCCCATACAAACCACGTAACCAGGCTGAGCACCCAGCACACGGCCAGCACTGGCAGCACAGCGCGTAAAACACGGTATGGACCCAGCCGCGTCGTCGATTCGTTCCACGCGATCAAAGACTCAGGACGCACGCCGATGCGAACATCCTCGCCAGCAAGCGCCAGGCATTCGCGGAAATCGAGCCTGGGCGCAAGCTCCCGAATCGCTTCACCACGCTCCTCGATTTCTTCAAGCGAAGCGCGATCGAGCAGCCAAGCGGCGAGCGTGCTCTCCCCCGCGCGGGTACGCGCCGTACAAAGCAATTCAAAGAGACTGCCTTTGCCAAATAGGTCGAGATCGCGTGCGTACGGATGCGCCAGATCGAGAAATTGCTCGCCGCTTTGCCCCGTGGCCGCCCATCGGTCTTCAAGACGCGCCAGCCCCTGTTCGCAGAATTTCCGCAGCCGCTCGCACCGCCGCCGTGCTCGAATCACGCGCTCATGCCACACGAACAGCGCAATCAGTAATGCGATAGGAATGAACACATAGGTAATTCGTGTGGCGTGGTACTTGGCGAGCCAGACCGTGACGACGATGGTCGTCAGTCCGAGCGCAACCTTGCTTGCCGCAAAAAAGTTATCCCGCTGTTTGTACCGCGCAATCGCGCTGTCAAGAGCGCTTATTCGCGAAGCGTATTCGTCTCTGGGACGACTCGGGGGCATTCCTCCATTATCGCAAGGCGCCGCCAGGCCATTTAACAGTTGTTTTTATCACTTGACAGTTTTTTATATCGCGCTAGCATATGTTGCTATAACACATATGCCTAAACAAGCCGTTGACCGCGAACTCAAAAAGGGAAGTGCCGAGCTGCTGATCCTCTCCCTCATCGAACACAAGGCAAGGCACGGATACGAAATCAGCAAGCTCATCGAAGAGCGCTCCGGCGGCGTGCTCAAGTTCAACGTCGCTTCCTTCTATCCCTTGCTGTATCGCCTGGAAGAACGCGGCCTCATTGCAGGACGCTGGGTGGAAAAAGCGGGCCAGCGCCGCCGGCGGTTCTATCGCCTCACGGCGCAGGGAAAAGACGTGCTCAAGCAGCAGCGCGCAACCTGGCTCGATTTCGTCAACGCAATCCACCGCATCACGGAGGCGGAAAATGCCTGATTGGCCGAAAGAAGTACGCGCTGTGATCGCCGGTTTGAACCTCGAGCCAACGCGAGAAGCCGACGTCGTCGAAGAGCTTAGCCAGCACCTGCGCGACCGCTACGAGGAAATGCTCGCCAGCGGCGTCGACGCCGATCAGGCATACGCGACACTACGCGCTGAGCTTGCAGACGGACGCCTCCTCAAAGGGCTGGCCAGCACCGTCGCCCGAGCTCACGAGCCGTTGGCCGCGGGAAGCAGCGGCTCGAAAAAAATCTTCGGCGGCCTCGGTCGGGATCTGCGCTACGCTACGCGCCAGCTGAGGCAGAGTCCAGGCTTCACCCTCGTTGCAGTCGTGTCTCTCGCACTGGGCATCGGCGCCAACACCGCGATCTTTCAATTGCTCGACGCTGTGCGCCTGCGTCTTCTGCCGGTAAGGTCTCCGGAACAGTTGGTCGCAATCCGCATTAACAACGACGAGAACGGCAGAACAGGAAACTTTGTAGACAACCGTCCCGAGCTGACCAATGGCATCTGGAATCTGCTACGCACACAGCAGCAAGGCTTTTCCAACATTGCGGCGTGGGCCCCCACAGGGCGCAATCTGGGTCTGGGAGGCGAAGCCCGCAATGCGAATACGCTGATGGTCAGCGGTGATTTCTTCCCCATGCTGGGTCTGAATCCCGTTATCGGACGCCTCCTCTCGCCGGCAGATGACTACAGAGGATGCGGCACGCAGGGAGCGGTCCTGAGCTATGCCTTCTGGCAGAAAGAATATGGCGGGCGCGACTCAGCGCTGGGCAGCAAGATCACATTGGATCGGCAGATATTTCAGGTCATTGGCGTCACGCCCCCGTCGTTTCATGGCGTGGATATCGGCCAGGACTTTGATGTTGCAGTGGCTCTGTGTTCTGAGCCCACTCTTACCGGCAAAAATCCGTGGAGTGACAGCAATATGACCTGGTGGCTGGCTGTGATGGGTCGACTAAAACCCGGCTGGACACCCGAACGGGCATCGGCTCAGTTGGATGCCATATCGCCAGGAATTTTTGCAGCGACCTTGCCGGAAAAATACGACGCGGTCGACAAGAAGCAGTATCTGCATTTTCGCCTGGGCGCAACCAGGGCAGACAAAGGTGTTTCAAGGTTGCGGAATGACCGCGACAACCCGCTGAACATCCTGCTCGGCCTATCGGGACTTGTATTATTGCTGGCCTGCGCAAACTTGGCCAATCTGCTGTTAGCGCGTGCCAGCTCACGCCAGCGTGAAATGGCTCTCCGGCTCACGCTGGGCGCGTCGCGCTCACGCCTCATGCGGCAGGTGTTGGCGGAAAGCCTGCTGCTGGCAATCATCGGAACCGCAGCAGGAGTAGCCCTCGCGCAGCTATTGAGCCGCGCGCTCATATCGATGCTGGGCTCCAGTCAAGGCAGCATTTTCCTCGATGTAACGCTCGATTGGAGAGTCCTGGGCTTCGCCGCTGGCCTGGCGATCCTCACCTGCATTCTCTTCGGACTGACACCAGCCCTGCAGGCCTCGCACACTGACCCCGGCGCTGCCATGAAGGCAAGTGGGCGCGGCGTCACATCGGGACGCAATCATTTTCTACTGCGTCGAATTCTCGTTGTGTCGCAAGTAGCACTCTCCCTGGTGCTGCTGGTAGGAGCAATGCTCTTCGCCAGAAGCTTCCGCAATCTGCTGACTCTGGATACCGGATTCGAACAGGATCATCTCTTAGTCGCAAGCTTCGACTACACGCCTCTGCAGATTCCCATGGAAAGGCGTGCCGCCTATAAGCGGGAACTGGCAGAACGTATGCGTGCCATCCCCGGGGTGCAATCGGTAGCTGGAGTCTTTGTCGTCCCGATCAGCCACAGCGGATGGGACGATAACATCGACGTTCCCGGCGGACCACAGCGTAAGGACACGCAGTTCAACTCGGTCTCTTCGGGTTTCTTTCAGACGATGCGCGTGTCCATGCTCTCAGGCCGCGACTTCAACGACACCGACACACCCACCTCGCCGCGCGTGGCCATCGTTAACGAAACGTTTGCAAAGAAGTTCTTCCAGGGCGCCAACCCCGTCGGCAAGGTAGTCAACGATTCAGGAAAGCCCGACAAGACCTACCAGATCATCGGTCTCGTGAAGGACACGAAATACCACAACATGCGCGAAGACTTTCAGCCCACGCTTTTTGTTGCCTCTTCGCAGGAAAAGGAGCCGGGTGAAGGTCTGACGCTGATGATACGTTCCAACGAGTCGACAGAATCCCTGATCTCGTCGGTCAAGCGCGTCGCTCAGGAAATGAATTCAGCCATGGTACTGAACTTCTCGACCTTCAAAATTCAGGTACGTGATGACCTTGTAGGCGAGCGCCTCATGGCCACACTCACCGGCTTCTTCGGCGTGCTCGCTATCGTCCTCGCCATGGTCGGCATCTACGGCGTCATTTCCTACATGGTCATCCGCCGCAGAAACGAGATCGGCGTGCGCATGGCGCTTGGAGCAGCGCGCGGCACGATCCTGTTCATGGTTTTGCGGGAATCGCTTCTTCTGCTTGCAATTGGTGCAGTCGTCGGAGCCGGACTTGCGCTCGCCGCCGGTACCGCCGCTGCTTCCATGCTTTATGGATTGAAGCCACACGATCCGCTGACACTGGGCGCGTCTGTCCTGTGCCTGGCTGTCATCGTGATTGTCGCGAGTTTTGTGCCTGCCCGCCGGGCGGCAACCGTAGATCCGATGGTAGTCCTGCGAGAAGAGTAAGTTGCAAACGTCTCCCTGATTTTGTCACAGGGAGCCGTTTGCAGAAGAAGTTGTGTATGAGTCTTAGGCGTTGCGTGTTACGTTGGCCGCGTTTAGCCCTTTAGGACCCTGCTGGCACTCAAACTGCACTGCCTCACCCTCGTTTAACGTCTTATATCCGTTGTCCAGAATCGCAGAGAAGTGAACAAAAACGTCTTCTCCGGTCGAACGCTGGATAAACCCATAGCCTTTCGCTCCATTGAACCACTTCACAACACCGTGCTCTTTCACATCTACTCCTTTCCGCTAATGCTCTCTGAAAATTCCTCTATAGACACTGAGAGCCGCCGTTACCGCATCGGCAGCTCACGCATCGACAAAGTTCCAGAGAGTGAACTACAAACAAAATGGCCTTCCAACAATGCCGATTTTGCCTCGAAAGGCGAATCGGTCATTCTGTTATGGCAGGAAAAACCTTTGGAATCAAGTAAAAAGTGTGTTGTAAATGCAGGAGTTGTAAGATGTTACGAGAGGACAGTGTACTCCCGTAACTATTAAAGCGGTTTAATAGATGCGTCGCAGCTTCCTTCTGCTGTGAGACGCGGTTCAATCAGCCTTTGGTAGCATCTCGCTTAAGAAAGATATGCCGTCAGCCCCCCAAACCAAACCCACAGAGCAGGACATTCCGCCGCACAAATTGCCACGGCTGCTATCCGGATCTCTCATCTGGCAGCAGATCACGTCTCTGGCAAAATACCTGACTCAGACAGAAGTGCATACCTATGCCTTCAGCGTGGCGGCGAATGCGATTTTATCCCTGTTTCCGTTCATCGTAATGATGTTCACCATCGCGCGCCGGGTCTTTCATTCCCAGGCCATGGTCGACGTCATCGGTGACATGCTGCGCTACTTCCTGCCCACAAATCAGGATTTCGTCGTGCGCAACATGAGCCTGTTGGTGAATCCGCGGGGCGATGTCCAGGTTGCTTCGGTCATCATGCTGCTGATTTCCTCCACCGGCGTTTTTCTTCCGCTGGAAGTGGCGCTGAACCGTGTCTGGGGAGTAGCGGAAAACCGATCATACTTGATGAATCAACTGATATCCGTCGGTCTCGCTCTGGCCGTAGGGCTCCTGGCCATTACTTCCATCGCATTTACTGCAACGCAGAACAAAATCCTCGGGATTCTCTTCTTCGGAAAGACAAATAACATCGTCTATTCGTTCTTTGAGCACGCATTTCTTCGGATTTCCGCAGCCTTTCTGAGCATTGCCATCTTTTTTGTCATCTACTGGGTCCTGCCAAACCGCAAGCTGCCCTTGAGTGCGGTGCTGCCCGCCGGCATCATCACCGGGCTCATCTGGGAAGGAGCTAAAGTGATTTACGTGAAAGTGCTTCCATGGCTTGACCTGCGTTCCGTATACGGGCCTTTTTCGGTGTCCGTCAGCCTCATGATGTGGGCATTTCTCACTGGCTTGCTGCTGCTAGCGGGAGCGCAATCTTCAGCGACGCGGTACACTCGCCGTTTAGCGCATCAGGCCGACGTTGAAGCTGCGCAAAAGACAGAAAACTGAAGCATTTTTCCGGAATTTCCTACACTCGCGCTACACTCAAGAGCAACGCATCAGGGCGAAGCAAGAGCGAACAAAAAAATGGGACAAGTGAAAAATTTTGAGGCTCGTGTTTTTCGCGCACTCCGCCGCGAGCCGCCGCAGAGCAAGGTGCATCGTCTCGCATTCTGGCTGCTGCTCATCTATCTCGCCCTCATGCCATTTCGCCTGCTGCCCGGCGCCGCAAGTGCGGTTTTCAGTGCGTTCAGTACGTTCACGCTCATCTTGCTGCTGGGATTTTGCGTCCCGCTGCTTTGGCGGTGGATAGGCGGGCGCTTCCTCTGGAAGCTGCGCAACCGGCTCATCATGACCTATTTATTGATGGCCCTGACGCCGGTGGTGCTGTTTATATTGCTGGCGCTGATCGCGCTATATGGCTTCAGCGGCCAGTTCGCCATTTTCGCGGCAACCTCGGCCATTGAATCTCAGATGGAGCGCTACGGGGCGGAAAACCGCGCCTTCAGCGTGCACGTATCCCACTTTCTGGCCACCCACCCGGAAAGCAAAAGCGTGTCTCCCCCTCCTGAAATGGAGGACACAGCGCCGAACAGTCCTGACACCAGTCTGCGCATTGCCGCGTTTCAGGATGGCAAGGTTATCGACATCACGCCCGCGAGCCTGCAAGCCACTGAGATAACCCGGATTCCTTCCTGGGCAAGGGACGAGTTCCGCGGGGCGGTCCTCGACAACGGCAAGCTCTATCTCCGCGCCATCGACATGCAGACCATCGGCAGCCACACCACGACGTTGATCATCAGCGTCCCCGTGGACAAGGCAAGGCTCGACCAGGTGGCCCACGGTATCGGCCGGCTTGAAGTCATGCCGAATTTCCCTGTCGGCGATGAGACTCCCGCCGCAGGGGAGAAGTCCGACGTCGTCCTTAGCGAGCCGTCGCAGTCGGATGCAAAAGCAGAAATCAATCATCGCAAGTTGAGCCGCGAGGAGATGCGCAAGGATTCGATCATAGGCGGCACTTTGCCGCCGCCGCAGCACTTTTACGACATCCCGATCACCTTCTACGCGCCTACAGAAACGACCGATTGGAACTCTGGCCAACTGCATCACACGCTAATCAATGTGACCTCGCGCCCCTCACTCCTCTACCAGCGGCTGTTCATTACTTCGCTGGAGATCGCAACGTTCGTTCAAAACATGTTGATTGGCGTCGCCTGCTTCTTCGGATTGCTTGAGCTGATCGCGTTCATCATGGCAGTTCGCCTGAACCGAACAATCACCCGGTCAGTGAACGACCTCTACGACGCGACGGTAGAAATCGACCAGGGCAACCTGACGCATCGCATCAAGGTCACCCGCAACGATCAGCTCGCCGCTCTCAGTCGCTCCTTCAATCGCATGTCCTATTCGCTCGAGCGCCTGCTTGCCGAGCAGCGCGAAAAAGAACGCCTGCAAGGTGAACTCGCCATCGCCCAGGAAGTCCAGGCAAACCTCTTCCCGCAAGGCTCCGTTTCGTTGCCCATGTTGGAGCTGCACGGCGCCTGCTATCCCGCTCGCACCGTCAGCGGCGACTACTATGACTTCCTCACCTTCGGCGATTCTGGCCTGGGACTCGCGCTGGGAGACATCAGCGGCAAGGGGATCTCCGCCGCTTTACTGATGGCGACTCTCCACTCCGCCGTGCGCGCCTATCGCTACGCCGGCGAAGAGATGGTGTCAGTTGGAAATCAATTCAGCGCCACCCCTGCCGAAAAGATCGGTGCCGTCAACGGTTCAAACGGGCACCACAATGGCGACGACCCGTTTCTTAAACCGGCAAAGATTCTCGCGCAGCTCAACCGCCATCTCTATCGCAGCACGCAGCCGGAAAAATATGCCACGCTCTTTCTGGCCCATTATGACGGCCACACCAGCCAGCTCACCTATTCCTGTGGAGGCCAGCTTCCTCCGCTCATTCTGCGCCACGACGACAGCATCACTCAGCTCGGTTGCGGAGGCACGGTCGTAGGTCTGCTCGAAAATCCGTCCTATGAACAGAGTGTGGAGAAGCTGATGAGCGGCGACATCCTCATTGCCTACAGCGATGGCGTCACCGAACCGGAAAACGACTTCGGCGAATTCGGCGAAGAGCGCCTGATCGACGTTGTGCGGCGCCACCGCCACATGCCGCTCGACGCCATATCGGAACAGGTCATGCAGTCCTTGCGCAACTGGATCGGCGGACAGGAACAGCCCGACGACATTACGCTCGTGCTCGCTCGCCAGCGCTGAAGTGCAGCAGAAATCGATGAGAAAAGCAGAGAAGGGAAAAGTCTATCTGGTGGGAGCGGGTCCCGGCGATCCCGATCTGCTGACCGTTCGCGCCGCCAACTTGATGCAAAGTGCCGACTGCATCTTCTATGACGGATTAGTCGCCCGTGAAATTCTGAAGGTTGCCAATCCTCAAGCGACAGTCCAGAGCGTAGGCAAGCGCGCCGGCACCAAGTCCATCACGCAACACGACATCAACGAACTGCTCATTCATCACGCGCGGTTGGGCCACAGCGTAGTGCGCCTCAAAGTCGGCGATCCCATGCTCTTTGGCCGCGCCGGCGAAGAGATCGACGCCCTGAACACCGCATCAGTGCCCTTCGAAGTGGTCGCCGGAATCACCGCCGCCTTCGCCGCCGCCGCCAGCATTCGTGCGCCTCTCACCGACCGGCGACTCGCGTCCAAAGTCATCTTCCTCACCGGCCATCGCGCGGAAGAAGACGAGCGATGCTGGGGTTCATTGCCCTCCGATGCAACGCTCGTCATCTACATGCCCGGATCGGACTACGCCAGGCTCGCAGCGCAAATCCTCGCATCCGGCCTCAGCCCGGAAACGCCCTGCCTGATTGTCTCCAGTGTCTCAACCGCGAAAGAGCAGACCACGCGCACCAACGTGGGCCATCTGGCCGACATACCTGCGCTCCCCGCGCCCTGCGTCATCCTGGTCGGTGATGCATTAAGTACCAAGGGCTAGATCAGGGAAGGAAAGGATCTGCTTTCTCACAGGAGCACGAAATGGGTGCCCCATCCTGTCGGGTAATTTGCGAAAGGGTGGGAAAGCACAACCCCTTCCCGGTCCTGAAACTACCGCACCCGAAAAGCCTTCACCACAATCGCATTCGGCTGCTTGCCCGCCGGCAGCATCGTAAACAGCGTCCCGACGTGAGTTACTCCTCCCGGCGTCCGGCTCATCACGCGCACTACGGAAACATCGTTCGATCGCGCATCCGCAGCCAGCAGCAAGTGCCCCTCGGCCGAGAACGCCAGCGCATCCGGCCCATCGCCCACATGCACCGTGTTGATGGTCTTCCCATCATCAATCGAATAAACCTCAATCGAGCCCGTATTGAACTTGCTGATCCACAACGTGGAGTTGTCGGCGCTCACAATCGCACTCGCTGGATGCGCCCCCACCAGGTAAGCTCCGCCAACTTCATTCGCCTGCGTCGCAATTTCCGAGATCGTGTCGCTGCCGAAATTGGAGACAAAGATCTCGCCTCCATCCGGCTTCAGCGCCAGATGCACCGGCGTCTGACCCACATCCAGAAACGTCAGTAAGCGGTCAGCATGCTCGCTGGTGATTGTGCTTTCAGGTCGTGCCAACCCAATCACCATCACCTGGTGCCCATCCGAGCACGCGACGAACGCCTTCGATGAATCAGGCAGGATCTCCACATGCGTCGCAGCCGGACACCCGCTGAAAACGCCGCGCACCTTACGCGATTGCGGATCGATGACAGTAGCGCTGCCGCCGCCGCGATTGCTGACGACGAGACTCTTGCCATCAGGAGAGATGCGCGCCATCCCGGGCCCCTCGCCCGTGCCGACCGCAGCAATCTCCCGCCGCGCCGCCAAATCGATCACCGAAACATTGTTCGATCCGGAATTGGCGACGTAGGCACGGTCGCCCTTCGCGTCCACATCAATAAAGTAAGGCTTGCTGTGAACAGGAATCGTCGCGACGACGGCATTCTTCTCCGCATCAATCACGCTCACGGAATTGCTGTTTGTGTTGACCGCGTAAATTTCGTTCTTCGTGGGATTCGCCGCAATCCCGGTCGGATTATCGCCTACGCGAATCACCCGGTCCTGCCGTAGATTCACCAGATCAAGAACGGTGACGGTGTTACTGCCGCCGTTGGTGACGTAAGCATATTCGCGGTAATCCGCCGGATACTGCGGAAAGTCATGACGCCTGCAAGCCGTCAGTGGAGCAAGCAGCAAGAGCAGAGCGCCCGCGCTCCGTGCCAGCCGAGGAACGGAACGCCTGCCTGTATGGTCGGTAGAAGAAGCTGAGTCTGACTGGCCGGATGGCATGCGTCTAACGAGAAGCCATACCTTCCGTGATCTGGATGCCGTGCGGCACATTACGCCCCAGCACCGCCGCGATCTGCGTAGCCTCAGCCATCAACTGCACATATTGCTCAGGGTAGAGCGACTGCATTCCATCCGAGAGCGCCTTGTCCGGCTGATTGTGGACTTCCACGATCAGCCCATCACAGCCCACCGCAACAGCAGCGCGGCCCAGCGGGATGACCTTATTCCGCTTGCCCGTTCCGTGGCTCGGGTCAACCACAATCGGGAGGTGGCTCAGTCGCTGCACCGCGGGCACAATGCTCAGGTCCAGCGTATTGCGCGTATGGTCGGCAAAAGTACGTATCCCGCGCTCGCACAGAATGACCTGATAATTGCCCTCGCTCATAATGTACTCGGCCGCCATCAGAAACTCTTCGAGCGTTGCAGCAATCCCGCGCTTCAGCAAAACAGGCTTCCGCCTCCGCCCCGCCGCCTTCAGCAGCGAATAGTTCTGCATATTGCGCGCGCCAATCTGGATCACGTCCGCATATTTGTCCACCAACTCCAGCGCCTCGTTGTCGATGGCCTCCGTAACAATCCGCAACCCGAACTTGTCGCGAATCTCGGCCATGATCTTCAGTGCTTCTTCCCCCAGACCCTGAAAGGCATAGGGAGAAGTGCGCGGCTTGTACGCCCCGCCGCGAAAGAACTGTGCCCCCGCAAGGGCGACCTGCTCGGCCACGGCAAAGGCCTGCTCCCGCGTTTCAATCGAGCACGGCCCCGCAATCATCGCCAGGTCGCGCCCGCCAATGGTGGCGTTCGTACCGGGGAAGCGGATGACCGTATCCTCTTCCTTCACATCGCGGCTCACCAGCTTGTACGGTTTTGAGACACGAATGACTTCGGCAACACCCGAAAGCTCTTCAATGTTTCCGCGGTCAATTTCTCCCTGGTTGCCGGTAATGCCAATAGCGGTGCGCTGGGCGCCGGGCAGCGGATGGGGGCGAAAACCCAAGTGTTCAATATGCTCGCAGACCGCCTGGATTTCCTCCGGCGTCGCCTGCGCTTTCATCACAACAAGCATCGGTACAGGCCTTTCCGTAACCTCCAAGTGTAGCGGCTTCGTCGCCGGGTAAGCAACGAAAGTCACCTGCAGATATGGTTCCGGCCGGTTTCTGGTCACGAAAAGAAGGTCAAACAGCCTCTTCCAAATAAAAAAGTTCCGGGCTCCGAAACTTTTTTCCCAAAAAGCTGTCTTCGCTATGAGAGAGGCAACACTCTAAAGTGATCAGCTTCTTCAAATAGCAGTAAACCCTCCTCGGACAACGAGGCTATCGAAAGATAGTCTCGTTGCTTTTTTTTAAGCGCGCCAACTCAGATTACTCTCGCTATGAGAGAAGCAAGACTTCCAAAAGTGCTTAGCTTCTTCATATAGCAGTAAACCCTCCTCGGACAACGAGGTTATCGAAAGATAGCCTCGTTGCTTTTTCTTTGGGCACAAACTTGCCTAGGCGCGGACTTCAAGCGACTCGCGCCTGACCAGAGCTAATCGATACGAGTCGCCGTCAGTTCCACCTGCAACTTGCCTTTGTCCTGCAGATTATCCGAAGAGAAGATGATCGTGGGTTTCGCTATGGGAACCAGAACATTGGCTGACCATCTGTTCGCTCGAATGAGCGGTAGAGCGGGCGGTGCGTTTCCTTTTGTTGTGTTGCTGATGTCTGCAGTCATCTGGACAGAAAGCTTACCGTCCACCTCCTGGGCACGCGTGCAGTCGATACTCACCCCAACGTCTATATATTGCACCTCGCCCTTATTGTCGGTGACCATCGGAACTTTGTCCCCGGTTCTGATCTGAGCGGTTTGGCCGGGGCCAGTTGCAATCGAAGTTGCGTAGGCGCGGCTATTAGTGACCTTTCCTGTTTCTCCAACTTCCTGGATGGAATAGGAGAGCCGGTAGTAGTGTGTAGCAGTCTCGGTTGGTTTTCCATCCTGCTGGGCGAACGTGCAAATGGGCGCGGCGAAGAGGGTAACTGCAAAGCAAAAGACAATAAGTCGGCGCATGGTGGCTCCTGTCGTTAAGGTTGAGTAGTCGAATCAAGGTAGGGAATGCCCAGCTCTGCGATACGCAAAGGCTTATCGGGCTCTTTTTGAGCCTTCGCAACTAGCTGTTGCGTCTTCGGTGGCGCATACGTAACAAACTGGACGAGCACCTGCTCCTGCTCTGTCAGAGCCGTCGGCGCAGGGAATTGATCAAGTCTAGGTAGCTGACGAGGTACGCTGCGGACAGTTCGATTCCGGATTGCTTCCACATGGACCTTGGCCGTCACATCTGTTTTCGGAATGGCAGCTACTGACTGGGTGGTAGATGGAATGGACGCTATCTCTGTCTCTTGATGCTGAGGTTCAGCCCTTCGCAAATGCAGCAAAGCCGCCACGAGCAGGCATACAAGGACGGGGACGGCTATGGAAAAGGCAAGCCACCAGCGCAGCTTCTGGCGTCGCATCTCGACCGCAGCCATAACCCGCATTGTTAACGTTTGCGGATACCCCGCATCACCGGGATCGGCATACGCCGCCAATGCCAGCTCGAACTCACTTTCAAAATCAGATTCGTTTTGCGGCATGGTCCCTTCCTTCCAGTGCTGCCAGCTTTTCCCGCAACAGCTGCCGGGCGCGCAGCACACGCGTTCGCACAGTGCCTTCAGGAATCCCCAGCACCTGCGCAACTTCGCCCGAAGTCAGTTCCTGAATCGTCGAAAGCGCAAGCGGTTGGCGAAGTTCCTCCGGCAGTCCATCGATCAGTCGATGGACTCTCAATTGCAGATCGGCATCAAGCGCAGCCTGCTCGGGGCTGGGATCGCCCGACGTGACCTCCATCTCATTCATTTCTGTCCCCTGGTGCTTAGGGAGATGGTCCACGGCTGCACGCCACGCCGTACGTGCCAGGTATGCTTTCTCGTCCCGAATGCCAGCCCAGCCGTCGCTGCGATAAAGCTTCAAGAACACCTCCTGCACCACGTCCTCGGCATCATGGGAGTTGCGCAGCACCGCATACGCCACGCGAAAGACAAGGCGGGAGTGGCGCCGGACAAATTCCGTAAAATCCGCATCATCCCATCGTGCCAAAGCTGGCTCAACTCTCCCATTCACTCGCAAAGACGGCGCAAGCAAGACAGCTGTTCAGATATTTTTCAAAAAGAGATGCAGGAACAGACTTCTGACAGAATGCCGCCCGCGCCGACGATCAGGCGCTCTCCCAAGGCCGGCGCGCCAGCCGGAGTTGGGACAATTTCACTCTGGAGTAAACTGTGATGGTCAGCTGTTATCATTAGCAGCCGTCCAGAGACATCGAATCGTTGAATTCAAAAGGGGGCCCGGTCTTTGAGAATCGAGGGGGTCATCTCTATGGCCCAGAATTACGCGCCGCAGCAACGCTGACAGTAGCTTCGATTTCGATTTGCCTCCTTTGTTTCCAAACGGTCGCTTCGGGCCCCCAGGAATGATTCTCACAAATTCAATCAGATTTGGGTTCAATCCACTGTTCTTGAAGGGATAAATATCGTGATAGACAGCAAAGTCCCACGCTTCATCGCTCGGAAGTTCAGCTATAGCAGTCTTCTACTCGCACTGATCTTGGCAGCGGCTATACCTTCTTCTTCTCAAGAGGACAGGAAAACAGAGACGATTGACGCCCGTGCGATGGGTACCAGCACCCAAATGGGTCAAAATGTCAGTGTCAAGATAACTATCTACCGTTTCTCCACGCAGGAAGAGAGACAAGTCCTCGTCGATGCCTTTAAGAAGGGCCAGAGCCAGGGTTTGGTGGACGCGCTCGGCAAGATGAAGTCCGTTGGCCGTATTGCCATTACCGGCACAGTTGGCACCGACCTTGGTTACATCGCGCTGATTCCTTCGCCCACAGGCCGCAAGATTCGGTTCGCTACCGACCGCCCAATCAGATTTGGTGAAGCCTATAACAACGGCCCAAGCACGGCCTACAATTTGACCGCCGGCGAAATTGACATAAACGACTCCGACAAGGACAAGAGCGCCGGCGTTCTGTACCCTGCTGCGCAGTTGATCATCAACAAACAGGGCCAGCTTCAGTTCGAGCTTCGCAAAAATGCCTGGAACTTGGTCAACATCATCGACTGGAATGGTGCTGGCTCCAAAGAGTAGACCGGCTAGATCGGTGATCCACCGCCCCGTTCCTGCAGACTCCCCCACCTGCGCCGATACCAACACTACAAAGACTGTCGACGCTATCCCGCCGTCTGGCTCAGGGGAAGCGGGGTCCAGACATTCATCAGCTTATGCGTAGCGCAAACTGCGCTACGCACCCCGTCCCGTAATGCCGCCTGCGCCGACGATCAGGCGCTTTCCCAAGGCCGGCGCGCCAGCCGATCTGCTGTGGCAGGTCCGGCCACAAGCCGCATCGTACCGTGTCCCAGGCACCCAATGAGGACATACGCCGCGGAGATCGCCAGCATGGGTGCAATCCCAGGTGCGTAGGAACCCCACTCCGGAAACCTCGCCATATACAAAGAGTCCCGAATGGGTCCGAGGACTGCACTGGCGACCAGGAGAACAGCCAGACCGCGCCCGCCAAACCGCCGGGCAACCCGCCATGTGAGAAGGAAGACGAACGCCCCAAGGACTATGCCGACCCAAAGCAGCGCGATGAAATACGGCTTCCACGTGATCGCGAAGTGCCACCATCCGGCACGCTCCGCCAAGGCAATGATGCCGAATGCAGCCGGACCGCAAACTGCCCCGCCTGCCAATGCGCCCACGATCCGCCGCGGAGTCGCTCGCGTGAGAACAGCGACAACAACAGTGAGGACCAGGTACAGGCAGTCAAAGCCGTAGAGTTGGTGCTCAGTCACTGGCTGGTGGTTATATCACGTGCTTGCAGCCCCAGCAAGTCCGATAGAAATGGTTGAATCGCCGACGGCGGTTGCGTGCCACCAGATAATAAGCAAACCGGGAGTTGGTAGCTCAAACGGCGAGAACTAGGCCGATGCACTCATTGAGTTATTCAGATTGATCCGGCAAATCTCCTCACTCCCGTCACCCGGTCTCTCGGATTCGTCTGGCTGATGGTGGCGGCGGTGAAGCTGACGAGACAGCCGCCGACAAGACCAAGTCTCGTATACAGTACACCGGAACTGCCCCATGTGGTTGCTTGTTCCTCGATGAGCGAGTTGGCGATTTGCACTAACCCGCTAGCGCGGGAGGTTATGCTTCTGTGGCATTTGGATAGAGTGTTGGGCACCCAAGGAGGTGTCCATGACACATCTACGCCAGCGCATGCAGGAAGATCTCCGGCTGCGCAACTTCTCCGAACGCACGAT
>DATGAD010000012.1:0-2029 GCA_035313725.1 Alloacidobacterium sp. | reverse complement strand
GTCGAGAACTTGTCCAAGACGAGTCTGCCCACATCGAATTGGCCGCACTCGCATGGGCCCGAGCCGGATTGGTTGAACGCGGTGAACGACGGCGAACTCGTAGAACTCGATTGCCAGCACCCGTACCACGCGGGACGCACCCTGGACGAAGTCGAACTGCTCGTTCCGGTTCGATCGGAGGGCCGGGTCACCCACATGCTCGCCATATCTCCCGGTCCTGCGCGGCGCGGCCTGGTGACGCACGAAGTGAATTATTTGCGCAGCGTGGCAGCGCAGTGCGGTCAGCGGCTCGACGCACTGCACAGGGAAGAACGGCTGATCGTGGTGCAGAGCCGTGAAGCGGTGCTGCTGCAGCAGGTGACCGAGGCGGAGCTGCGCGCCCTGCGTGCTCAGGTCAACCCGCATTTCCTCTTCAATTCGCTCAACAGCATCGCAAACCTCGTGGTGACCAATCCCGAGCAAGCCGAGACCATGACGCTGCGGCTCGCCAGAGTCTTCCGCCATGTGCTGGCCAACTCCGCGCGGCCCCTCATTTCGCTGCACGAAGAGATGGAGTTCCTTGAGACGTATCTGCAGATTGAAGAAGCTCGGTTCGGCAGCCGGCTTCAAGTCAAGATCACCGTCGACCCGGCGGTCGCCATGGAGCAGATTCCCTCGCTGATACTTCAGCCCATTGTTGAAAATGCGCTGAAGCACGGCCTGGGACCGAAGCCCGGTCCAGGCCACTTGTGGATCACTGCCGAGGCGGACGGAAATCGGGTGTGTCTGCGAGTGGAAGATGACGGCGTCGGACCCGCAATCGGTGTCTTGAAACTCAACGGCAGCAATGGACGATCGAACGGAGTCGGGCTCGAGAATGTTGCGCAGCGCCTCAATGCGCTCTATCAGGACCAGGGCCGGATGACGATAGAAGTGCGGCAAGCGGGTGGAACGCGCGTCACAATTCTGTTGCCACGCGAGAGCGGAGCCGCGGCGTGATGCGGAGCCTGGTCATTGACGATGAGGCGGATGCTCGCGCGCGGCTGATCCGGTTGCTCGGGGCTCATCCCGAAGTCGCTGTGATCGGCGAGGCTCAGGATGGCCTCGAGGCGATTGAGAAGATCGAAGAGCTCCGGCCTGACCTTTTGTTTCTCGACATAGAAATGCCCGGGCTCAAGGGCTTCGAGGTACTGCGGTCGATTCCGTCCGCCATCGAGATCCCGCTCGTCATCTTCACCACGGGGTACGACCAGCACGCCCTCGCGGCCTTCGAGGCCAACGCGCTTGCCTATCTCCTCAAGCCCATCGAACCGAAACGGTTGTCGGTTGCGATAGAACGCTCGAGCAAGCTTTGCTCTCTTTCCGTGGAAAAAGAACAGGAGCGCGAGAGCATTCTGCGCGCGACAGGCGAGGCGCCGAAGACGCTCCGCAAAATCGTCTGCCGGAAAGGCGGACGCGCACTGCTTGTGCCTTCGGAACAAATCCTCTGGTTCCAGGTGCAGGATGGCATCGTGCATGCGACGACAGCGAAAGACTCGTTCTGGGTGAACTACCAGCTGGCCGAACTTGAAGCCGCCTTGCCGCCGGAGGAGTTCTTCCGCGCGCGCCGCGAGGTGCTGGTCAATATGTCGCGGATCAAAGAGATCAAGCCTTACTTCAAGAGCAGCTTTCTGCTGGTTATGTCCGACGCTGCGTCGACTGAGATCGCCGTGAGCGAACGGCAAGCCCGGCCGCTGCGCCAGCGCCTGCCGGGTCTGTAGAGCGCTTTAGGAAATACTGTGAGGTCGCTGAGCTTGGTCGGGGCCGGCGCTTCTTGGGGTCGCGCCGGCTTGACTTCGCATAAAGAAAATCCCTTGGTGCACGGGGATCTCCCGTATAGTCCGAACGAGGCTTGCCCTCGAAGAGGCTCTGCGATGGCGCGAGGCGTGCGCTCTTTTCTTTGTTTGCTGGCAATTTTTCGTCAGTACAAGTGCATTCGGTCCGCCGCAGGACTGAAGGGCGCGCGAAAAACGGAGACGTTTCTGTCGCTTCCTTGGCAACAATGTATTTC
>DATGAD010000011.1:0-5781 GCA_035313725.1 Alloacidobacterium sp. | reverse complement strand
AATCGCAGGCCCCAGGGGGGCAAAGGTGTTAAAGCTCTTCCCCAGCGTCCACTGCGAGGTCGCCAGTTGCACATCGCGCGCGCTCACATCGTTCAGAATCGTATAGCCGAAAACGTACTCCTGCCAGTCATCGCGAGCAATGCGGCTGCCGCCCTTGCCAACCACGCACGCAAACTCCGCTTCGTAATCCGGCTGCGATGAAATCGAAGGCAGCTCAATCGCGGCACCCGGTCCAATCAGCGCCGACGCCAGCTTCATGAAAACCGTAGGCACCTTGGGAATCTCCATCTTCGATTCCACCGCATGATCGCGATAGTTCAGCCCCACGCAGAAAATGCGCGGCGGGTCCGGCAACGGAGCAAGCAGCTTCACGGTGTCCAACGGCGTCCGCGCATCCGAAATGAGCGATTGAGCCACACTCAACGCCTCATCGCCGCCATGAATCACAGATAGCACGCTACGAAAGCGCGACGAAATATCAACAACCGAGCCATCAACCAATACACCAGCTCGAGCAACGCCGTCACCGGCAGAAAAAGTAACGAACTTCATTCATTTCTCCAAAAGCGTCCGTCCGGATAGCTGTAGTCATGCAACGTGTCCGAATAAATCTCCGCGCTGTAACCGGGCTTATCCGGAAGCACATAGTGCGCATTGCGAATCTTCACCGGATCGACAAAGTGCTCATGCAGATGATCCACAAACTCCGTCACGCGATTCTCAAGCGTCGTCGAAACCCGCAGAAAATCGAACGCCGACAAATGCTGTACATATTCGCACAACCCAACGCCGCCTGCATGTGGACACACCGGGATATTGAACTTCGCCGCCATCAGAATCACGGCAAGATTCTCATTCACGCCTGCCAGCCGACAGCTGTCAATCTGGCAAACATCAATTGCGTTGGCCTGCATCAGCTGTTTGAACATCACGCGGTTGTGGCAATGCTCGCCCGTCGCGATGCGCACGTTAGGAACCTCGCGCCGAATCCGCGCATGCCCCAGAATGTCATCCGGACTCGTCGGCTCTTCCATCCACCACGGATCGACTTCTTCCAGTCTCTTCGTGCACTCGATGGCCTCGCCAATATCCCATTTCTGATTGGCGTCCATCATCAGCTTGTTTTCGTATCCAATCGTATTCCGCAGCAACCGCGCTCGGCGCAAATCATCGTCCGGCTTTCCGCCGACCTTCAACTTGAAATGCGTCCAGCCCTCGGCCATTCCCTCGCTTGCAAGCCGCACAATCTTCTCATCGCTGTACCCAAACCATCCAGCCGACGTCGTGTATGCCGGATACCCCGTCTCCTGCAACTGCTTGAGCCGCGTATCCATGCAGTCCTTGCGCTCATGCAGAAGCGCGAGCGCCTCTTCGCGCGTCAGCGCATCGGTGATGTAGCGAAAATCAATCGCGCGGACAATCTCCTCCGCACTCATATCGGCAAGCAGCTTCCACAGCGGCTTGCCCTCCACGCGCGCATATAGGTCCCACACCGCATTGATCAGCGCGCCCGTCGCTAGATGAATCACGCCCTTCTCCGGACCGAGCCAGCGAAACTGGCTGTCCGAAGTCAGCAAGCGATAAAACTCCCCCAGATCGTCCGTAATCGAAGAAAGCGTCCGCCCCACCGCAAAGCGCGAAAGATACTTGAGCGCCTCAACGCACAACTCCGTGCCGCGCCCCAGCGTAAACGTCAGGCCATAGCCGTTCGGCCCATTCTCCGTTTCAAGAATGCAGTACGCAGCCGAGTAGTCCGGATCCACGTTCACCGCATCCGAACCAATGTGCTCCCGCGAAGTAGGGAAGCGCAGATCGATCACGTGCGCGTGTCTAATCTTCAAATCGCTCAATCGGAATCATTCTCCTTTCGCCTGCTCAGGCGGCCGTCCATCCGCCGTCAATCGCAAGCAATGAACCAGTCATGAATTCCGCTTCCTCGGAACACACATAACGAATCAGCGATGCAATCTCCTCCGGTTTACCCACGCGCCCAATCGGCTGCCGCGCATTCAGCTCCCCGCGAATCTTTTCTTTCTCGTGCGCATGATATTTGTCGAGATACCCTTCAACAAACGGAGTCTGCACCGTCCCCGGACAGATGCAGTTCACGCGCAACTCCTTCGGATACTCAACCGCGAGTTGCCGCGACATCGCCAGCACCGCGCCCTTCGTCGTGCAATACGCAAAGCGCTGCTTGATGCCCACCTGCCCCGCCACCGACCCAATGTTTACAACCGAGCCGCGAACTTTCAGCAGTAACGGAAGAAACGCGCGCGTCACCAGATAAACAGACTTCACATTGACGGTCATCATGCGGTCAAAATCGTCCGGCTCAACATGCGCGATATCACCGACGTGCGCAATTCCAGCGTTGTTCACTAGAATGTCCAGACGCTCAAGCTGCCCGGCAGCAGCATCAATCGATTCGACACTCGTTACATCCATGCGAACAGCCTTGGCATTCGACAGGCTCTTGGCCAATGCCTGCGCAGCCTCCAGATTGATGTCCGCAACAATCACCGACGCCCCGGCGCGCGCAAGTTCCTTGCACGTAGCCTCGCCAATGCCGCTCGCTCCACCCGTAACCAGCGCAACCTTGCCATCCAGCCGAAACGCGTCCCCGCTACTCATCGAAAAGCAATCCTCTGCGCATCAATACGCGCCTGTCCTTTAGCAAGAATCTCAGCCGAAGGAGTCGTCGAATGCAGAGCCTCCATAGCAACATCGTTCAGAATCTCCGCAAACGCCGGCAGATTGCGGCTGCGCGGCAGCTTACGCGCGCCCAGCGAAATCTCTTCGATCTTCGCGTACGCCGGAATCTCCTTCTGCACTTCAGCACTTCGCCAGGTAGAAAGCTGCACGCCGACAGTGCCATGTTTCACAATGCCCAAGTCCATCTCCGGCTGCGTCAGGAAATGGATAAAGTCGTAAGCAGCCTGCTTGTTCTTCGATCCCGTCCCGATGCCGAGATTCCAGAAGACGGAAAGAGATGCGGGCGGCTTGCCTTCATCCGAAGGAATCGACGAAATCGCAATCTTCCCGCGCAGCGGCGACCCAGGCCGGTCGCAGCGCGCCGCAAAGCCAAACCAGTTCACCATCATGGCAATAGCCCCAGACAGAACCACATCCCCCGATCGCGTCGAATCAAAATCCTCCGCTCCCGGATAACACATCGAAGCATCGCGAATCGTATTCCGATAGAAATCCAGCGCCGCCACTGCCTCAGGCGTGTTCAGAACCGCATTCCCATTTTTATCCTCAAACTCCCCGCCACGGCTCCAGAGCTGCAGCGCAAAGTCGTAAAGCGTGTTGTGCCCATCCGGAAACGCCGCGAACAGAGTGCCGTAGAGATTCTCAATAGGCCGCGTAAAAAAATGCGCGATATCCGAAAACTGCTTCCAGTTCGTAGGCGGTATTAATTCGTAACCATATTGATTACGAAATTTCTCCTGCTCGCCCACATTCTCAAAAAGATCCTTCCGGTAGATCAAACACTCAGGCCCATCATGCCAGGGCAGGGTATAAAGCTTCTCCCCAAACACCAGCGGATCAACAATCGACCGCGCCCACCCCTGAGGCCATCCTGCAACCGGTTTTGCCTGCATATAAGGACTAAGCTCCTCGACCACGCCCTCTTCCACAGCCTCGGCAAGCCAGTCCGTGCTGATATATCCAATGTCCCAGGTGCCGTTGCGCAGACCGTCCTTCTCGAACATCTCGCCATGCAGCTTGTGCAGGTCCAGCGGAACAGCCTCGAACTCCACTTCCGGATGCTTCTCCCGGTAGATCCCGATCTGCTCAGCAAGCGCATTCTCAAAATCGGCAAATTCGCGAACCGCGATGCGCAGAAGTGTACTCGCCATAGTTACCTATTCAGCGGAACCCCATCCCGCTCGTTTGAAATATACGCAGCTTCAACCGTGCGCATCGTGTCAATCGCATCTTCCACGCTCGTCGGCAGCGTCGGTGCGTCGCCCGTCACATAAGCCTGCAGCGATCCCATCGAGCCGATAAACGCATCCGGAAACCAGCTGCCCTCAGTCGGCAGCGTCTGCCAGTCTTCATCAGGCTTTGCAAGGCTCAGTGTGTCCGGACGCCCCTTCGGATAATCAAGGTTCACACCCATCACCGCATGCATTGCGCCTTCCGTGCCTTCCCACTGCACATAGCTGTGCTGCGAGTTCTTGTACTTGTGCCCATGGTTCGTCGCAATGTACACGCGCTTCCACTCGCCATAGTCCAGCGTGATCACACTCTTCGTCGCCGCCAGAGTCAGCGTCTTCGGATGTCGCACCGTCTTCGCCAGCACGCGCTCCGGATTCCCGAACCACGACCGCACCAGATCAACGTAATGAATGCTGTGATAAAGAATTTCGAGTCGCGGTGCCGTTGCCAGAAAACTCCATAGCTCCCAGGGCATGAACACATTCACCCTGACTTCCATGTCATGCAGTTCGCCCAACAGCCAGGCATCGGTGATGCGCCGCGCCGCCAGCATTACCGGCGCATAGCGCAGCTGGAAATTCACCGCTGCGGTCATGCCCTTCCTGCGGCAGATATTCAGAATCTCCTCAGCCTCAGTAAGCGTGTTCCCCATCGGCTTCTGAATCAGCGCAGCCGACCCGTCCGGCAACCGAGGCAGCACATCCAGAATCGCGCCCGCCGGCACCGCCACATCGAAAACGCTGTTCTTCGGCGACTTCGCTATTGCCTCATCCAGCGAAGTTGTGGCCAGCGGAACCGAGAACTTGCTTGCCAACGTCGCAGCCCGTTCCGGATTCGCATCTACCAGCGCTGCTACCGGAAACCCCGCCTTTGTGTAAGCCGGAAGATGAGCGTCATGCACAATGCCGCCCGACCCTACAACAATGATGGAAAGGGGTTGCTTCGGCAGAGGCGGCTTCGCCTCGCGGAGTGCCTGCTCAATTCGCGTTTGAAAATCCATGCTCACAAAAAGAAGGGAAGTACTTTTGGTTCAATATATAAAATCATTGATTCGTCAATAAAAATACACCCTCAGATGCCGAAAGCGCCACAGGAATACGCTACTCGCCCACCGGCGAAACCTTAAAGCTGTAGGCATAATCCCCAGGAGCCTGCCCCGGCACGTCCAGATGCAGCCCATCGCTCTCTTGCGTGAAATGCACCGTCCCGCTCGATCCCAGCAGCGAAACCGACTTCACCTTCACCCCGCTGCCGTCTCCCAGAGAATGAATCACCAGCTTCCCATCTGAAGGCCAGCCCAGCGCAATCGCATACAGAGTCTTGCCCTTCGTCGTAAAGCGAAAATCCTGCGCGGTATATGGCTTCGTCTCCGCATCGTTAAACGACCCGGCCACCACCTTCGTCGGCCCCTCGCCATATAAGGTCCACGGCCGCGTCCCATAGATGGCCTCGCCATTCACCTTCAGCCACGCGCCCATATGCCTCAAAATCGACTGCGCCTCATCGGGAATCGTCCCATCCGACTTCGGCCCGATATTCAGCAGCAGATTCCCGTTCTTGCTGACAATATCAATCAGCTGCCACACAATGCTCTCCGGCGTCTTGTACGTATCGCCTTTGACGTATCCCCACGACTGCTGGCTCACCGAAGTATCCGTCTGCCAGTGCTGTGGGCGAATCTTGTCCAGCTGCCCGCGCTCAATATCCAGCACCGTCGTCCCGTCTGGAAACGCATCGTTCTTCCGGAAGAGCACCACCTGCTTGCCGGCCTTCGCTGCCTGGTTGTAATAGAAGGCCGCAAACCGTTGCAGGTAAGGCTGGAAGGTATCCTGCTCC
>DATGAD010000010.1:0-3809 GCA_035313725.1 Alloacidobacterium sp. | reverse complement strand
GCTTCGCCCACATCTTCGGCGAGAATGCGTCGTACTCGGACTCCAGCCTGCGGTCAACCTCCTCCATGATCGTCTTGAGGTTTTCCCGCAGCTTGTTGAAGTCAATCGGTTCTACCAGTTCCTTTCCCTGCTTGCCTTGCTTTTTCATTTCATCTCCTTGTTTGCCGATCCGCTCGGCTCTGCGTTCGCCCCTGCCGGGCGCTTGATACCATGCTCGAATCTCTGAATCTCTTCAGAGGTTGCATCGTGCTTTCATGATGAAAAAATACAGGAATATCGCGAAGCCCACGAGACAGGGAAATGCGGTGATTTCTGTTTAGGTCAGAGAAATGCTCGTATTTCTGTGGGGCAAATAGGTAGGTTAGATCGGAATCCCGTCACGCTTCATGGCGGACTTAAGATTTCCGACGCCAGTCATCAGAGCCTTGACACAGGGGCTTGTGTACAGGTGCTCGGGACGTCCGTCGTTGTCGCGAGTGTCATGAGTTATCCGTGAACACTTGCCGTCTTTGAGAAAGAATTTGTCCGCGAGTAGTGCAAAGCCAACGGTGGAGTCGTCCGGTTTCTTAGGATGGGGATTGAACTTACGGATGATCCATGCCCGAACTGCCAGATGCTGCATGCTCGCAGCCTGACCGCGACCGCGCTGGTACTCCGAGGAACCGTGTACAAGTATTCCGACGGCCCGCCTCGCCGCCTCTAGCGCCTCTTCGGGGGAATCCGGTAAATGTCCTATGACTTCCGTAACCAATCGCAATGCTTGGTCTACCGCCAGCTGAGGATCAGTGGGGGCGATATCCGGGTCATCGGGGTCTACGCACCAACTGAGCACTTCACTGCGTTCTCCGTTATGCTCGCACACATATTTGAGCCAGACATCCACAGGAAGCTGCCCACGGGCGTCATTCAAAAGCCTCTTCCCGAGCTTCCGATCCGTCAGGTCGATATCTGGGTACATCGGAAACACAATATCACCGGGAGGCAGACTGGATGCGATGGGAGAAGCTAATTAGTACATGCTAGCGCTTATCGCTGGGTGCACTCATGTGACAGGAATGACTCGCTGCATGTTCGCTGACTTTCAAAATCAAGTATGGGGAGGCAATTCCCCGCTCGAAAGGGAGAATACAGTGTTCGGAATAGACCTCGCAGTTAGCATCATGGACGGACCCGACCTATCAGACAAACGACGCAAGGAACTTGCCCTAGCGCGGCTGATGGCTGAAACAATCGGCGTCATACGCGAAGGACATGGTTCGCGAGTTCTGGCACGTTTACCCAGAGATTGCGGAGATTTAGAGCGGAACCCGACCTACTTTGTAGGACTCATTGTTTCGGCTTCTGCCGGGCGCTTGTCCCAGTGCTAGACCCCAAGACCTTCTTGATGTGCAGGAAGCGCAGCTCAGTGGAACCCAATATATGACGAGCACGCACTTGAATTCTTTTTACTCTTTACATTTTCTCGGTGAGGCGGTCTGTTGAACTTATGTCGAAGAGACTTAACATTCTGCTCGCCGAGGATGATCCTTTCCTCGTTCGTTATATCCAAACGTTGATGAGTCGATGGGATTGCGAACTCGCGATTGAATCATCGGCAGAAGGTGCGATTCAGCGAGCGGCTACGTTTAGCCCCGACATTTGCCTACTCGGATTCGTCACCCCCGGCATGGATGGAGCGAACGCTGCAATTGAATTGTTGAAAGTCTCGCCGGGAACTCAGATCGTGTTGTGGAACGAACCTGTGCCGCCTGAAGTATTAAACGATCTAAGGGCGCAGGGGTACGACTTCCGGACACTCGTCGCACCCTTCAACATTGAGGAATTGCAGTCATTGTGCTTCCCTTCATCGCATCGAAACGTGGAATGAGTGAGTTGTTCAAGGGTTGGGGGTGATGAGTGTCCGCCAGTCCAAGAAAACGGACGCCGGTTAGAGTTACGCAGTCGAACCACCCAGCGCTGCGGAGGGTCACGTTCACGCTTGTTGCCAAACCGATTGGGCGCCACGGCGGCCGTTTGGAAAACCTCCATCTTAGCTGGTCAACATCAACTCCGTATGAATTCTCTCGAGGAGCCAGTAGTTCTTGTTGTGGTAGCGCGCCTGCCTGCCAAGCAGAAGGCCGCAAATGAGAGAAGAGCACCTGCCTCGTGAGCGGGAGTGCCACGGCCCGAGAATTCTGTTGACGCAGAGACTCAATGCAGTTTGTTGGGAAGATTGAACCAGGGGCCGGCGCGACCATTGTTGGGTCATTGCCGTTGACGTCTTCCTGCTCTGTCATCAGAATGAGTGCTCTGGAGTCCTGTAGGCGTGGCTACAAGAATGTCCTCCCGCTCGGGGCCTTCGGGGTACGAGTTGGTACCCCTCCGGGAGGGTGCGGACTTCACTCTTTACCGCGGCCGACAGCACGGCAACCTATCGCCGGTCCTGGCGATCGCACTTTCCGCAGAACAGCCGTCACCTCAGATTCTCCGGCGGCTCGAGCACGAATACTTACTCGCAGCCGAACTCGATTCCGCATGGGCGGCCAAGCCTCTGGCGCTCACTCGTCACGAAGGGCGAACAATCCTCTTACTGCATGACTCGGGCGGTGAACCGCTGGATCTGATTCTTGAGCGAGGCCAGGGGCAACCGCTCGATCTGACCCGCGCCCTGCGCATCGCCATCGGCTTGACGACGGCACTCGCCCAAGTCCATCGGCACGGACTCGTACATAAGGACATCAAGCCTGAAAATGTGCTGGTCGGCGACGCCGATAGGGTTTGGCTTACCGGCTTCGGAATTGCTTCGCGGCTGCCCCGCGAGCGCCAGCCGCCCGCACCGCCGGAGATTATTTCCGGCACGCTGGCTTACATGGCACCCGAGCAGACGGGGTGCATGAACCGTTCGGTTGATGCGCGGAGCGATTTTTACTCGTTGGGCGTCACCTTGTACCGGATGCTTACCGACACGCTACCGTTTGCCGCTGCCGATCCCCTGGAGTGGGTTCACTGCCACGTCGCGCGCCAGCCGGTTCCCCCAAGTAGTCGCGCCGCGGTCCCCGAGCCGCTATCGTCTCTGACCATGAAGCTCCTCGCCAAGAACGCCGAAGAGCGTTATCAAACGGCAGAAGGCTTGGAGGCCGATCTTCGGCATTGCTTGGCGGAATGGGAATCGCTGGGGAGGATCGATCAATTTCCGCTGGGTAAGCGCGATTCGTCAGATCGATTGCTGATCCCAGAAAAGCTCTACGGGCGGGAGGTCGAGATCGACGCCCTGCTGGCGACCTTCGACCGAGTCGTAGCCAGCGGTATCCCGGAGATCGCGCTCGTGTCTGGTTACTCCGGCGTCGGAAAATCCTCCGTGGTGAACGAGCTGCACAAGGTGCTTGTACCGCGTGGGCTTTTCGCAGAGGGCAAATTCGACCAGTATAAGAGCGACATCCCGTACGCCACCTTGGCACAGGCCTTCCAGACCCTAGTCCGGCAGATCCTCGTCAAGAGCCAAGCGGAAATGGACCAATGGCGATATGCCCTTGCGGATGCGGTTAGGCCGAACGGCCATGCGATCGTCAACCTCGTCCCCGAACTCGAGCTGATCATCGGGGAACAGCCTCCCCTCCCGGATCTGCCGCCACAGGACGCGCAGAACCGCTTTCAGATGGTACTTCTTCGTTTACTGAACGTGTTTGCAAGTAAAGAGCACCCGCTTGCACTGTTCCTCGACGATCTGCAGTGGGTCGATTCGGCGACTCTGGACTTCCTTGAGTACCTGTTTATCCATTCGGGAATTCGCTACCTGCTCGTAATCGGAGCGTATCGGGAAAACGAAGTCA
>DATGAD010000009.1:0-4418 GCA_035313725.1 Alloacidobacterium sp. | reverse complement strand
CGCCGCGTGGAAAAGCGGGTTCCGCCAATCTACCCGGAAATTGCCAAGCGCATGCGCATCTCCGGCGTTGTGCATGTAGAAGCGACCGTGGCGCCGGATGGCAGCGTGACCGCGGCCAAAGCGACGACAGGCAACAAGATGCTGAGCCTCGCCGCGGAAGACGCTGTAAAACGCTGGAAGTTCGTGCCTGGCGACGGCCAGTCCACCGTTGGCATCGACGTCAACTTCGAAGCCAACTAAATCTAACCGGGACATCCCCAAGGACAAAACAGCCATGTCATTCACGCAGTCGCGCCTGACCAATAAACTACGCCTCAGCACCGGAGTGCTGGTGCTGAGCATTCTGCTCGGGTCCTTTGCCGCTTATCTCAAGATGCGCCAGGCAAGCCAGCTTTCTGAAAGCGTCGCTACGGATCAGATTCCGGCGCTTTCGGCAGTGCGCGATCTGCGTGTCGCCCTGCTCGATTCCTCAAATGCGCTCAAGGCATACATGCTCTTCGGCGTCGACCCGGCCATGGCCAGCCGTTACCGCGAGATGCTGGAGAAGAGCAAGGCTGATGCGAATCTGGCCATCTCGCAGATACAGGCCAAGCGTCAGGTAATTGACGGCATGGCGGGTGCCGCGCAGGTCGACACCATGCTCAATGAGTTTCACGCATTCTCGCAGGGTCAGGAACGTGTCGAAGCCATGGCTATCGGTCAGGGGAGCGACGCCACCAGCAAGGCCTATGACCTGCTTCAGGGCGAAGTGGCCGACCACGAGAATTCCTGCCGCAAAGCAGCGCAGGCAGTCGTCGCCGCAGTGACCGAGGGCGCAAATTCCAGCCTGCACGAAACCGTGCACTCCATGCATCTTCAGGCGATCTATCTCTGGCTGGCGATTGTCTTCGGCGGTGTCGTCGGTTCGGTTCTCGCTGAGCTTTCCATACGCCGCGTCGTCCGCTCCGTGTTGTTGGTGGCAACGCGCGCGCAACACATCGCTGAAGGCGACCTGACGGGCGAAGCGCTGCACATCGACTCGAACGATGAAGTCGGCAGCCTGGCCACCTCCATCAATCGCATGCAGGACAACCTGCGCGAAATGATTCGCACCATGATGGAAATTGCCAACACTGTGAACGGCGACTCGGCAAAACTCGCAAACTCATCCGCGGAAAGCTTCCGCCGCACCAAGGAGCAGAGTCTGCAAACGCAGCAGGCGGCAACAGCAATGCAGGAGATGTCGATCAGTATCGCCGAAGTTTCCAAACACGCGCAGAACGCGGCCGAGAATGCCAAGGAGGCCTCGCGGACCGCGCGCCACGGCGGCTCGACCGTCGAACAGATGCTCATCAGCATGCAGTCCATCGCCGACTCCGTCCGCAACACTGCCGCTACTGTTCAGCGGCTCGGCAAGGAATCCGAGCAGATCATCCGCATTGTCAACGTGATTGAAGAGATCGCGCAAAAGACCAACCTCTTGGCGCTGAACGCTGCCATTGAAGCGGCGCGGGCCGGTGAGCAGGGACGCGGTTTTGCGGTTGTCGCCGGCGAGGTTCGCCGCCTGGCAGAGAGCACACGCAACGCAACCAGCGAAATTGGACAGATGATCGAAGGCATCCGGGCGCACACGCTTTCTGCAGTCGAAGCGATGGAGAGCGGTACGGCCACCGTCAACGAGGGCGTTGAAACCACGACCCGCGCCGGTGAAGCTCTGCAGCGCATCATCCACATGGCCGATCAGGTTGACAGCATGATCGCGCAGATCGCTGCCGCCGCCATGCAGCAGTCTGAAGCGGCGCGCCAGTCCAGCGCCAACGTTGACATCATCAACCGCCTTGGAGAAGAAAACGCCGCGGCGATCCCGGAAAGCAACGCGATCGTCACCTCGGTGCAAACCGGAGCAAGACGCCTGCAGGAACACATTGCCAACTTCCGATTGGAAGAAAACCGCACCGCAGCTCGAAAGAATTATTCAGCGCAGGGACTTTCTATTCAGCCCGCGCCTGCATACGGCGACTGAAGCTTCCACACGCTCAAAAGAAAAGCAGGGCCAACCAGCCCTGCTTTTCTTATTTTTAAATAGAGCGCAGCGGTAATCCTGACCGAAATTAATGTGCCGGCTGATAGTTGGCGTTGGTCGTCGTGACCTGGAGCTTCTTGGCCGTCGCGTCAAGCACCGACTGCTGAACGTAGTTGGTTCCATCCGGCAGGCTGGCAAACTGGACCGCGAGTGTGACCACGTCCTTCGGATCATCCATGTAGGTGTTCACGTTCAGCGAGCTGACCTTTTTCGTAGCGGTGCTGAAAGAGATGGTCATCTGGTCACCGGGCTGCGCATAGTCTTTGAATACAATCGATGCCTCACCAGAAGCTGGAGCTGGATTCAATGAGGCTTTGCCAGCCTGGAAGGCTTGTTGCATTTTCGGCCCGTTAGGAGGCACGTACATGGCGAGCAGGGTCTTCACCTGTCCCATGTAATCCTGCATCTCTCCCTTCTTTTTTTCGATGATCCTTTGCTTCATTCTGCCGCCGCTGGGCGGTGGAGGCGGTGGGGTCAACGGAGTCTTCTGCACCGTCCCGTCAGGGCCATATTGGCATAAGGATTGTGAAGGAGGCTTAGCGTCACCATTCAGCGTCAGCTGGGTGGTCTCCGTCCATTGATACTGGTGCAGTTTCTGCTGGTTCTCGGCAACCGATTGCTTCAGCGCCGCCAGTTTCTGCTGCAGTTCTCCACCAGCTTGGCCGCCCGACTGGGCGATAGAAATGATACCCAACAGCGCTGCGGCTGCGATGAAGAGCACCCATCGATTGCGCGTGTGAGGTGTGCTGAAGCCAGGCTGCGTCGTGTGGATACTAGCGTTTTCTTGATTCATCCGTAACTCTCCTATGACTCATGGCCCGTGTGAGATATTCGTTGGCCAGCGTTCGCGGTGACGCCGTCTGAGATGCCGAGTGCAATTTTGTCGCGGCCTGCAAAAGAGCCTGCTCAACCAAAATGCGCGCAGAAATGTTGGAGAACTACATGTGCAGCAGCGGAAACTCAAATTACTGACACCGCTGATCTTCTCACAGAAACGCAACCTTGCGGAGAACTTCAGGATCGCGCCGAATTGACGACCCGCACGGCGTTTCCAAGGACTCGCGGAATGTATCCATTCGTTCTCTACAATATGCTGAAGACTAAACCGATGACGCCTACCGATTTCCGCACTGCCCTCATGGACTTTATTCGCCGCGAAGCCAGGCCCGTTGAGAAATATGGCCACCAGCCGCGACTCTACGCACTGACGCGTCAGATCGCCTGGGATCTCAACTACGATGATGACGTGGTCTTTGCCGCGGCGTGGCTGCACGACCTTAGCGTCTTCGTCGGACACCGTCCCGAAGATCCAGTAGAGCTTGCACGGTGGGATCACGTCCGTTACGCCTGCGAGCGAGCGCCGGAGATTCTGCACGACGCCGGATTCCCTGCTGAAAAAATCCCTGCGGTACTGGCCGCCATCCGCGAACATCAGCCGCAGGACAACCCGACGAGCATCGAAGCGACGATTTTGCGCGACGCTGACATTCTCGAACAACTAGGCGCAATCGGCGCGCTGCGCACCGTCGCCAAAGTTGGCCGCGATACCCGATACGCGACGTTCACTGACGCGGTAAAAACGTTGCAGAAGAATCTGGAAACGCTGCCGGGGAAGATTCGTCTAGAAAATGCAAAGCACCTGGCAGAACCCAGAATCGCCACGCTCAGAGATTTCCTGAACGCAATCGAATCGGAATCCGCAGGCGCTTTGTTTTAGCTGAAACTAAGCCTCGCTCGCTCCGTGGCACTTCTTGTACTTCTTGCCGGAGCCGCATGGGCAAGGATCGTTGCGTCCAACCTTGTCGCCGGTCCTGCGCTGCGCCGGAGCTTCAGCAGTTCCAGCACCAGCCATGCGTGCGGCTTCGAGTTCACGCTTCTTCTTGCGCTGGAATTCGCGCTCGATTTCATCAATCGTTGTCGAAGGCTGGCGCGTAGGAATTGGAACCGCCGGTGCCTCATGGGCGGGAGCCGCAGGATGATGACCATTCCCATCCGCTGACGGCACAGGAGGAGCAAGAGGAATCGCAGGCCGCGGACGCGATGGAATCTGCAACGGCTGCCCATCGGGACCGACGATCTGCATCAGGAAGAGGAAGCGCACCGTGTCTTCCTGGAAACGTCCCATCATGTCCTCGAACATCTCGAAGGATTCCTTCTTATAGGCCACCAGCGGGTCTTGCTGGGCGTAGCCGCGCAGACCGATGCCTTCCTTCAAGTGGTCCATGTTGAGCAGATGGTCTTTCCACAAGCCATCGAGCACGCTGAGCATGATCATGCGCTCGTGGAAGCGCATCGCCTTCTCGGTGACGACCTGTTCCTTGGCCTCGTAGCGCTCTTTCAGCCGATCGAAGAGCGT
>DATGAD010000008.1:0-2896 GCA_035313725.1 Alloacidobacterium sp. | reverse complement strand
ATAGGAGAATTCCAACTGCCGCCGCTGACCGGGGGCGCGCCCGAAAGTGTCGCCGAGCGCACGCCGGGCAACGCACTTAGGCGTCCGAGCATGCTTTCATACAGCGCATTGAGCTGTTCCGGCTTGTATCCAGCGAATTTCGCATTGAAATTCATCAGCAGTACGTTCTGGCGATTGAAGCCGAAATCCTGCTGATGCAGATTGCGCAGTGTGCGCAGAAACAGCCCCGTGCCCACAAGTAGTACGAGCGACAGCATGACCTGCGCCGTAACAAGAATCTTCGGTAATAACCGGCTCGACCTTCCTCCAGTACTCGATGCCGTGCGAGCATTCGCCTTTTGTGCAGGATTCGCGTCTATCCGCGAAACGCGCAGCGCGGGCGCGATTCCGAAGAGCAAGCCCGTTAGCAGCGAGACCCCGAGAGTGAATGCCAGAACATGCAGATCCGGCATGGCGCTGAGCGATGTGTGCGCCGCCCCGGCAACGACGAAATGAATCAGAGCCAGCGTTCCCCAGAAGGCGAGCAGCAGTCCCAGCGCTCCACCGGAAAGGGAGAGCAATAAAGCCTCAGTCAGAATTTGACGCACGACTCTTGCACGGCTCGATCCCAGCGCCAGCCGGGTCGAGATCTCCCGCTCGCGCGTGGCCGCTCTGGCAAGAAGGAAATTCGCCATGTTCGCGCACGCGATCAGAAGCACCAGCGCCACCACGCTCATCAGAATGTTCAACGGCTGCGCAAACTGTTCGCGCATCGCAGAGATGCCGCGATCGCCCGGCAACAACTCGACGTACATTCCCTTTATCTGCTGCCTGCGGTGGTCGTCCAGCTTCGCGCCTTCGCGGTCAGTCATAAATTGCTGCAGCTGACTCGTGACCCACGCCTGCGCCTGTTTCATATCCGCGTCAGGTTTACGCCTGCCCATCAGGTGCAGCCAAAACAGTCCATGCGGCTCCAGAAGCGAAGGTTGCAGCATAACCTCCTGCTGCATGGTGACTGGAAGCCACATATCCGCCGCATCCTTCACCAGATCGACCCCATAGAATCCGGGCGGCATCACGCCAACAATGGTGAACAGCGTTCCGTTGATGGTGATTGTCCTGCCGATCACATTTGGATCTGCCGCCAGCACCTGTTGCCAATAGCGATGACTGATGACCGCAACCGGGTTCCGCCCCGGGGCATCAGTGTCTGCCGGGGAAAAGGGCCTGCCCAGGATTGGCTCGGCGCCCAGCACGCTGAAGAAATTCCCAGATACGAGATGACTCACAGCCCGGCTCGCAGGCCCGCTCTCACCGGACCTGACACTTACCTGGGTAAGAAAGCTGCCGTATGCCGAAATTCCTTCAAACGGGCTCTGCTTTTCAATCCGCTGGTAGAAGTCATACGTAAAGATATCCAGCGGTCCCGGGCCGATTCCATCGCACCGGCAGCTGTCAGCTTCCTTGCCAAAGGCAACCAGTAGCTGCGGATCGTGAACGGGCAGCGATTTCAGCATCAGATTGTTCATCAAAGTGAAGATCGCGGTGTTCGCGCCGATCCCGAGAGCCAGCGAAAGAATCGCGACGATGGTAAAGCCCGGACTCTTCGCCAGCGTGCGCGCGCTATAGCGGACATCCTGCCAGATGCTCTCAGCTGTCGATTCCCAACCTGCAGACACAACTTTCTGCTTCACGGATTCCGCGCTGCCCATCTCGACACGCGCCGCCCGCTGCGCATCCGCATCAGTCATGCCGCGGCGCATCTTGTCCGCGGCAGACGCGTCGATAAAGCCCTGCAGCTCCTCATCCATCTCGCGGCTGCGCTGCTCTTTGCCAAAGATGGCTCGTAATCCACTGACCAGACTCCGCAGATGGCTCACCCGCAACTCCTCTAGATGCTCTAGAGTTAGACCGATTCATCTAGATTGTCAAGATGACGAATCGAGAATGGACGACCAGCCGGGAAAATACTGTCAACAAGCCTTTTACCGTCAGCCACAGCGGAGCAGCCACTGAAAGACGCCGCTTGCCACGCATTGGATTTGTGGGAGAATGTCCGGAGGCGGCCAAAAGGGAACCGTCAACCTGCAATTTGCGTATTTCTCGATAGTGGTTCGAGGGAACTAAGTTATGGCAGTATTCTGCAGCAATTGTGGCAAGTCTCTCACTGACGACGCACGTTTTTGTTCAACTTGCGGTCGGCCGATCTATGTAACAGCACCGGTGTATGTCCAGACGAGACTGATACGCCCGCGCGAAGGGCGCATGATCGCCGGCGTATGCCAGGGCCTGGCCAACAATTACCAATGGGATGTCGTGTGGGTGCGCGTGATCACCGTGCTGGCAACGGTCTTTTCAAGCGGCGCCGGCCTCATCGCCTATATTGTCTTCTGGCTTGTCATGCCGGAAGAGCCGCTGGCCCTGCCGCCGATCACGACCTACACGCAACCGAACGGCTAAGCCGTGTTCTTCAGCTCGGGCGGAACGAAGCTCTTTGCGGAAATCATGGGTGAAGGGCAGGACGTGATCCTGCTCCACCCGACCCCTGTCCATCACGCCTTCTGGTTTGACGTTGCCGAAATCCTCGCGCAGCGCTATCGCGTCATCATGCCTGATCTGCACGGCCACGGCCAGTCCGAGGCTGGAGACGGCCCTATCACAGTGGAAAAACTAGGCGAAGATGTTGAGCGGCTGATGAACGAACTCGATATCGGCAAAGCCCTCTTCGCCGGATGCTCCATCGGCGGCTACACGCTTTATGAACTCTGGCGGCGCATGCCTGAGCGGATCTCCGCACTCGCCTTCTGCTGCTCGAAGCCGCAGGCCGACGCGGACGCCAACCGCGTGAAACGGCAGGAATGGATCGACGGCATCCGCCAGCGCGGCACCGGAGACTTTTTCGAGCTGATGCTGACCA
>DATGAD010000007.1:0-16691 GCA_035313725.1 Alloacidobacterium sp. | reverse complement strand
AATACCGGATGGCTTGCAACGCAGGCAAGAACAGTAGGGCTGGAATCTTTTCTGCGGACGCTAACTCCGCTGCACCTTGCAGATGCCGATGGCGGAGCCGTTTTCTTGCCGACGGACCAGCAGATGGTCGCGCGCGGCAAGATTGTATTCGCAGAGAGCTGCGCAAAGTGTCACTCGAGCAAGCAACCACCGCCGGATTACAAAGGCGATCCGACGGACTGGTTCCGGACGGCGGTGATGCAGGATGATTTCCTGACGAACAATTTTTTGTCAGATGATGCGCGGTATCCCGTGTCAGAGCTTGGCACAAACAGCGAGCGGGCCATGGCGAGCAATGCCACCGAGGGTCACATCTGGCAGGAGTTTTCTTCCGATACTTATAAGAAGTTGCCGACCGTTCACATCACGGGACTGGTGAATCCGCTGCACACCGATCTGACGCTGCTGCCCGTCGATGGGACGGGGGGGCGCGGATACTATCGAACTCCCACTCTCGCAAATATGTGGGCTACTGCCCCCTTTCTGCATAACAATTCTGTTGGGCTGTTCAATAATGATCCTTCCGTCGCAGGCAGAATGGCCGCCTACCAGGATGCGATGGAGAAAATGCTGTGGCCGGAGCGCAGGCCCGGATTGAAGACGATTCGCAGAACAACGCAGGCGAGTACTTTCAAGTACGAAGAAGGTGGAACCGTCTGCATCGCACATAATACCCCCATCGACGTGCTGGCCAATGTTGACCTGGTGACGCCGGAGAAGTTCCGTGAAGACAATTTCTGGACGCGGTTTTTTTGCCACCTCACCGGAACAGGCGGCTTGAACGGACTGTTCCTGCTCTCGGATAACGCGCCCGATTTTGTGCAGGACCGCGGCCACACTTATGGGTCGAAGCTGCCTGATGCGGACAAGCGTGCGCTGATTGAATATCTGAAGACGTTCTGAAGCATCGACGGCGGTGTGTGCTAGCGTGAAGAAGAATGAGTCGTCGCAAGCCTGGCAGCCCCTCTTTTTTCTTCATACTTGTCCTCGTCGTTCTCGTTTTTCTTCTAGTGCAACACAGCTACCGATCGCACCGCATACCACTTCGTTCATCGGCAACACCATCCAACTCCAAGCCGCGTTTCTATCGTGACGAGCAGCAGCTTCGCGGAGAAAAGAATGGCCGGCGATCGGAACCGATCGCCTGTGGAGCGCTGGGAATTAAATGCGACTCAAGCTACTTTCAGCAATGGCAGACGCCAGCGGAGAACGCGTGCAGCACAAAGATGCGCAACGGCTATCCGGTTCCCGATGCTGGCTGTACGCCGGGAGGGATCGATGCTTCGGTCACGGCTGAGGTTTTGAGGGATCCGGCATGGAGAACGGCCTGCATCCGCAACTGCCAAGTGAGCGAAGCGGAGAAGCATGTCACCTATAAGTGGTACGGAATACGGAAGCCGCGCGCAAATTCCGGGGAAAACCAGGTGTGCGAACTGGATCATCTGGTGCCCCTCGAGCTTGGAGGAGCAGATGGGCTGGGAAATATCTGGCCGGAATGCGGACCGGATGCGGTGACGCTCGACAACCGTTACTTCAAGATCAAAGATCGTGTGGAGAATTATCTGGCTGAAGAGGTAAAGGCTGGCCGCATGTCGCTCGATACTGCTCAGCGCGGAATCGCCTCTGACTGGACGCAGTTTCTGGCGGAGGCGAACCGTTATTGTGCTCACGGAGGACGTTGCTAAGTCCCAAGTGAGTGTGTTCAATGAACCGCAAACGATAGAGTGTTGATTTTGTCGATGGCCCAGTTGATCAGGCTTGTGTCTGTAGAAGGGGATTGGGCCATTGCTTTCAACAATGGCAACGATGCGAGGTCGCCTTGCCACGCGACAATTTCGATGCATCGATCGCGGACGGGGGCGGGCTCTGTCGCGAGGGCCGCGCGGACGGCGGGGAGTACAGAAGGGCCAGCTTTGACCAGGATCCATTCGGCTCTATTTGCGACATCTATGTCTTTCGCAGCAAGGGCTCGGATCGTAGCTGTTGGATCGGCGCTGACTCTATCCCAGAGTTGATAGCCAGCAACTAAACCGGCAACCAGCGAGTAGTCCTCTACTGACCGGAAAGCCTGTGTCTGCAGGAATGCCAAAGCATCTTCCGCCGGGAGTTGCTCGCCTGCCTGAACCAGTTTCATCTGGCCGCGATACATCAGGACAATCGGATCGATCTCCTGCTGCGTGAGCTTTGGCTTACCGCGTTCGACGTAATGCGCGTAGTCATTAGCGATGAGTTGTTCGTCTTTGTCGAGGGTGGCGGGTACCGCTGTCGCTGCTACCTGCGGCTGATGGCGAACCAGCGCAAGGGCAGCGGCTCCACGTACAAGCGGCGATGGGTTGGACAGAAAGGGGAGCACTTTTTCGGCGGGGACTTCTCCGGAGCAACGACTGAGCGCGAGAAGTGTTTCCTGGAGGACGGTGGGGTCTTTGTCATTCAACAGATTGAGCAGAGAAGGGCTAACCTGGCCGCGCACCATGCCGATGGCCCAGGCTGCGTTCTTTCTCGCACTTGTTTGCGATGAAACGAGCGTTGGTTCAAGTGATGATTGCTGCACATGCGGGTGTGATGTGACCAGGGCGATGGCGGCGGCACGGGAGATCCGGTCGTCGTTATCGAGAAGCCAGTGCAGGAAGAGGCTTTCCGTCGGGAATCCATCGAATTGTGAGATCTCAAGGATGGCGGCGGCTCGGTCTGGCGTCGCTCCTGTGTCTGCTTTTGTTACCAGCGCAGCTAGTCTCGATTCGACTGGCCGTCCGACGGCATCTGCGCCTAATCGCGGATAGTCGACGAAAATGGCGTCGGCTCCCGAGGCGACGGCAGCGCGCATACCTTGCAGATCCATTTCATGGTGGTTGGCAAAAAAATTCACGATCACGAATTTTCCATCGTGATGCGCTGCGTCGATTTGGTCGCGGGTGGCTCCGGGAGGTAACGAGACCTCTGCTCCTGCATTGGCCTGCGGGTAGATTGCCTTGACGTCATCCCATTCACCGCCGAAGCGCACCCGATCCAGCATGCTTTCGCGCCGCAGGATCGAGATCACCTGCGCTCCCATGCCTTTGGACTTCATGTCGAGAATGAGGCTGATGTTTTGTTCTTTCGCGACGCTGAGGGCGTCTTCGAATGAGGGGATTCGCATTACGCCAAAACGCGAGCCCATCCAGGAGCCAGCGTCGAGGAGAGCGAGTTCCTGAGAATAGGTCTCTTCGACGACTCCCATTCCGTTGCTAAGTCTTTCGAGAAGGCCGTCGTGATGCAGAACGATCTTTCCGTCGAGGGTTCGCGTCAGGTCAATCTCGACAACGTTGCAGCCCATGCGAGCCGCCAGCGCGAGAGACTCAAGTGTGTTCTCGGGCATGTCTGCGTTTGCAGTCCGATGACAGATGAGCTGGGTTTGTCCGCAATACGCAAACGGGACAGAAACGGCACTTATGAGAAGAACCAGAAGCCTGTTCATTGGAAAAGATCCTTGATGAGTGAGCGGTGGCAGGCCTTGATTATCAGAGTTGCCACCGCTCCGCTCAGAACGCGTATTTCAGAGCAAATTGAAAGATAGCTTTTAGATACCGACCGCATGAGCGGGTGATTATCAGAACAACAGCCGCGTCACGGCCGGTATCTCAGAACCTCACCTTCGCGGCAAACTGCACAATGCGGGGATGCGGGCCGCCCTGCTCGCCGAGGATCGTGCCAAACGAACTGCTGGCTACTGGGGGCTGCAGCGGATTTCCATAACCAAGACTCGTATTTGGATTACCGAATTGCGGTGTATTCGTCAGATTAAAGAACTCACTGCGAAAAACTAGTCTCACTGACTCCCGAATGGGGAAGGCACGCTCAGCAGCGAAATCGATGCTGTGCTGACCAGGTCCGCGAACAATTCCCACACCAGAGTTGCCGAAGTCCTCATCAGCGATCGACGTACTGTTAGGCGCCTGAGGCGCGCGTGTGAATGCTGCTGGATTGAGATAGCCCGTCTTCGTCACGCGATCGAATAACGAACCTTTCGTTCCCAGGCTTACATTTCCAGGCGCGAGTTGTGCCCTTGTTTGGCTTCCGAGCAATGCATACACAGAGCCTGCATTGCCGTCGAACACGCTCAGTGCCCCACCAGACTGAATCAGCGCGATACCCGAAAACTGCCAATCGTTCAGCAGGTAGTTTAGAGCGGTGGGGAAAGTAGTGACGCGCGGCGTTGTCCACAAACCCGAGATCACGACGCGCTGTGCGCGATCGTCATTGGCTGGTCCGTAGGACGAGTTACGAAGATCAAACTGATTGTTCGTGGGCAACTGCAACTCGAAAGTATCCAACCCACCCTCGCCATTCACCATGTCGAGGTTTTTGGACCACGTATAGCTCGCCTGGAATTGCAGTCCGTGCGACATCTGCCGAACGAGGCTCACCTCCAGCGCATTGAAATTTCCCACAAGCACGGAATCTGTCAACAGAGAACCCGGACTTAGTCCCTGATACGGCATGCGGAGGAAGGCATTGTTCAGCGAATTCACGGTCTGGCCGTTCACTGGACTTGACGGAGTCGCCAGAAGTGCCTGATCGAACTCGATCTGTCCGGGCCGATTCACCGATTGCGTACCGACGTAGCCAATCTGGAACACTGTGTTTCGGCCCAGTCCCTGCTGCACGTTCAAGTTGTACTCATAGGTCTTGCCATCTTTTATGTTGGGATTGATGCCTTCGATGAAGGGGAAACCGAAGTTCACCAGTGGCTGAAAGATGGGGAAGGCCGAAACAGGCGGCACCACTGGGACAAAAGGACTCTGCAGGGAAGCCGGTCCATTTGGCGGCCCGGAGTTGAACTGCGAGAGCGCGAACGGGGTCTGTCCCAGCATCGCTTCAGGCAGATTCCCGGAGTGACGGTCGAAATAGATGCCAAAGCCACCGCGCAACACAGTTGCCGTTGTGTTAGGTAAGCTCCACGCGAAGCCCAGCCGCGGCGACACATCGCCATACGGAGTTTTGTAGTAGCCGGAATAGGATGTCTTTACCACACCCTCTGGAACCGTACCCTGGAAATTCGAAGCTGCAGTAAAGCCGCGGAGCGTGCCTGCATCCGGCAGGACGCCTGTGATCGCTAGATTGGGGTCAAAGTTAGTTAACCGCCCCTCGGCTTCACTCGGAGCGCCGAAGATCTCATAGCGCAGGCCGGCGTTTATGGTCAGAGTCGGCGTTACCTTCAGGTCCTCCTGCGCAAATGCCGCGACGTCCGTGTAACGCTCGTCGCGGCGAAAGATACCGCCTCCGGCAATGCTTAGCCCTACATTGCTTAGCCCCAGTGGGCTGAGGTTCTGCGAGGCGCTCTGTCCCACCAGAAAATCGGGAAGAGAGGAAATCATCAGGTTCCCGTCCACCTGCTGCGGCTGGTTCTCGTCCACCTGGTGATGTTTGACCTCAACGCCGAAGCGCATGTAACTGCGGCCCCGCGTGAGTGCGACCGTATCCTGGCCGATATAGCTGTTCGTGACCGACCAATCCGAAGGCGTACCCCCATCGCCGATCGCGAAGCCGCCTACTGTGATCGAAGGCATGTTCGCGCTCGCATCAGGCGTGCCGGTCGGAACACCGATGCCGATTTGCTGTGCTGTGAACGGATTCAGCGTTGCTGCCAGACCGTCATAACGCGTGTACCCCAGGCGCGCTACGTTAACCAGGTTAGGACTGAAGATGTGCGTATCCGCAACCACAAAGAGCGTGTCCTTCCCCGTGGCATTTGTGCCCCAGCCCGGCACATTGGCCCCATTTGGTGAAAAAGGAAGTTGTACATTGATGTTTGAGAAGAAGAATCTCTCCGACAACGCATTTGTACGAGACAGCGTCTGGTCCAGGTTCGCCGAGTACTGGTCCTCGTTAAAGTGCGCATCAGGATGATATGTCGAAATGCCGACAGGAAGCAGATTGGAAGCGTCCTGGCCCGGGCTCGCAGGCAGCGGTGCTTGCGGTGAAGGTACAGCAAACTGTCCGTTTGGCAATTTCGCGTTCAGTACAGCGAGAGCCACAGGATTGATATTTGAGCCATCGCATGCCACCTGCGCACCGCCAGCCGTCGTCTGGTAACCCTGCGAGGGCTGCCCCTGGCTGTTGATATGAGTGTCCGGGCAGAACTGCGCGCCCAGCGTCGTCGCCGATCTGTCCTGCGTGAACAGTGGAAGAATCGCAGTGCGAGTCGTTCCCAGCCCATTGATCTGCCGGGTTCCCTGATACGTGAAGAAGAAGAACGCGCGATCCTGCAACACAGGACCACCGATGGCGCCTCCGAACTGATTCTGTTTCAGGTCAGCGCGCGATTGCCCCGCGAGCTTGGAGAAGAAGTCGTTGGCATTGAAGACATTGTTTCGGGCAAACTCCCAGATCTCGCCATGAAAATGATTCGAACCGGCACGGCTGATCAGGTCCACATTGGCCCCTGAACCTCTTCCATAGGCGGCATCGTAATTTGCCGTCTGCACATGAAACTCCAGGATCGTATCCGGTGCGGGCACCGCTGTGCCGATCTCATAGTTCTGCGCCGTGGCAGCGGAGTTCTCAAGCAGGTTGTTCGCGTCGATGCCATTGAATTGAATGTTGTTGGCCGTCGGCGTTGCGCCCTGCGTGGCGACATTTTGCGTTCCGTTGCCGAGAACGGTAGGCGTGGGCAAGTCCGCAATCACTCCAGGCGACAGACCGAGAATCTGTGTGTAGTTCCGGGTTGAAAGAGGCAGGCCACGGATCGCAGCCTCGTCAACCACTCCACCAAGAGTCGAGCCCTCCGTATCTAGGACCGTGCTGGTTGCAGTCACATTAACGCTTGCCTTCGCTCCAGCCACCTGCAGGTCCACATGAACTGACGTGGTCTCGCTGGTTGTGACCTCCACTTTGGGAGATACCGCGGTCGCAAACCCTGATGCACTCACACTGATGGAGTAGGTTCCCGGCGGAAGCACCGGCACATGAAACACTCCTCCGCCAGCCGTTTTTACGACACGGCTCATTCCCATCGCATCACTGGTCGCAGTCACTTCCGCTCCGTCGACAGGACGGCCTGACGGGTCTGCGACGATTCCCGACACCGCCCCGGTGCCGGGTGTCTGCGCATTGCAGAAACATGGAGCGACGAGGAAGAGCAGAGTAATAGCTAGCCGGTATTGTAGCCAAGATATTTTCACCGGTGAGCTGATTCTCGGATCAGAAGTCCTTCGGCATTTGCAATCGAGTTTCGCTGCTGAGTAGATCATGGTGGGGTCTCTTCCTCTGGAATGAGTCCCCAGTATTGATTGCAACCGCAATCAACTTGTCATTGCCTTGTCAGTATTTCGTGAGGTCTTTGTTTCTCCTACGGGACCTCTACAGAATTTTGTGAACGGGTGCTCATCATTGAACAAGGCCTGATTTACAGGAATGCGCATCGCAACCACGCGTATCTACCTGCTGAGAAAAGGTATCGAATGCGTGCCGTCCTGCGGCAGACACGCATTTGCATCCGTGAGCGCCTTGAGCCTCTGCCGTGCTGGTCATTCGAATAGTGGTTTAAGAGTGACAGAGCAATTACATCTGTATGACATGCCCGATGGCTCGTCTGCCTATACTCCGACTTAAATCACGATGCACTTCGCGGGGGATAGAGGCCCCGAAGAGCGAGTTCACGAAGAGATGGAGTCAGATATCTTGCGTTTTGTTCACCAGTTGAGGCGGCTTCGTTTCATCGTCGCATTGGCGCTTTGTCTTCCAGTGCTTGTCTACGCCCAGGATACGAGCGATGCCGAGAACCATGCAGGGCATGTTCCGGTTATTTCCGGCGGCATCGGTTATATCCATAACGTGGATGGCGGCGTCCCAACCCTGGAGCCGCAGATTACTCCGGTCCTGCTTGTTCCTTTTGGTTCCCATGTTCTGCTTGAGTCGCGCACGGAATTCTTCGGCTTCTTTCAGCGGGAGAACCTAACGTCTGGCCCATTTACGGGGAAGGTACTCAAGAACGTCGACTATGCACAGCTCGACTGGCTTGCGAATAGCCACGTGATGGTTGTAGCCGGCAAGTATGTGCTGCCGTTTGGTCTTTATAACGAACGGTTGGTGCCCTTCTGGATCAGAAATCTGCAGGACGCTCCGATCGATGCAAACATAGGCGTCCTCACAAGTGGCGCCGGCGATGGGATCATGCTGCGCGGGGTCGCCCAACAAACGCCGAAGTACACGGTGCAATATACCGCGTACTTTTCCGCGCGCAGCAGTATCAATCAACTTCAGGCAGCGCGAACGGCGGGTGGCGATACGAGCATCTATCTGACTCACCCTCGTCTTGAGATCGGTACGTCATATCAGCGGTTTCTGCAGGATCGCGAGGTCAACAACGTGGCCGCTTACGTCTCGTGGCAACCCCCTACAACTTCACTCGATTTGAAGGCCGAATACGATTACACCCATACCGGAAATGGATATTGGCTGGAAACCGCCTACCGTTTCGAGAAGTTCCAGATTCCTCCATTTCTGCGGCGCGTTCAGGCCGTAGGACGAATGCAACAATTCTTTGCTTTGAACGGCGGAGGCAACGCGCTGCCACGAGTCAACACGCAGCAGTTTGATTTCGGCCTTAATTACTACTTCCGCGACAACTTGAGACTGGTGTCCAGTTATGGCAGGAGTTTTAGCTCGCAGCAGGATGCGAATATCTGGAACGCGGGTGTGACCTATCGCTTCACGCTGCCGCTCTGGCCTGAGAGGAAGAAATGAAGCGCTATATAGCAGCTCTCTCATTGTTGTTCGTTTTGTTGCTGGGAGGGTTGGGCGCTGCTGCGCTCCAACAGGATTCGTCCCCGACCCGGAACGATCAAAAGCCCACAACAACCAGCAAGAACAACGGCCAGACTCAGGAGGTTACAGGCGAGGAGGTTTTTCAGGCTAACTGCTCGCGCTGTCATTTGCCGCCAATGAGTATTCCGCAACGCGTTACTGGAACGATCATCATGCACATGCGGGTGCGCGCCCGCCTATCTCGTCAGGACGAGCAATTACTGCTCAAGTACATGGCGCCTTAGGCTTAGCAGCTTTGAGCTTGAACGTCGAGGTTGAACGGTAACGCAAATCTATCAACAAACGAAGGAAATAAATTCTCATGACAAAGATATCAAGATTGGCGGTGCTGCTCGTCATCGGCACTCTTGCGCAACTGCCTTCAAGGTTGTGGGCCCAGGAAGGGCAGACAATCGAGATCCACGCCAAGCGCTTTAGCTTTGAGCCTGCGGAAATCACAGTCAAGAAGGGGGAGACGGTTAAGTTGCATCTCGTTTCCGACGATGTTCCTCACAGCCTCTTGATTAAGGATCTCGGAGTCAATCAGCAGGTATCGAAGGGGCACCCAGCGGACGTTACGTTTACTGCAGATAAAGCCGGTGATTTTCAGGGTAAGTGCGGAAGATTTTGCGGGAGCGGGCACGGCTCCATGCTTTTCACAGTTCATGTGAAACCGGACTGATGCAATGCGGCGGCATTTGCCGCCAGCCTTGGCGAGCCGTGAATTTATTCAGGTGATGAATTTGACACAGACAACAAATGACCACTTTCTATACCCGGCGGGGCACAGCAACGAAGGCCGGCCCGCTCGCGTCACTGGACACGAGATTGTCCACTTGAAGAGATCGCCGGTGCTGGTTGCAGACGGTATGAAGACGAGCAATGGCATGGAAGTGGTCGAAGAGACTTCACTTTTGCCACAGGTCGAACTTCCTTTGCGCGCTACGTATTTTCCACTGGGATTTCCGCTCGATGTCTTTTCCAACTCACCGGCGGTCATCGCCGCTGCTGAAGAAAGCTGGAAGTTCTTTCTGCCGAAGTTCACGCATACCCGGATGGAAATTCGCATTGAAGTGCATGGAGTCGAAAATGGTGATTCCGCATTGCCTCCTGCTCCCGTCTGCTGGATGCAGTCAAATCTTCTGCTCTGCATTGCCGATGCTCGCAACTTCGTCATTTGTGATTTCAACAATAACCGTTCATTCGGAGCGATTACACCGTCGACTGCAGACTCTCTTCCATATTTTCGATATCACTTTCTGGAAGCCGCAGCGCTGGCAACGATCACCTCTCTGCACGCAGCTCCGGTGCATGCAGCATGTGTCTGTCCACTTGGCACCGGGATGTTGCTATGCGGCGACTCCGGCGTAGGAAAGTCTTCTCTCGCCTATGCGGGAGCTCGTGCGGGCTGGACATATGTGTGCGACGATTCGAGCTATCTGCTTCTGGACGGCGTTGATCCGCTGGTGACTGGGAATGCTCATAAGATACGATTCCGCAGCTCCGGAGTCGATCTATTTCCCGAGCTTGAGGGGAAACCGATCACCCCTCGCGCGACTGGGAAACCGTCGATTGAAGTCCCAACGTCTGAGATGCCCGATCTTAAGACATCTGATTCTGCAACTGTTGAGTATGTCGTTTTTTTGAATCGGCGGAGTCAGAGTGCCGACGGCCTGGTTCCCCTTTCACGTTCCTCCGTCCTTCCGTGGTTCATGAAATCGATTACGGCTGCGACTCAATCGCGCTCCGCACAGGAAGCCGCGGTAGATCGCTTGCTGTCAGTACCAATCTTTGAACTGCGTTATCGCGATTTGGACTGGGCCGTTGAGCGGCTGGAACGACTGGCGGATACAGGAAGGTAAGGCTTGATGGATCGTCATCCGATCGGAAATGGAATGTGCGCGCCGCGGATCCCGCGGGAACTGGCTGCCCTGATTGCAGCCCTTCAGCTTAAGGGAGCGACCACAGAAGCGCTTTTGGAACTCGAAGAGCGCGAGTGGGAGTCGCTTCTGCGCTTCTGCGACCTGGCGCACTTGACCTTGCGGCTGGCTCAAGTTGACACGAGCGGCTTTCCTTTGTGGGTAGCGGAGCGCCTGAAAAGAAATGTTACCGATAATGCTGCGCGTTTTGAACACGTCAAGGCCACATATAGGGAAGTGGCTGATGCCATGGATCAGGCCGGCGTTGAGTACCTCGTGATCAAAGGCTTCACGCAGGCTCCAGAGTATGTTGCTGATGCTTGTCTCCGCGTGCAATCGGACCTGGACATCTATTGTCCGAAAGAAAGTATTGCCCGAGCCAGAACAGCATTGCTGGGCATCGGCTATCAGCCTGAAGAGACTGTTGACTATAGCCGCGCCGATCATTTGCCAACCATGATTCGACCCAGCAGCTGGCAATGGCGCGGCAATGCATTTGATCCTGATATGCCGCTCTCGGTCGAACTGCATTTCTGTCTGTGGAATGAGAGTGTTTACTGCCTTTCTGTGCCGGAAGTAGACCACTTCTGGGAACGCCGCATCAAGCGAACGCTTGGAGAGATGTCATTTCCCGGTCTTGCTCCTGTGGACCACCTCGCTTATCTGGCGCTCCACATCCTTCGCGGTCTGGTTAACGAGGATTGGGTGATTCATCATGTGCACGAGCTGGCGACGTTTCTTCACGGACATGCGGAGGACGTAGAGTTTTGGAGAGCGTGGAAGCAAACTCACAGCGATTCGCTTCGAGCTTTGCAGGCAATTGCGTTCTCCCATGCCAGATCCTGGTTTTGCTGTCATGTCCATGAAGAGGTTCTAGAGGTCTGCCAGCAACTTGATCCGAAAATTCAAGAATGGCTGCATCGTTTTACTGGGTCTTCTCTGGAAAGAATGTTTCGCCGGAACAAGTCCGGGGTATGGCTGCATACGGCTCTGATCAGCTCGCCAGAAAAAAAACGTCGGTTACTCAAACGCGCACTCGTGCCGTCACGGATTCCGGGCATGGGCACGCCAGCAATCCCGCTTGAGAACCGCCGGCTCAGGCCGATTGGAAGGTCGAATCCATATGTCGCATATTTGGCGTATTTAATCTCGAGGCTTACGGTGTATGCGCGGCTGATTCCAACGACGCTTTATCAGGGTATTTGTTTGTGGCTTTCGCAGCGCCAGCTGAAACGACAATTCTGGACTTTTCTCGTTGCCTCTTTTTTTTTAACTGGGGCCTGTCAATCTACTTCTTTCTGTTCAATCTGTTTCTAGTTAGCCACGGGTATACCGAAAGGAGATTGGGCCTGCTCACCAGCGCCATGGCGGCAGGAAACTTGATAGGAGCCATTCCCGCGGGTCGATTCATCCAGAAAAAGGGCCTTCTGCGCGCCTTGATTTGTTGTTTCCTGTTGGCTCCATGCATCTTCTCTGTCCGCGCGATCGTGCTCGCTTTTCCGTTTCAGCTTGTCCTGGCGATTCTCGCGGGTATGGTGCTTTCGTTGTGGGCGGTGTGCATCTCTCCTACTGTGGCCCACACGACAAACGAGCAGCAACGCCCGTTTGCTTTCAGTCTCGTCTTTTCGCTCGGTATTGGAGTCGGAGCTTTGGGCGGCTTGGCAGGCAGCCGGCTGCCCGGCTGGTTTGTAAGTTTTCACTCCATGGCGCTCAGGCTCGCCCCAGATCAAATGACTCTTCTTTTCGCGTGCAGCATTACGGCATGCGCAATCGTGCCGGCTGCGAGGCTCTCATTCTCCAGCATCGATCTCCCGGCGCAGACTCGGCCTCTGCTGTCACCCTTTCTGCGACGCTTTCTGCCAGCTGTTGCGATTTGGGCCCTTGTGACGGGATCGTTCAGTCCCTTTGCCACTGTTTATTTTGCGCGACACCTGCATATGCCATTGCGCTCCATCGGCACGGTCTTCACTGTTTCACAGTCGGCGCAGGTTCTCGCTGTGCTGGCTGTACCTTTTTTATTCCGGCGCTTTGGTCTGATTCACGGCATCGTCTTTACGCAGCTTGCTGCCTGCCTGTGCCTGTGCTTGCTGGCAATCGTCGGTAGCCCGCTAACGGCCGCAGCGATCTATGTAGGGCTCACTGCTTTTCAGTGGATGAACGAACCTGGACTCTACAGCCTGCTCATGGGCAACGTGCCTGCAGAGCAGAGAGGCGGAGCATCAGCATCGAACAGCCTCGTTATGTCCGTCTCTCAACTCATCGCCGCGGCTCTGGCGGGATGGGTCTTCGATCGATACGGATACCCTTCTGCGCTCTTCGGCATCGCACTCATTGCGCTGCTTGCAGCCGGATTCTTCAGGGGAGCGATGGGAGGGTCGCAGATGCGTACCACGCATGTCGTCGAAGAGACTTCTCAGTAAGTCGATCCTCGATCAGGGAAATAGTCTTCGCCGTACTTATTCTTGTGAGCGTTACCTGCGCCGTTTTCTGTGAGCTGAATAACACCAAGGTCAGTTTGAGTTGAGCCGATGCGCACGCGGCGAGTCAAGGTATTGAGGTCTTTTGCATTCACTCCTTCAGCCCATACTCGCATTTCGTAAGTATCCGGAGGAACGTTGTGCAGTTCTATATTTCCTTGTGGGCTGGAAACTCCCACGTACGGAGTTGCGAGGGCGATAACGACGGCACTCATCTCAGGATGAATGTTGCAGAAAATGTAGGAGACGCCCTCATGATCGAAGCGGACCGTTTTGTCGCTGCCTTCCTCATACAGTCCAAGGTCAAAGCGTTTGCCGTTGAATTGTGAAAAGACGTTGTGGAAGAAAGGATCCATATTCGGGAAATCGACCGAACTTCCCAACGGCACAACCAATAAGTGCGGGTTAAAGCTCTTATCTTTTTGTACCAGTCGAAAATGTCCAGGTCTGGCGGAAGTTGCCGGATCAGACGAGATTGGGCTGAGCCACACCACAACGCCAGACGACTGAACATGCGATGCCTTCTGCTTGTTCGCGCGACTAACTTCAACATGAGCCACTACGTCGGATGATTGAGAAAATCCCGCACTGCAGGAAAGCAGCACCAGCAGAGCAGCGAAAAATCGCACGGAGCTTGAAACCATGGCACACATCTAGAAGAGATATCCTGCGGCGAGGCCGAGGCTTTGGTTTGAGTTGGCCTGCCCTGAGATAGGCCAGCTATAAATGTTTTTGTACTCTGCGGAGAAGAGCAGATACGTTTTTGGGCGATAGATCACGTTCGCAAATCCAGTGCGATTACGGGCCAGGTTCTGGTATTCGTCTTGCAGCGATTCCAGGTCTGAACCACGCAGATCGTTCGCGAATGCATTGTCATCGCCGATGGCGAAATTAGCTTCAAGCGAACGAGTCATTTTGATCTTGAATTGTCCCCAGCCGCCCTCTGCATCCAGGCCGCGCTGGATCGTATCGTTTGCAAAAGGCGCGTAGTCTTTGAAGGCGCTTCCGCCAAGACCGCCGATACCGCGACCTCGATAGAACTCGCCCGAGAACTCAAGATGCTGCGTGAATGGAATTCTCCAGTCTACTGTTCCTGCCCATGCATCCAGATGATGGTTATACTCATACGTTTGCCTGCTGTAATAGCCGCCGGTACCCATCTCGATCGAGCGGTCGCCAAAGGGTATCGCATAACTCAATCTGGCTTCGTATCCCGGCTGATGGCTTTGCTCTGAGGGACTGGGGGTAGGTATGCCAAATGTCGTCGGTGGACCAGGGGCAGGAACATCGATCAGAGCAGCCTCTAACCCCAGTCTCCTGTTCGAAAGCAGCGAGCTGTCTTTGAATTCAAGCTGAGGCGCCCATGTCCATAGATTGCCCGACCATGCCAGGGCGGGTTCTCCGACGCTCAGAAACGATGTGGGTTCCAGCGGCGAAACCAGAGGCTTATCAAAGGCGGCGGCTAGCGAGCGGTGTGACCACTCGAGATTCGCGTGAGCCGTGCGTAATCGTAAAAGTCCGGCGCTGGTGGAGTAGTCGGCGTATGGAATCCCACCGAAGAAGTCTACATTGATATCCGCCGATGAGCGGGCTCCCCAAAGTGAGGGTCCTGTCGCTTCTAGTCCGAGAATTGTCTGACGGGCGGTTGCGCTGAGACTGCCTTGTGGCTGATGGCCATATGCCGGGCGCGCGATAATTGGGAGATCGATGTCATCGACATTGCTGCCGTTCAATTGCGAGGTAAAGAGAAGCATGCCGGAGATACGGACAGGGTATTTCGACAGGCTTTCGAGTTTGGTCTGATCGTGCTGCTTTACCTCCGCCTGCAGCACATCGGTCTGCTCCTGCAGTTGCTGCACGCTTGATTGCAGCGCCGACGCAGCTTGCGTTGGCTGTTCGCTACTGCGGGTCTGGGCGAGTTGATCTCTCAGCGCCTGCAATTCAGCGCGCATTTGCTCCATCTCATGCTGTGACTGGTCCAGTTTCTGGCGCATGCTATCCACTGCGGCCAGTAGCTGATCCATCCGCTGTTCCATTCGTCCAGAATCGCTTTTGCCTGGAGCATTGCCCGGGTGGGACTCCAATTGTTGAGCGTCAACCATGCCCGCACCGAGAAACACTGTAAGGGCAAGTATGATGCCGCAGCTGCGTCTTGTTCTTTCCCGATTCATTGTTGACATCCTTGAGTAAGCGAAGTCTTTCCGGGAGTCTCCCCTCAGTGGGGGGTAACCGTTGTTTCGTGATTCTGAACCAAATCTGCAAGCTTTCGTAGAGTAGCTTTCGCAAGTGAAAGAGAGAAAACCGTTCTTCCGGGTTGGGACTCTTCAAGAGCTACGCTTCCGCCGTGTTCCTGTGCGATTTTGTTGGCCAGCGTCAGTCCCAGCCCGGTGCCGCCCTGCTTGCCTTCACTCACAAAGGGCTGAAACAGTGTCACGCGAATTGAATCCGGCACTCCGGGCCCATTATCCGTAATGTACAGCCTGATCCACTCTTCTGTTTCTGAAAGAGATATGTGAACGGATGCCGTGCGTGCATTTAATTTTGCCGCCTGACACCCGTTGAGCAAGAGATTATAGATAGCGCGCTCGATTTTCAGCGCGTCCATCCATATCTCGATCTGGGGCAGGGCATCGAAAGCGAAGCTCACGTCCTGCGCATCCGGGTGGGTACGAACCATATGCAGAGCCCGCTCCACCAGAAAAGGCAACGATTCATACGTCGGTTGAAGAGCCTGGCCGGTTCTGCTGAATAGCAGAAGTGAATCGATCAGTTCCGTCATTCCTTCTACGCCAAGGCGGACTTCCGCAAGCAGTTCAGCTCGTTCCGAAGGGCTTGCAGCATCGTATCCAAGGAATTCCGCATTAGCGTATACCGCGGAGAGATAGTGCCGCAGGTCATGAGAAATTGAGCTGGCCATTCTTCCAATGGTGGCAAGTCGCTCCGAAGCAAGCAGTTCCTGTTGAGACTTTTGCAGGCGCGTGCGCATTCGATCAAAAGCCGTGCTAAGTTCCTGTATTTCCCGGGCGCCCTTATTCTGGAACGGGTAGTCGAAATTACCCGCGCCCAGTGCGCGAGCGCCCAGCACCAGAGTCTCCACGGGGAGTGTGATCGTGCGCGAAATGTATGTGGCGAGCGTTCCGCTGACCAGGAGCACAAAAGCAAGCAGCGCAAAGAGCAGATGGTTCAGCTGTGTGAGGTAGCGGCTTGCCTGATCATAGGACTTGAGAACGACCAACTGGATAAGTGGTTCGCCTGCGCGCGACAGGGTGACGGAAGCATGGATGTAGTGCTCGCGGTCAAGCCATACGTCATCGCTGCTGAGGGGATGACTGAGGAGCGCTTCCTTCTGATCCATTGCTCCCTGTCGGTGCTTCTCGCCCAGTGTCGTGGCCACGATCTCGCCGTTTGCGAAAAAGATAACCTCTGCGGCTGCGGCTTCACTCACCTCCATCACAACTTGATCATTGACTGC
>DATGAD010000006.1:0-2372 GCA_035313725.1 Alloacidobacterium sp. | reverse complement strand
TAGGCGATGCCGGTGTTGCCGCTGGTGGCGTCGAGGAGGTGCTGGCCTTTCCCGAGACGGCCTTGCTTTATGGCTGCGGAGACGATCGAGGAGGCAGCGCGGTCCTTCACCGATCCGCCGGGGTTGGCCCACTCGGCCTTGCCCAGGATCTGAATTCCCGGCAGATGGGCGATCAGGCGCTCCAGACGCACCAAGGGTGTGTTACCGATGCGTTCCAGAAGAGTCGAGCCCATAGACTGGGAGAGGACCGAGTACGTTGCCATACGATTGCGTTGCAGCCTGCGGCAAAAGTGTGCGACAGTGAAAGCACGCGGCAGCTTATCTCTAAGTGTAGCCTCTGCCGTGCCTTTACCGCTATGCCTAGAAAAACGAAGCAGCTTACCTTCGACGAAATTCTCGCAAACCTTCGCAGCTCTCAATTTGATGTGCAACCCGTTTCCGGGGTCGCAGGGCAATATCGGGTGCAGAAGCATGGCTGCGCCGCTGCGATTGCGAAAGCGAGTGACGGAAGCGTGGCTTTCGCTGCGCGTCCGGGCTTTGTGCTGGGCGGCGAGACTGCCCACCTGCTCGATCGCGGCTTCCAGAAATCCTTGAAAACGAAGCACTTGGAGATTGCGGCGACGGCGGATCACCTGAAGGCGATTCACCGCTTCAGCGAAGAACTGAAAGAGGCTGTCGGCTCGCCTAGCCTGTATAACGAGTCCATCGGCACTACAAGCGACGATTATTTTTACGATCGCCTGAAGGGGCGAGACAAGAATCCCATCGCGCGCTCACCCGCTCCATGGGACACTGCTGGAGCCCATTAAAGCTATGAAGATGCGGTGGGGACTGTCGATTCTCCTGGCAGGGGTACTCACCGGTTCGGCCTTCGCAAAGCCCCCCGATCCTGTCCACACGGCTGCGGATCAGCACGATATCGGCGCGGTTTACTCCGCGCTGCTTCATAACGGCGCTGTGTTCCAGAACCTCGGGCGCGGCCAGAACCAGTGCTGGGCGATTGCGGATACGACCGTCAACATTGACGATATGAACCCCTCGCTCGCTCCGGATGCGCAGCTCCAGCCTCCGGGGAACGATCCCAGGCCGTTTCAGGAGGCGCTGGCCGACTTCAATACGCGGAAGTATCAGCGTATGAGCCTGCCGCACAGCTCAAATTCACAGTACGTGGTGCTTTCGTCGGATGAGGCGAATGCGTTCCGCGCGTCGCGTACCTCGGCCACTGCCGGCGATGGCAACCAGAAATATTCGAACTGTGGCGGGATTACCTATTTCAGCGATGTGTACTTCAGCGCGCGCCGCACAGGTGCTCTGGTCTACATGCTGAACTGGTGTGGAAGCTTTTGCGGGCAGGGTGAATGGGTGTATCTCGAAAAGCGTGATGGACAATGGGCGCTGCGGTCAGGCCAGGCTGGGATTGTTTCAGGGGCGCGGCCGTTTTAAGCGAAGTTTGCTTCGAAGCAAACAGCAGATCCTTCAACTGCGTTCAGGATGACAAGCTCGAAGAAAACGAAAAACCCCACCCTGACTGCGTCAGGATGGGGCACCCTTCTTGCTACCAACTTTAGTACCGGTAGTGCTCTGACTTGTACGGGCCTTCCGGTGAGACGCCTAGATACTCCGCCTGCTTTGGCGAAAGCGTTGTCAGCTTGACGCCGATCTTCTCCAGATGCAGACGAGCCACTTCCTCATCCAGCTTCTTGGGCAGCGTATAGACATCGACCTTGTAGACGTCCTTGTTCTTCCAGAGGTCGATCTGCGCCAGCGTCTGGTTGGAGAAGCTGTTGCTCATCACGAAGCTCGGGTGTCCGGTAGCGCAGCCAAGATTTACCAAACGGCCTTCCGCCAGGACAAAGATGCTGTGTCCGTCGGGGAAGTCATACTGATCAACCTGCGGTTTGATGTTGATCCTCTTTACCCCGGTCTCGGTGTTGAGGAGATCCATCTGGATTTCGTTGTCGAAGTGGCCGATGTTGCAGACGATCGCCTGATCCTTCATCGCCTTCATGTGGTCGAGGGTGATGACGTCCAGGTTGCCGGTGCAGGTGACGTAGATGTCGCCGCGTCCCAGCGTGTCTTCGAGGGTTGTGACTTCAAAGCCTTCCATCGCAGCCTGCAGGGCGTTGATGGGGTCGATTTCGGTTACGATGACACGGGCGCCCATGCCGCGCAGTGAATGCGCCGAGCCTTTGCCCACGTCGCCATATCCGCAGATCACGGCCACCTTGCCGGCGACCATGACGTCGGTGGCGCGCTTGATGCCGTCCGCCAGCGACTCGCGGCAGCCGTAGAGGTTGTCGAACTTCGACTTGGTCACCGAGTCGTTGACATTGATGGCAGGGATGAGGAGTTTGCCCTGCTCCATCATCTTG
>DATGAD010000005.1:0-17686 GCA_035313725.1 Alloacidobacterium sp. | reverse complement strand
CCAGTTCTGCATGGCCCACACGAATCACATGGCTTGCAATATCAATTCCAAGTTGCAGAAGTACCGATTTTGCTATGGCGCCCGCGGCGACACGCGCCGTTGACTCGCGTGCCGATGCCCGCTCGAGTACATAGCGCGCATCCGGGAAGTCGTATTTCAGTGCGCCTGCGAGATCCGCATGGCCAGGACGAGGCGATGCGACGGCCTTGTGTTTCGATGGATCGCCAACTTCGATAGGGAGAATATCTGTCCAGTTCTTCCAGTCGCGATTTTCAATTTCAATGGCGACGGGAGATCCAATTGTCTTGCCATGCCGCACGCCGGAAAGAATGTGCGCAGTATCCCGCTCAATGCGCATGCGGCCGCCGCGGCCATAGCCCTGCTGGCGGCGCCACAATTCGCGATTGATGAAATTTGTATCGACGTCGACGCCGGCGGGTAGCCCTGAAACCAAGGCAATCAAACTTTCGCCGTGCGACTCACCTGCGGTTGAAAAGCGTAACATTCTGTGTGCTGTGCCAGTAATGATTGTAGCGCAGCACGACGGGCTTATTCACCCGTCAGCCAGTCGTACTGCGCCTCGGTGAGAGGCACCACAGACAATCTACCCTGGCTCACAAGGGGTGAATCGGCAAAGAGTTTGTGCGCCTTGATCTCAGCCAGCGTGTGCGGTGTCTTGATTGGCTTGCCCGCTTTAATGCGCACGTTGGGAACCTTTGGATTCGCTGCGTCTACAGACACCACCTTTGCCGTGCCCACTGCTGTACGCTCATCGCCGGTGTGATAGATCACCAGTTTCTCGTCTGGCTTCATGCTGCGGAGAAATTTCACCGCGGCTGGATTCGTAACACCATCCCATATGGTTTCACCGTCGCGCTCCAGGTCGCTCATTGAGTACACGGTCGGCTCAGTCTTCAGCAGGTAAGGCATTCGCTTCCTCCTCTGGCACAGGTTCTTCCAACTCTAGTTCTAGGGGCCGCGGTTGTTCTCCCAGATATCCGGCTGTGTTCAACAGCGGCCGCTCCAGCGCCCGTACCCACTCGGTGAGTTGTCCCGGAGCGCGGCCTTGCGTCTCGGCGCGAGCAAATTCGCTGCGCATAGTCTGCATCTTGGCATCGAGATCATCAAGATAATGCAGCAGAAGCGCTTCCGGAATCATGGGCAGTTTGGGCGACCCAAACTCATATTTACCGTGATGGCTCAGGATGATGTGCTCGACCAGTATGCGCAGATTTTCGGGGAAATCCGGGAGATGGGCCAGCTTTTTCTCGACCATCACAACGCCGATCGAGATGTGGCCGATAAGCTGACCTTCGAGCGTGTAGTCAAAACTGGTGCCCCAGCGCAATTCATGGAGTTTGCCGATGTCGTGGAGAACCACTCCCGTCAGGAGCAGGTCGCGATTGATTTCCGGATAATGACGCGCTGCGAGGTCGCTGACGCCGAGCAAGGAAACGATATGCTCCAGCAGTCCGCCAACCCAGGCATGGTGCATGCTCTTGGCCGCCGGCGCGCTCTTGAGTGCCTGAGCAATCTCTGGATCGTCAAGGAAAGTGCGGAGCAGCGCTTGCAGGTGTGGATTCGTGAAACTGGCGACGTATCCATTCAGTTCCGCCCACAATTCCTCAATATCGCGCGAGGTTTTGGGGACAAAATCTCCGAGATCGAACTCAGAAGAATCGGCTCGGCGAATTTTGTCGAGCGTCAGTTGCAACCTGTCCTGGTAGCGCGAAACTTGTCCGCGGGCCTTGACGACGTCGCCTGCGTCAAATTCCTGAGCGTCGGCAACTTCCCACATGCGGCATTCGATTTGTCCGGTGCAGTCGCCAAGCGTCAAGGCGAAGTAAGGCGCGCCGTCTTTCCTGCTGCGCACCTGTTTCATGGTGACGGCAAAGAAGCCTGTCACCACCTGATTTTCAAACTTTCCTAAATCCCCGACAAACAGATCTTTCATTCGCTTTTGCCGAATCGCGCCTATTTACTGCGGATTAGTCGTCTGAGTCGGGGCCGGGGTCGCAGCCGGAGTCGGCGCAGGAGCAGAAGGCGTTGTCGGCTGGCCCGCTGGCGCCGCACTCGGATTTGGCTGCTGATCGCTCTCCGGCTTCTCCTTGGTCTTGTCAGAAAGACGTGTCTTCTCCGTTGGCTTGGGCGCCTTCTTAGCCTTGGTTGTATCGCCGTTCAGGCCCAACGGGGTGGACTGTTCCTGACGCGTAGCCAGTTCATCCGAAGTCTCAGGCGAAGGAGCGAAAGGATCGCTCTTGTCCTTCACCTTCTTTTGCTTCGGTTCCTTGGCGCGCGCTGCGTATCGCGTCTTCTCCGGCTTTGCTTCAACAGGCTGATTCTCTACCGAGCCATCGGGTCCGACGACCTGCATATTTGGTGGCACATTGTTGGTAGCGACCTGTGTGCCGCCCGATTCGGCGTTCGCGCCCGCGTCCTCGGTCTTCGTCGGAGCAGCAGGTAGCGTCTCACGCGGAGCCTGGCCGTAGCGAATCTTTTCTTTCTTGCCCGGCTTTTCTACTGCCGTGCTTGCAACCTGCGAATTTTTGGCAGGAGCTTTGGCCGCTGGAGCTGCAGCAGGAGTGGTTGCAGAGGCTGAAGGCGTCTCACTCTGCGCCGTCTCTGTAGCAGCCGCAGGCTGGGTTGCGTTGCCCTGGGGTACATCCGCCAGCGAAGGAACATTAGCGGGAACGCCTGCCGTTTCCGTCACAGGCTGCGTCTTGGTCGACTTCTGCCGGTAGCGTGTCCGTTCTACCGGCTTTTTCTTCTTTCCGGTCGGCGGCGCATAGGCGCTGTATGTAGTTGTAGGCTTGATTTCATTCGGAGTGGCAGCGGAATCTTCATACCCCTGCTTGATTTCGACGTAGGCATCTTCACGCAATTTGGTTAGATACTGGCGCAGCGCCGGAGCCATTTTCTGGCTGTAGAGAGCGTCTTCTACCTGTGGCTCAACATCCTTAAGCGGCTGCACGCCGCCCTGCGTATGCTCGGTAACCTTCAGGATGACGAAGCCCTGCTTGGTGCGGATCGGCTCCGTATACTCGCCCGGCTTCAGATTAAAGGTCTGGTCTTCGAGAATCTTCGCCAACTGGCCCCGGCGAAACTCGCCCAGTTCCCCGCCTTGCGCGGCTGTAGGGCCACCCGATTCCGTCTTCGCCAATTGCGCGAAGTCTGAACCCGATTTCAGTTTTGCGACAACGTCATCGGCCTTTTTCTGCGCAGCTGCTACTTGTGCGGTATCGTCCGGATTCGCTGTGGGAACCAGAATTTCGCTCAAGTGGACCTGTTCCGGACTGTCGAAATCAGATTTATGCGCGTCGTAGTACTTCTGTACGTCGGCCTGGCTGAGGTTGAGGCGCCTGCCGACTTCATCGCGAATCACTGAAGACGTGATGATGCCGTCTTTAATGTGCTGCTTAAAATCCTCATAAGAAACGCCTTGTGACTCCGCTGCCTTCTGCAGATCTTCCAGGCTGTCCAGGTGGTTCTGCTTGCGAATGTCGTCGAGACGCTTGACCGTTTCCGTCTCGCCGGTGATCCCCAGATCTTTACCTTTAGAAAGGAGCAATTGCTGATCAATCAAATCGCGGAGCAAGTCATGTCTTGCTTCAAAAAGCTGCTGCTGCGACCAACCCTGCTGCTGGGCCTGTGTCGCTAGTTCCTGATCGGCACGCTGATAGTCCGACTTGCTGATGACCTGCTCGTTGACGCGCGCTACAATCTCCTCGACCACCATACCCTGATACGGCGTCTGCGGTGTTGCCGGAGCCGACGTTTTGGCGGAGGTCTGACTGAGAGCTGGAATTGCCAGGAACACGATGCCCGCTGCGAACGCGGCCGGAAGGGATAAGGATCGATAAATCATGTGTATACGTCTCAACCTGAACGCCCACCGCGTTTGGAGCTTTCAAACGGTTCGGCTTGCGCTTACGACATTCTAAACACTATAGGGAGCCGATTGCGAATTGAACTAATGAAATGACGCCACGATTTCGTTTGCGGGTAGCAAAAATGCGGCAAGTCGAACGCTCTTTCTTCTCCGGCTTGTTATACTTTTCAGAAGGATTGCCCAGAGGGTCCTCGCAATCATGCCATCCCGCACTCGACGCACTGTCTTCTCCTTAGTAGTCTTTTTTTCCGCCTGCGGCCTTGCAGGCATGATTGTCAGCCAGAAAGTCGGCGCGCAATCCAGCACTGACGAATCACAATTCCGCGACAGCCTGAAGTCTTTCACCAGTGTCTATGACGTCGTGTCGCAAAATTATGCGGAGCCCCTCGACGGCGACAAACCGGACAAGGCGATCTATGACGGGGCGATTCCGGGCATGCTGCGCGTGCTCGACCCACACTCGAATTTTTACGATCCTAAAGCCTACGCCAAGATGCGCGAGGACCAGCACGGCAAGTATTACGGTGTGGGCATGACCATTCAGCCGCAGAATGTAGGCGGCGCACAGCGGATTGTTGTTCTCTATCCGTATGAGGGGACCCCATCGTATAAGGCAGGTGTCCGTCCTGGTGACGTGATCGTCTCGGTTGATGGAAAAGCCACCGATAACCTCAATTCCGAGGAAGTGGCGAACATGCTCAAAGGTCCCAAGGGGACGCATGTTCACCTCACAGTGTCGCGCGAAGGCGCTGCAGCACCACTTACTTTTGACCTGGTTCGTGACGAGATTCCACATCCGAGCATCGACCTCAAGGAAGAGATTCGTCCCGGTATCGGCTACATTCACATCACCCAGTTCCAGGAAGCGACTGGCCGCGAAGTGGCAGATGCTCTGGATGGCTTTGGTCCTGACCTCAAGGGGCTCATTCTTGACCTGCGTGGGAATCCGGGCGGCCTGCTCACCGAGGCGGTTTCAACCTCCGATAAATTCCTTAAGAAAGGTCAGGTCATTGTTTCGCAGCGCGGACGCGCATTTCCCGAGCAGACCTACCATGCCATGCACGGCAATGGCGGCAAGACGTACCCCATTGTTGTTCTTGTGAATCACGGCACCGCATCGGCAGCGGAAATTGTCAGCGGTGCACTGCAGGATCATGACCGCGCAATTGTCGTTGGCGAAACAACATTCGGTAAAGGCCTGGTGCAAACGGTTTACCAGTTGTCAGACAACACAGGGCTCGCGCTCACAACCTATCACTACTACACGCCCAGCGGACGTCTGATTCAGCGCAACTATAGTGGCGTTTCGCTCTACGATTACTACTACAACCATGACCAGCCGCAAGACGCCAAGGATCGTGAAGTCAAGCTGACTGATTCCGGACGCACCGTCTACGGTGGCGGTGGTATTACGCCTGACTATAAGATCGACACTCCGAAAGCTACTCACATTCAGGAAGTGCTGACGTCGCCGGAACATTATGCCTTCTTCAATTTCGCCAAGCACTACCTGGCAAATCGCACCGTCACCAAGGACTTCCAGGTGGATGACAATGTGATGAGCGACTTCAAGCAATTCCTCACTGCGCAGGAGATTACTTACACCGATCAGGAACTGAACGCCGTCATGGATTGGGTGAAGGCAAACATCAAAGCTGAAATCTTCACCACACAATTTGGCCAGGCCGAGGGATTGAAAGTTCGCGCGGCGTGGGACCCGATGGTCAATCAGGCACTGACCTATATACCCCAGGCCACCACCCTGGAACAGGCTGCTGAGAAGACCGATGCGCAGAAGACTGTCACCGCCAAGAACACCCCATCAAGTCCTGCAACAGAGTAGATAGCGAAATTCGCAAAAATAAAAGAGCAGGCATGAAGCCTGCTCTTTTATTTTGCCAACCGATCCACATTGATTCGGGCGCTAAGCTTTGCCGATCACTCTGGCCACAGTCTCGCCGATTGCAGCCGGGCTTTCGACGACGTGAATACCCGCCGCAGTCAGCGCCTTCATCTTCTCGGCTGCGGTTCCCTGCCCGCCTGAGATGATTGCGCCGGCATGCCCCATGCGGCGTCCCGGAGGGGCGGTCTGTCCAGCGATAAAGCCTACAACAGGCTTCTTGACGTGCGTCTTTACATACTCCGCAGCTGTCTCCTCAGCCGTTCCGCCGATTTCACCGATCAGGATGATCGCTTCTGTCTCGGGATCTTCATTGAGCAGCTTGAGCGCGTCGACGTGCGTGGTGCCGATGATCGGGTCACCACCAATGCCGATGGCCGTCGACTGGCCAATCCCGCGCTGAGTCAACTGGTAGACAGCTTCGTAGGTCAATGTCCCTGAACGCGAAACAATGCCGATGTTGCCCTCTTTGTGGATGCGTCCGGGCATGATGCCGATCTTTGCTTTTCCGGGCGAGATCACACCGGGGCAGTTGGGACCGATGAGCGTGGACTTCGAATGCTTGAGCACGCTCCAGACCTTCACCATATCGTTGACCGGAATGCCTTCCGTGATGCAGATAATCAGCGGAATGCCCGACGCATTTGCTTCGAGAATTGCGTCTGCTGCAAACGGTGGCGGAACGAAGATAACGGTAGCGTTGGCACCTGTCTCGGCAACGGCTTTCTCGACCGTATCGAAAACGGGCCAGCCTTCGTGGATGGTGCCCCCTTTCCCAGGGGTTACGCCGCCGACAACTTTCGTGCCGTATTCGGCGCAGCCCTTCGCATGGAACGTGCCTTCCTTGCCGGTGATGCCCTGCACAATGAGGCGAGTATTTTTATCGACTAAAACAGCCATTAGCTTTTAGCTCCTAGCTTCTAGCTCTTCATTCCGAGCGAAGCGATCAATGAGCTGAGCATCTTACCAACCTCTATGCTAAGATTTTCAGCTTTATTCAATAATTCCGTTTTGCCCATCTTCAACTGCTTTGCAACGAGCAACTGGGTCTGAACCTCGTAATTCGAACCTTGAGCAAGCCCAAGAAATTGACGAAACTCTCCCTGAGATAACCTTCCGCGCCCTTCAGCAATGTTACTTGCTACAGAAACTGCGGCACGTCGCAGCTGTGAAGTGAGTCCATACATCTCCTCACGAGGAAATGCCAGCGTTACTTCGTAAATACAAACGGTCATTTCCATTGCACGTTGCCATACCAGCAAATCCTGAAAGGCCTGTCCCATTTATTCTTCGTTTTAAGCTAGTAGCTAATAGCTAGCGGCTAGAAGCTGTTTTCGCCGCGGAAACGACTTTCTGCGCCGCGTCCTGCATGGTTTCACCGATGATGAAGTTGAGCCCGGATTGCTTCAATATTTCGCGTCCCTGCTCGACGTTCGTTCCTTCAAGCCGCAGCACCACGGGAACCTTTACATTCGTCTTCTTCGCCGCTTCGACGACTCCCTGCGCCAGCGTATCGACGCGCAGAATGCCGCCAAAGATGTTGATGAAGACGGCCTGTACGTTCTTGTCTGAAAGCAGAATCTCGAAGGCATGCTCAATCTGCTGCTGGTTGGCACCGCCGCCGACGTCGAGGAAGTTTGCGGGTGAACCGCCCGCGTACTGGATGATGTCCATCGTCGCCATCGCCAGACCAGCGCCGTTCACCATACAGGCGATATTGCCGTCGAGCTTGATGTAATTCAGCGCATACTTGGAGGCCTCGACTTCGAGGGGGTCTTCTTCAGCAACATCGCGAAGTTCCTTCAATTCCTTGTGGCGGAACATCGCGTTGTCGTCAAAGTTGATCTTGCAATCGAGCGCGAAGAGTTTGTCGTCCTTCGTCGTGATGAATGGATTGATTTCGAGCAGCGAGGCATCGGTATCGACGTATGCCTTATAGAGGCCCATCATGAACCTGACCGCTTCGTTGATCTGCGTCGACTTCAGTCCCAGCGCAAAAGCAAGCTGACGCGCCTGATAAGGCTGGAACCCGACTGCAGGATCGATGTAAGCCTTGTGAATCGCCGTGGGATCTTTCGCCGCTACTTCTTCGATCTCCATGCCGCCGGCCTGAGAGGCCATGAAGACCAGCTTCGCCGCCGCGCGATCGAGCACGATGCCGAGATACAGTTCGCGATCGATCGCCGCTGTTTCTTCAATCAACAGCCGCTGCACCTTCTGGCCTTGAGGACCGGTCTGATGCGTGATGAGTTGCATACCAAGAATCTGCTTGGCATACTGCTCGGCATCATCGATGTTCTTCGCAACTTTCACGCCGCCGCCCTTACCGCGACCACCGGCATGAATCTGCGCCTTCACGACAACACCGCTCGCTCCGCCGGTCAAGAGCTTCTTGGCCACATCCAGCGCTTCGTCGAGCGTGTTGGCCACCTCACCCCGCGGCACGGCTACGCCGTATTTCGCCAGGATGTCTTTCGCCTGATACTCGTGGATTTTCATAGCTTGTAGGTGCCGCATACTCGCCCCTGCGCGGAACTCCCGCGTATGAGGGCACAGAATTACGGCGGACTCTTCATACTATCGGACGGTAGAGGGCAGCGGCAAACACCGCAGGCTGCAGGAAGGACGCGACAGTGCCGCAGCTACTGGTTTTCCTTCATCTCGTCGCTCACCACATAAAAATACTTCAGATTTGCGACTCCGAATGATGTGGTGATGGCAACATCGGAAGCATCGCGCCCGACAGCCATCAATACACGGCCGATACGAGGCCGATTGTGACGAGCGTCAAATGTCCACCAACGATCGCCCAAATACACTTGATACCAGGCGCTAAAATCCATCGGCAGCACAAGTGGCACGCCAATGTCGCCCAGATAACCCGTCGCATAGCGCGCAGGCATATTGAGCGCGCGGCAAAACGTAACGGCGAGGTGCTGGAAGTCGCGGCAAACGCCGAGCCGCTCCGTGAAAACGTCCAGAGCAGTCTTCGTAGGACGCGCATACGAATATCCGAACACGACCTTACTGTGCACCCAGTTATTGATCGCCTGAACCCGCTCCAGACCTGGCGCATAGCCTCCGAAGAGGTCTAAAGCGATGCTCGAAAGCCGGTCTACCTCGCAATAGCGACTATTCATGAGATAGACCAGCGTTTCATGCGGTAAGTCGTTTACTGCAACCGCAGGGGCATGGAACGGAATGGGGTCCAGGTCGCCTGAATCCCTGACCAGGGTTGAGCCTTTGATTTGCACTATGCCCGCATTTGCCTTGAAGCGCGTACATTTGTTCCCGAAAGTGTCGATGTACGAGTCGCAACGGGTCTGTGGCGTCACCGTCATCTCATCCGGTTCGAGCAGGTCGCACTCACGCGATGGGTGGACGTGCAGCATGGTTACAAAGGCAACGGGCTCAGGCACTTCGAACTGCAGGTCGTATCCCAGGCGAATCAACATATCTGTATAGCTTTCGGCAACGGACGGGAATTGGCTGAAACAGCGCCCAATGCAGGTAAGTAACGGTTAGATGCCATGAATCTGCAAAATCGTTTGCCCAATTAGCGATTTAGTATTGAAGAACCGTAGTCAAGGATTGGCGTGCGTCAATACAGCCAATATCCCGCATCGGCTACGGAGTTCGCTACCTGGCCATGCGTTCGATACCATGACAGTAGCATGTCCACTCTGGAAGAGTTGCTTCACTCCGTCGGCGAAGACCAGCGTACACTCTCGCGCGAAGAGGCACGAACCGCGCTTCGCGAGATGCTGACCGGCAGCACGAGTGACGCTGAGATTGCCACACTTCTCACTACATTGGCACGTCGTGGCGAGAGTGTCGACGAGTTGACCGGCTTTGCCGAGACGATGCGCGAGCTTGCAGTCCCGGTTCCGCTTACGGATGCAGAACGCGCACTGCTCATCGATACCTGCGGAACTGGCGGCGACGATCGCGGCACCTTCAACATCTCGACCGGAGCTGCGCTGGTTGCGGCGGCCGCTGGAGCCATGGTCGCCAAGCATGGCAATCGCGCGGTTACGTCGAAGTGCGGTTCGGCGGATGTGCTCGAAGCGCTGGGCATTGCGGTCGCGCTACCTCCGGAACTAGCGGTTGAGTCACTGCGGACTGCCGGATTCATGTTCCTTTACGCTCCGGCGTTGCATCCGGCGATGAAGCGCGTGCTTCCGGTTCGACGCGCTCTCGGCTTCCGCACCATCTTCAATCTCGCAGGGCCGCTGACGAATCCTGCGGGGGCTCCTGCGCAGATTATGGGCGTCTTCGCTCCAGATCGAGTGGGTCTTGTGGCTGAGACGATGCTGCGGCTCGGGGTTCGTCATGCATTTGTCGTTCACGGCAGCGATGGATTGGACGAGTTGACCATCACCGGCGCGAGCCATGTGGGAGAAGTGCAGGGCTTAGATCATAGCGCGCGGCTGTACGAGATCGTTCCTGAAGACACTGGGCTTTCACGTTCGTTACTCTCCGCATTAGCTGGCGGCGAGTCTGCGGCGGAGAACGCGGCTATTCTGGAGCGCATCTTTGCCGGCGAGCGCGGGCCGAAGCGCGACATCGTGATGTTGAATGCGGCAGCGGCGCTGGTAGCGGGCCGCGTCGCGGCGGATCTGCGTGACGGTGTTGAACGCGCTGCTGAAGCCATCGATTCTGGCGCGGTGCGGAACACTGTGACGAAACTCCGAGACTTTGCCCGGAAGGTTTGACGACGTGCGATGCATCCGTTGGGAGCGATATACTTTGCCAGCATCTGAAGACTCCACTTTCGCCGAGGAGAGATTGGCATGAAGCTTAGAAACATTGCTGTCGCCGCTGCAGTAGCTGGATTGCTAGCGGTGGCTCATGCGCAGACCATCAAGGTCGACAAGGACAATCGAACAATCGCCGTCACTGCCAGCGACAAGGCGACGACCGATGCCGATCTTGCCGTGGTGCATATTGGCTATCAGGTCTTTGGGCCGGATGAGCAATCGACGTATTCCAGCGGATCGACAATCTCGAATGCGATTGTGAGCGCGCTGAAGAAGTCTGGTGTTCCGGATAAGGCTATCGAGAGCGAAAACCAGAACCTGATGCCGAACAACTATCACGATCCAAAGGAATCGGAGATGGACCGCGCGAAGAAGCAGTTTGTACTGAACCAGTCGTGGACAGTGAAAACGAAGCCCGATGATGCGGCGAAGGTTCTACATATTGCCGTTGAAGCTGGCGCGAACCAGAGCGGGCAGATTGAATGGCAGTACCAGGACATGAACGGCCTGCAAGCCAAGGCGGCGGCGAGTGCTCTGGCCAAGGCACAGGCGATCGCGCAGCAGATGGCGCAGGGGCTTAACGTCAAGCTCACAGGGTTGATCTATGCCAGCAACCAGGCGCCGGAGAGTCCTGTGCGACCGATACCGATGATGATGATGAAGGCGATGGCTGCGCCTGCTGCTCAAGCTGTTGCGCCGTTGGCGATCAATCCGCGACAGATTGAAGAGTCGTCGACTGTATATGCAGTCTTTGCTCTTCAGTAGTGCGACTTAGGAATTCGTTGACGCATCGAAACAGGGTCAGAGCCTGAGCAGAGGAAAAGCAGATCCTTCGACTCCGCTGCGCGCTCCGCTCAGGATGACAAATCATTAGGACGACAAGTTTGGTGTTTAGGACATAAAATCATGCCTCGTTATCAATATCGTGATCTGCATCCCTCGCGTGAAGCTGAGGAAGTGTATCTGCGTTGGATCAAGTACCTGGACGAAGAGTTCACCAAGCACAGGAAGCCGGAGCTGCGCGCGGAGCTGGTGCATGACAACCTGCACCAGCTGATGCTGGGCCAGCCCAAGGGTGGACGGTTGAACTTCACGCTTACCAGCGAGCTGCCTTTCAACGTGCTGAAGCTCTCGCTGGATTCGGCCAACGTCACGCTGGAGCCGGAATATTACGGCGACATCGACGAGAAGAAGTATGCCTGCATCAAGCCGCTGATCTACTTCTGGCAGATGTTCGACCGCTCGCCTGTCTCCATCAATCACTGGCTGGGTTTCCGCTTTCGCGCCATGCTGGGCAGGCACATCTTCAAGCACATCGGCAACAACGTGAAGATTTTCCACGGCGTCGAGTTCAGCTTCGGCTACAACCTTACGATTGAGGACGACTGCGTTATCCATAAGTACGTCATGCTCGATGATCGCGGCGAGCTGATCATTCGCAAGGGCACTTCAATTTCCGACTACGCTTCGGTTTACTCACACGCGCACGATCCGATTGACGGCGGCATTGTTGAAAACCGCAAAACCGAGATCGGTCCAAGAGCGCGGCTTACGGTTCATTCCTCGGTGATGGCAGGTGTGACGGTTGGCGAAGACTCCATGCTTGGCGCGATGGGCGTTGCTACGAAGGACGTCGCCCCACATTCGATTGTTGGCGGCGTTCCGGCGAAGGAGCTTAAGACCAAGGATCAGGCGACTCCGTTTGCGGACCGTAGTACCTACAAGATTCCACCTTCTACAGGTGAGCATTGCGAGTAAGCGGCACCTGATACCATCAATTTGGTCGTATGAGCCAGCAAGCTATCGTTCTAAAAATCTTTCAGTTTGTCATTCTCCTCTTTGCGTTGAGTTTGCATGAGGCCGCGCATGCGTGGATGGCGTCCCGGCTGGGCGACCAGACGGCGCGGATGCTGGGGCGTGTCACGCTCAACCCCATCAAACATATCGACCCTTTCGGCACGTTGTTGCTTCCGCTGATTACGCTTTTTACCTCTGGGCTGCTCTTCGGCTGGGCGAAACCGACCCCGGTGAATACGCGAAACTTCAAGCGCATTGTGCGCGACGACATCCTGACAACGCTGGCCGGGCCGGTGAGCAACATTCTGACTGCCGTGGCCTCGCTGATTGCGCTCGTCATTATCGCCAAGACGACACCCATCGGGGAGGCAGTGATTAAAGAGTTGGTTGTGCTGGGCATGCCGGCTCCGGACCTGATGGCGGCCAGCCCGATCGTCTCGCCGCTGGTGATCCTGTTCTATTACGGTATTGTGCTGAACCTGTTTCTGGCTGCATTTAACCTGTTGCCTTTGCCGCCGCTAGATGGTTCGCACATTATCCGGCACTTCCTTCCCTATAACGCGCTGCGCATGTATGACTCGTTGGGGATGATCAGCCTCTTCCTGATTTTCTTCTTCGGAGGGCGCGTGGTGATGATAATCGTTGGTCCGGCGCTTGAGGCGTTTAACCAGGTGCTGCTAGCGCTCTGACCACCCCTCCCCTGGGGTGCACGCTTTGATTTGTTTGTTTTCAATAGTTTAGCGGGGGATCATCCCCTGCTATCCCCTTGATTCTGTTCGGGTTAAGCCGTCTCTAGTGTTTTCAGTCACTTAGCGGGGGGTCCCTTTCGCCAACAAAAAAGCCCGCTCTTTTCGGCGGGCTTTTTTCCTCTGTATCCAGAATAGCAGTTTTGGCGAAATAGTACGCCAAATTGCGGTATCTACAAGTACTTTATTTTCTATTGCTTGAGAATTATTTTTCGGTTTGGGGGCTTGACAGATATTGTTCGTTCTTCTAATCGAGACATGAGACTCCACAGTTCCACCTGCTAAGCTTCGGGGATTGTGATCCGGTTTTTCGCTCTTATTCTCTCATTCGCATGCGCTGTTGGTGGTTTGAAGGCACAGAAACCTGTCTGGCAGCCGTCGCCAGGACATACGCAGATTCCTTTATGGCCAAATGCGGCGCCTGATGCGCAGCCTGTTGCGGGGCCAGAAGCGATGGAAACCGATCCTGCGTTCCTGGTTGCCGGAAGACCGGTGGTGGGCGTGACCAACGTGACGCGGCCTACGATGACGGTCTATCCGCCAACTGGGAAAAACACGGGCGCTGCAGTTGTCGTGTTTCCCGGCGGGGGCTATCAGATTCTGGCTATCGACCTTGAGGGATCGGAGGTCTGCGATTGGCTGACGCCAAAAGGGATTACGTGTGTGCTGCTGAAATACCGCGTGACGGATGTGGGTGACTATCCGAAATCAGGGCCATATCCGGAATCACCGATGGCATTAGAAGATGCGCAAAGGACAGTGGGGCTGGTGCGCTTTCATGCCCCGGAGTGGCATATCGACCCGCATAAGATTGGAGTCCTTGGATTTTCGGCGGGCGGGCATCTGGTGGCAGCGGTGAGCACGCATTTCGACAGGCGTTTGTATCCACCTGTGGATGCTGCAGACAAAGAAAGCTGCCGCCCGGATTTTGCTGTGGGTGTCTATCCGGGGCATCTGTCGCTATCGGCAGCGGAATCAGATGCCAGGCAAGGCACTAGAAAGTATGTGCTTCCTGACTCAGGCCATCAACCGGGCGCCGATAAACATCTTGAGTTGAATCCCGATCTCCATGTCACCAGTCAGGTGCCTCCGACGTTTCTGTTGCAGGCGGAGGATGATCACGTCGACAGCGTTTACTTCCCGCTGGCTTACTACATTGCGCTGGTGAAGGCTGGAGTTCCTGCGGAGATACACGTATATGCGCAGGGCGGACATGCGTTTGGGTTGCGACGAACGAAGTTCCCGATCACGGAGTGGCCTGAGTTGGTGGAGAAGTGGCTGGGGACGATTGGGATGATTTCGGAGTGAGAAAGAGTTGTGGTTTTTCCCAACCTCGAAAGATGATCCAGCTGCTTTCTCGTTGTTTCAGTCCAACTCCAGCGCCGGCATGACATGATCGCTTCTGTTAAGCTGCGGGGATTGTGACGAGATATTGGATTCTTGCTCTTTGTGTTGCGTGCGCTTCAGGGAGTTTGAGCGCGCAGAAGCCTGCCTGGCAGCCGGCGGCGGGGCTTAGGGAAACGCCGATCTGGCCCGGGGCGATTCCGGATGCGGCGGCTCCTGCCGGGCCGGCGGTGGATAAGACGACGAGCACGGATGCGCTGATTGCGGGGAAACCGCTGATCCGGCTGGGCAATGTTGCGGTACCTACGATGACTGTCTACCCGCCGAAAGGGAAGAATACGGGCGCGGCGGTGGTCGTGTTCCCGGGCGGGGGCTATACGATTCTCGCGATCGACTTGGAAGGCACGGAGGTCTGCGACTGGCTGACTTCTTCTGGCGTCACCTGCATTCTGCTGAAATACCGGGTGCCGAGTTCGGGGCCGTATCCGAAGTCGCCGATGGCGCTGGAAGACGCGCAAAGGACAGTCGGGCTGGTGCGATTCCGTGCGGCGGAGTGGCATGTCAATCCGCACAAGATTGGCGTGCTCGGGTTTTCAGCGGGCGGCCATCTGGCGGCGGCGTTGAGTACGCATTTTGTCCAGCGCTTGTACAAGCCTGTGGATGCGGCGGATGCAGTGAGCTGCCGTCCGGATTTTGCTGTGGTCATCTATCCGGGGTATCTGGCGATTGCCGATAAGAATTTTGCGTTCAATCCGGACCTGCCCGTTACGAAGGACACGCCGCCTACGTTTCTGCTGCAAACGGAGGACGATCGCGTGGCTCATGTGGAGAGTTCGCTGCGGTACTACGAGGCGCTGAAAGCTGTCGGCGTTCCGGTGGAGATGCATCTTTACACCGAGGGTGTGCATGGGTATGGGCTTAGGCGTACGAAGCTTCCTGTGACGGGGTGGCCTCAACTGGTGGATGTCTGGCTGAGGACGATTGGGGTGGTTGGGGAGTAAAGAGCAGGTATCATCTAACTATGGCAACGATCCACATCTCGGCAGAAGAAGCTGCTCGCGAGTTCGCGACTCTATTAGACCGCGTGCGGGCCGGCGCAGAAGTTGTCATCGAAGACGGCACGACCGCCGTGGCCGTACTGCGTGCTCCATCTCCGCCGCGTCGATCTATCTCAGAATCCATCGCATTGGCTGAGGCTCGCGCCAAAGAGCTGGGATATGAGCCAGTTATGGATGCGGACTTCGCCGCCGATCTTGAAGAGATCATCCGCAACCGCAAGCCCCGCAATAACGCATGGGACTGATCCTAGATACCAGCGCACTGATTGCTGGCGAACGGAGCGGGCGAACTGTCAGGCAGGTGCTCCAGCATGTGCGGGCCATTCATGGCGAAACCGAAGTTGCTCTTTCAGCCATCAGCATCGTTGAGCTCACGCACGGCATCTACCGCGCCAGAACGGATATAGACCGTAAGCGTCGGGCTGATTTTTCCGAAGAAGTCTACCGCGACCTGATTGTGCATCCAGTCTCGCTGGAAATAGCGCAACTTGCCGGACGGATTGAGGGCGAGCAGGCTGCAGTAGGCAACATTATCGCTTTCGAGGATCTAGTGATCGGCGCTACGGCCTTATATCTTGGTTTCGATATTCTGACCGTCAACGTAAAGCACTTTCAGCGCATTCCTGCCCTTAAGGTCATTCCCTTTTAATCCGCAGTTCCAGAAAGGCGATGCCTGGCCAAGAACTGCCCAAGGGATAAACACTCATTGCTTTGGCCGACAACGAAGGCGAGAAAGCAAAGGGCGAGTACCGAATGATCGAGCGAGGCTCCGAAGTATTGCCAGAGCGGAGCGTGCGCGCCTGGGTAATTCGACGAGAACAACAGCGAAAGCATGTAGACCAGGCCGAAAGCGCTGGCGGTCCTTACCAAAGTTCCGAGTATGAGGGCCAGCCCGATCGCCAGCTCGCCGTAGGCGACTAGAAAAGCAATTGCTGTCGCATGCGGCAGCACGAACCCCTGCAGCACTGGAACCATGAACGGATAGGCTTCGCCATTTTGGAGGAAGCGATTGATCCATGTCTCAAATCCGCCATGTAAGGTGAATTGCGTGCCGAAGACTTTGTATTGGCCGAAGATGAGGAACAAGCAGCCGACCGCAATGCGTAATCCTGCTATGACGAAGGCATTTCGATCCGCTCCACGATCAGGCCAGCGCATAATGGCGACTATTGTATCGCCACTCTTTCGGACCGAATTTAGTGTGAGGTTCTTTCGTTAGGACTGTGGTCTCCCACCTATCGCAAAATACGCGATAGGATGGGGCACCCGTTTTCGTGCGCTGCTGAGGAAAAGCAGATCCTTCGCTCCGCTCAGGATGACAGCATTCGAGGAAGCATCGCGCTCGGTTCTGGCGAAAGTTCCGTACAATAGGCAAAGTAATTTCTTACGTGAAGGATACGGTGTCGATTTCCTCTTCTGCTCCCTTGAAACGCGTGCTGAGCGGCATGCGTCCGACTGGCAAACTTCATCTTGGCAACTACATGGGCGCGCTGCACAACTGGGTGCGGCTGCAGCATGAGTACGATTGCTACTTCTTTATCGCCGACTGGCATGCGCTGACGACCGATTACGCCGATACATCGCAGATCAAGGGCAACTCGCGCGAGGTGATCCTGGATTTTCTGGGGGCGGGGCTCGATCCGACGCACAGCGTTCTTTTTGTCCAGAGTCAGGTGAAGCAGCATGCTGAGCTGCATCTGCTCTTCTCGATGATTACTCCGCTGGGGTGGCTGGAGCGCGTGCCTACGTACAAAGAACAGCAGGAGAATATCACCGGGAAAGATCTATCGACGTATGGGTTTCTCGGGTATCCGCTGCTGCAGTCGGCGGACATTCTGATTTATCAGCCGGATTTTGTGCCTGTGGGGCAGGATCAGGTGGCGCATGTGGAGCTTACTCGGGAGGTGGCGAGGCGGTTTAATCAGTTTTATCCGAAGAAGAGCACAGGGCTCGGGGCTCAGGGTTCGGAGATTTTGCCAGAACCTCAGGTTTTGCTGACGCCTTCGCCGAAGCTTCCGGGGACTGATGGGCGGAAGATGTCGAAGAGTTATGGGAATACGATTCTGCTGACCGACCCTGAACCTGTTGTTCGGCAGAAACTGAAACCCATGGTTACAGACCCGGCGCGGGTGCGGCGGACGGATCGGGGGAATCCGGATATTTGCCCGGTGGGGGATCTGCACAAGGTCTTT
>DATGAD010000004.1:0-19999 GCA_035313725.1 Alloacidobacterium sp. | reverse complement strand
GGATCGGCAGGAGCGCCTCGAAGGCTATCTTCGCTCAGAAGATTTTTTTGAAGATCTCGGGGTAATGGCCGACAGCCAGCGTGTGGTCAAAGCTCTGGCGCAGAAGTACGAAGTGTACATTGCCACAGCCGCTATGGAGTTCCCGAATTCCTTCGGTCCAAAGTTTCGCTGGCTGCGCCGTAATTTTCCCTTCCTGCCGCCTACCCACTTCGTCTTCTGCGGCGATAAGGGAATCCTGAAGGCCGACTATCTGATCGACGACCAGCCGCTCCATTTTCGCCGCTTCTCCGGCGAGGGCATTCTCTTTACCGCGCCGCACAATCTCAAGGTTACGGGCTATCGCCGCGTCGATAACTGGCATCAGGTCGAGTTGCTTTTTCTGTCTGACGCAAAGCGCTAGCTGCGGCCGTTCCCAGGCATCACATCCGGCGGACGCTGTGAAGCGAACTGCTGCCCCGAGGTCCGCTGGAAGCCCGGTTCGGCTTTCACATCCGCAGGTTTCCCGCTTCGCGCAATCGGCGTGCCCATCGGGCGCAAATGCACGGCAGGCTGTTGAATGTGCTGCTGATGCATCGTCACAATAATCGCAATCGCAGGCGTCTTGCCTGCGCAGCGGTAGGAGTGAGGAGTGCTCGCATCGAAGTACACACTATCGCTGGCTTCGAGAACGTGGACCTTGTCCGCGTGCCGAATCTCCAACTCGCCATCCAGCATGTAAAGAAACTCGTAGCCTGGATGAACGTGAGGGCGCACTTCGGTGTTCTTTTTCAACGGGACAAATTCCGCATAGTAGGGGTCGAGATGGCGGTCCGGCACCATGTAGCCGAGACTCTCAAAGAAATACGTGGGGTCATCGACGCCGGTTTGCGGCAGGCGCACCCGCTCATGCTTTTTGTGCACCCGGAAAACAGTATGCGGCTCGGATTCGAAGAAATAGGAGAGATCTTTGCTGAAGACCATGGCGATGCGGGCAAGATTCCGCAGCGTGGGCACTACGCGCCCGGTTTCCAGCTGCGAAAGAAAGCTGGCTGAAAGGCCTGTGTGCCTGCCAAGTTCGACCAGGCCCATCGATTTCTTCAGACGCAAGCGTTTGATGCGCTCGCCAATGTGCTTTTCCGCGATGAATCCCTCAGCGCTTACGGGATCAATCTGCTCATTGCTTTGCTGTTTCACGGCCATATCCGACCTCGCTCAAGCCCTGCATACCGTTTCGATGCAATAAACCGCATTGGTGTTACCGTCACGAACAACTATTTTCGCTGCATCAAATTCGGTCGATGCCTCCGGGCCAAACCTTCTCCGTCCAGGTGCCTCGCACTGACATGAATCCTATGGGGTTGCAACTCCTCGTTTGTCCGGAAATTGTCATTTGCTTGTAAAAATAGGTAACACCCATGGTTTAGAATCCGTTTTCGAGTTATGAACACTGCTTCCAGAATCCTGATCAGCGGCGCCTCCGGGATGCTTGGCTCGGCATTAGTACGAGCCTTCACTGCCAATCAGATTTCGGTCGTCCGACTCGTCAGGAACGTCGGGCTCGATAACCCGGGGGAAATCAGCTGGTCCCCGCAGTCCTCCCCAGTCGTCGCCAATCCTTCGCAGCTTGAAGATTTCAATACAGTTATCCACCTCTCCGGCGCCAACATCGCCGCGCGCCGCTGGACTGCTGCCTACAAAAAGGAAATCGTAGAAAGCCGAGTAAATACGACAAAGGCTTTGTGCGAACTGCTGGCCGGATTGAAAAATCCGCCGCAGACATTGCTGTGCGCCTCCGCCACAGGCATTTATGGAGACCGGGACGATGAAATCCTGACCGAAGCTTCAGCCCCCGGTACTGGATTCCTTGCCGAGACCTGCGCGGCCTGGGAGGCGGCAGCCCAGCCGGCAAAGGCTGCTGGAATCCGCGTCGTGCATCTCCGCTTCGGCGTCGCTCTTTCTCCGGAAGGCGGTGCGCTCGCCAGGATGCTGCCGCTCTTTCGCCTTGGATTAGGTGGAAGGCTCGGCTCCGGCCGGCAGTGGATGGACTGGATTTCACCTTCAGACATCGTGAGCGCGGTTTCTCACATTATCGCCACGCCCCAACTCGCAGGCCCGGTCAATATGGTCGCGCCAACGCCTGTCACCAACGCCGAATTTACGCAGATCCTTGCGAAGGCACTTCACCGTCCGGCAATTTTCCCCGCTCCCGCGTTCGCGCTGCGGGCAGCCGTGGGAGAAATGGCCGACGAAGCGATCCTCGCCAGCGTCCGGGCCATCCCAGCGCAGCTAACTCAAAGCGGATTCCAATTCCAGCATCCTCAACTTGCCACGGCCCTTGAATCGATGCTGAAGCGGTGAACCCGACCACCCTCTGCTACGCTGAGCTATACACGGAAAACATCGAGGAATGAACCAGCGAGCAACGACACCACTCTTCTTTATCCCTTTGACCGCCGTTCTGCCCTTCCTCGTAGCCTGCGGCATGGTTGCGCCGCCGCAGCCGCCAAGCTTGTATCTGCCACAGCCCGCCACCGACCTGACAGCAACGCGCACCGGCAACGAAGTCCACCTGCACTGGACGATGCCCAAGCGAGCCACCGACCGCGTCTTCCTCGAAGGCGATCAGGCTGCGCACATCTGCCGCAGCATCGCGAACAGCCCATGTGATCCCGCAGGCGACGCGAAGTACGCGCCCGAAGCGCAAGCCGATTTCACCGACCATCTGCCCGCTGCTCTCACCACCGGACAGCCTCAGCTCATCACCTACACCGTCGAGCTGCGCAACCACCGCGGACGAACCGCCGGACCCTCCAATGCCGCATGGTCGGCTTCTGGACCAGCGCCCGCAGCAGCAGCGGCCTTCTCCGCGGATATCCACTCCGAAGGAGTCCTGCTCCACTGGCAACCCGCGCAGGACGCAAGCACCCTCATCCGCATTGAGCGCGCGCTGGTCACGAAACCCGGAGCAGCGCCCAAGCAAAGCTCTGCTCTGCTTCGCAAAGGAGCCGAAGCCCCCGCGCAGCAAACGCTCGAAGTCGCCTACGACCCGCAGCTCGACCCAGCTCACGCCTACGACAAAGACGCCGCCTTCGATCAGGAATATCGCTACACCGCCCAACGTATCCAAATCCTCAACTTAGCTGGACACAAAATAGAAATCGCTAGCGACCCCAGCCCCCTCGTGACCCTGAACACCCGCGACATTTTCCCGCCGGCGGTGCCCACCGGACTCGTCGCCGTATCCAGTCCGGAAGAGCACGCGATTGACCTCTCCTGGTCTTCCAACACAGAAAACGACCTGGCCGGATACATCGTCTACCGCCGCGAGGCCGGATCGAACGCGGCACCGACCCGCATCTCGCCCCCGCAACCCGTCACGGGACCAGCCTTCCGCGACGCGACCGCCGTACCCGGCAAGAACTACGCCTACTCTGTAACCGCCATCGACCAGGACAAGAACGAAAGCGCACGCTGCCCCGAAACAGAAGAATCCCTTCCGCAATGAGGAACGAATGAAATACTGCCGCTTCCAAACAGAATCAGGACCTCAATACGGCGAGATCGCCGACCGAAACGGAACCCTCTGGATCGAACGCCTGCTTCCGCCTCCTGAGGAAGATCCATGGGCGAAACTAGCCGGTAGCCCTGCCTTCGATCCCATCCCGCTCGATCAAGCCACGCTCCTGCCGCCCGTCGTGCCATCAAAAATCGTTTGCATCGGACGCAACTACAAAGAGCACGCCGCCGAACTCGGCAACGAAGTCCCGAAAGAGCCATTGCTCTTCCTAAAAACGCCGTCCTCGCTCATCGCGCACAGAGAGCCGATCCACAAACCAGCCATCTCGCAGCGCGTCGACTTTGAAGGCGAGCTGGCCATCGTCATCGGCAAGCGCTGCACAAAAATCGGCACCGATGAAGACGTGCGCCAGTACATCCGCGGCTATACCATCGTGAACGACGTCACCGCTCGCGATCTGCAGAAGACCGATGGGCAGTGGTCGCGCGCCAAGGGCTTCGATACCTTCTGCCCGACGGGCCCTATCGTTACCGACGAAATCGACCCCGACGCCGGCATCCAGGTGCAGACACGACTGAACGGCGAGCTCCGCCAGGACGGCAACACCCGCGACCTGATCTTTCCTATCGCTTTTCTCTTGCGCCACATAACCGACGCCATCACCCTCTATCCCGGCGACTTAATCCCCACCGGAACCCCCTCCGGCGTTGCCCCCATGCAGCCCGGCGACTCGGTAGAGGTTACGATAGAAGGCATAGGCACGCTCTCAAACCCGGTAATCGTGGGATAATCGATGCGGTATCTTTGCCTGTTCCGTCGCATCTAAAGTTATGTAGCCCCGCATAATCAGGCCTGAGATCAGGAGGAATGTATGTCGAACTCTTTGCTCCAACAGCTCCGTCAAATGACAGTCGTCGTCGCAGACACCGGCGACATCGAAGCCATCGAAGAAGCCAAGCCACAGGATGCGACCACTAACCCGTCGCTCATCACCGCCGCAGCGCAGATGCCGCAGTACCAGTCGATCGTCGACGAAACGATAAAGGCCGCGAAAAACGAGCTCGGCGACAGCGCCAATGAAAAGGACGTTGCCAACCTCGCCTTCAAACATCTCGCCATCGAATTCGGAAAGAGAATCCTTGCCGTCGTCCCCGGCCGCGTTTCGACTGAGGTCGACGCCCGTCTCTCGTACAACACTGAAGCAACGATCAAGATGGCCCACGACATCATCGGGCTCTATGAGAAGGCCGGTATCTCGCGCCAGCGCATCCTCATCAAGATCGCCTCAACGTGGGAAGGCATTCGCGCAGCCGAACAGCTCGAAAAGGAAGGCATCCACTGCAACCTGACACTGCTCTTCGGCGTACACCAGGCCATTGCCTGCGCTGAAGCTGGCGTGACCCTCATCTCGCCCTTCGTCGGCCGCATTCTCGACTGGTACAAGAAGGACACGGGCAAGGACTACCAGGGCGCCGACGATCCCGGCGTGCAATCCGTCACCAAGATTTACAACTACTTCAAACATTTCGGCTACAAGACGGTGGTGATGGGCGCCAGCTTCCGCAACACCGGCGAAATCACCGAACTGGCCGGATGCGACCTGCTCACGATCTCTCCGCATCTGCTGACGGAACTCGCCTCTACCGAAGGCGAACTGCCGCGCAAGCTCGATCCGGAAAAAGCTAAAACGCTTGAGATCGAAAAGCTCACCATCGACAAGGAAACCTTCGACAAGATGCACGCCGCCGACCGCATGGCGCACGACAAGCTAAAGGAAGGCATCGAGGGCTTCAGCAAAGCGCTTGAAAGCCTCGAACACCTTCTGGCCAAGCGCCTCGGCGAACTCGAAGCCAACGAGCCAAAGCTAGTAAGCGCCGACTGATTTTACGGTGTCATCCTGACCCTGAACGTAGTGAAGGGGAAGGATCTGCTTTTAACGCTCTTAGTCAGATAGTGAAACAGGCAGCCCTAAAGGCTGCCTGTTTTCTTTTCTTCATCCTTCCTTAAACAACCGATCAATCGTCCCCATCGGTAAAAAGAGACGTCGCGCAATCTTCGGAAGATCGAGAAATCCGTACCTTCTGTAAAAAGAGGCTGCTGCATCGTCTTTCGCATCCACAATTACAGCAGCAGACGCGATCTGCTTGCTCAGTTCCCAGCAGCGGTGCAGCGCGTCCATCAAAAGCATTTCTCCAAGCTTTTGCCCACGGAAGGCGGACGCAACTGCAAGCCGTCCCAAAAGTGTTGCTGAAACTATCGGGTATTTTGGCAGCTTTTTCGCCACGTCTTCTGGTACGACGTCCAACTCCACGGAAAACTGCGAAAGTGTGTAGTAGCCGGCAACTGTTGTTCCGTCATTTGTGAGCACGAAGGGCACCGCGACGCGCTTTCTCAAATCCTGTCCCGCATGGCGGCGCAGATAGGTATCGAGCGCCTCGACACCGCATGAGAAATTCGCCCGGTCATGTCTGGGACTAAGTGGCTCAACGATAAACTTGGTTTGTTCGCGGTCCTCGGCCAATCAGACTTCCATCTGCTTCCGATATCGCCGCGCAGCCGCGCGAGCCGCCGCATTCGGAGCTGCCGCATGCAAGATAGCCTCGATAAAAACTTCGCTTGCTTCTCCCCGGAGAGTGAGCGATTCGAAGTCCCTGACCGTTCTGGCCGCAGCTTGTTGAGCACTTGCAACTACAAAATCTGTCACGGTTGTTCCCCGCAGTTCCGCAGCTCGTTCAATCAACCGCTTCTGGTCCGGAGTCACCCTGGCTTCAAGACGGCTTTCCTTGCGGGATTGCCGACGGATTTTAGCCAATTGAGCCATTCCGTCCTCCTTGACATATTGTACGGGTATAAGCCGTACAGTTCAATCATATCTTTCAGCGCATCTTTGCGGGACAGAATGGCAGCCCACGCTATTCCATCCGTAACAACTGCATAGGCTCCACCGAAGCCGCTCTTCGCGCCGGCAGATAACAAGCCAGCAGCGCAGCAACCATAAGTACGATCCCCACAACTCCGAACGCAGAGAAATCCATCGCACCAACGCCGTACAGTGTGCTCCTCATCGCACGCCCTACGAAATAAGCGCCCACCAGTCCCAGCCCCAACCCGACGAAGGCGAGAATCACGCCCTCCTTCAGAATCAGCGTCACCACGCGATTCCGCGTAGCCCCCAGCGCCATGCGCAGCGCGATTTCGTGCGAACGCTGCGCCACGGAAAAGGCCATCACGCCATAGATCCCAAGCGCGGCCAGCAACAGCGCCACCGCCGCGAAGCAGGTAAACAGGATCAGCGTGAAGCGATCGTCCGCCAGCACATCATGGCGCACTTCTTCCATTGTTTTCGGATCGGCCAGGGCTATCTGCGGATCGACCGAATGCACCGCCGCGGCAATGCTCTTCAACATCGACGCCGGGTCTTCCTGCGTCCGCACACCAATCCCCGCGCTGGGCCACGGAATCTGCCAGAACGGTATTTGCATTTCGGGATAGTCCTCGCGGAAGCCGCGCGACCGCACATTGTGATACACACCCACAATCTGCCACTCCTGGTAAGGGCCGAGCTTGGTCACGCCGGGAATCAGCTGCTCCACCATAACGCGCTTCTGCAGTGGATCGGAGCCTTTCAGATATTTGTTGACGAACTCCTCATTCACCACCGCCACCTTCACGCTGCTCGCCGTGTCCTGATCGTTGAAGAATCGCCCCTTCACCAGCTTGATCCCAAACGTCTGAAAATAATCGGGCGTGATCATCCCAAACGATGTATTCGGCCGCTGCGATGGATCGGCATACGTCGGCTTATCCGCAAGCGCAAAGGGCATACCGAACCCCGAACCCTCCAGCGGCAATCCCGTCTGTGCCGCCGCATGCGTCACGCCCGGCACGCCTTGTATCGCGGCAAGTATCTGGCGGTAATACGCGACGATGCGATCCGGATCCTTGGGCCGCGAATCCGGCACCGAGAGAAAAAACGTCATCACGTGGTCCGTCTTCACGCCCAGATCCACGCGCTGCAGATTCAGAAAGCTGTGAATCGCAAGGCCAGCCCCGGCAAGCAGAGCAAGGGCCAGCGTAAACTCTCCAATTACCAGAATCCTGCGCAGCCTGTGCCGCCCCACGCCCGTACCCGTGCGCCCGCCTTCTTTCAACGTCTCAGCCGGATCGACACGTGAAGCCAACCACGCCGGAATACAGCCGAACAGTAATCCGGCAAGCGTCGTCGCCCCCAGCGTAAAGAGCAGGATGGGAAAATTCAGGCTCAGGTCCGCTTCGCTCGGCAGCGTGCCGTCCGGCATGACAGCAATCAATCCATGCAGCATTGCGTAGCCTACGCCGACGCCCAGTGCGCCGCCGAAGAGCGCAAGCAGCAGGCTCTCCGTCAGTAGCTGGGTAAAGATCGTTCGCGGCGTCGCTCCCAGCGCACTGCGCACGGCAATTTCTTTCTGCCGCGTCATGCTCTTAGCAAGCAGCAGGTTCGCCACGTTCACACAAGCGATCAGCAGCACGAAACCAACCGCGCCCATCAGCAGCCAAAGCGTCTGAATCCGGTCGCTCGACAGAAAATCGTTCTTGAGCGGCTCAACAAACGAGCCCCAGCCTTTATTGCTCTTCGGATAGGTTTCGGCAATATGCGCCGTGACCGAGTCCATGTCTGCCTGCGCCTGCTTGATGGCGGTTCCCGGCTTCAAACGACCCATCGCCAGCAGCCAATGAAAATCGTGATTGATCTCTTCCGGCTTGAAAACGAGAGGCACGCTCAACTGCGCGGGAAGCCGATCCTGAAATCCAGCCGGAAGCACGCCGACTACGGTGTATGGTGCGCCGTCCAATTGCATTGTGGTGCCGATAATCTTGAGGTCGCCGCCCAGCTTCAGCCAGAGCTTGTGCGAGAGCACAACGACATGATCCTTACCCGGCTGCCCTTCCTCGGGAAGAAACCCGCGGCCAAGGAAGAACGCCGTGCGCTGCATGCTGTGAAAGCCAACCGTCACGCGGTTTCCAGGAATGAATTCCGGCTGGTCTTTCGTCGCAATGTTGAACGAGCCGCCCGTCCACGCGTTCAGATCCTGAAAACTCGTGCTCTGTCGCTTCCAGTCGAGATAATCTCCTGCTGAAATTCCATTGCGAAAGCCTTGAATCTTCGACCACACCATCACCAACTGGTCCGGCTCCGGATACGGCAGCGGCGCCAGCAGCGTTGCATAGTCAACGGTGAAAATGGCCGTGTTCGCGCCAATTCCCAGGGCCAGCGTCAGTAGGACAGTAATCGTGAGCCCAGGATTCTTGAACAGCATACGAAGGCTGAAACGGAGATTCTGAAGCAGGTTCTGCATAACTCTCCTCGATGGCTCGACAGTGTTTGTTTCCTGAATGACGGCGAACGCGATGACTCGCTTGAGAATCCTGGGGGCGGGCAATCTCTCAAAAAGGCATCTACGAATAGATTCGTAGCAATCCCTCTGCCATTACCTGACGAATCAACAAACATAATGTAAACAGTCATTTACCTCTTGATAACAGACGGAGGTGCTGGTCGGAAAACGTCCAGATATGGGCTTGGATGTGCGTTTATGGACAGCCACAGACATCCGGGAACTGATTCTCCAAACCACGGAGGTTTGTCTTCAGCTGTGTGGATTTCTTGTCAAGAGGCTGTTTGCGCATAATTCTCTTAACCAGTTCATTCAAAATGAGTTAAAGATGGCGATAATTGGCGTGTTATTTCGCTGAATTCATTAAAATAGAAGTAGGGGTTTAGAACTGGGCAGGACCTTCAAGGTTTCGAGAGCACTGGCCTTCAATCCGGTGAGCAGGTGCGAGCGCCAGGAAGCCTTTGATCCGGGCGCTTTTCGCGGTGAACATAATAGAAACAACATTTAGCTCAATTTACTCTCAAAATGCAGCTAAGTATATTTATTTGGATGAATTTAGCGGGAAATGCCGGGGGGGGTGGCCTGGGATGCGATCCGCGCCGATCCATTCAGCCGCCCCGTCATCCGGAGTCTTGATCATCGACCTGCTTGAAGCCGGATCCTACTCAATCAGCATTCTCTGTCGTTCACCCCAACCCGCAGGTAGCCGAAATCGGTCTCGTCATTAGCCGTTCAAATGTGAGCTCGCTGACAAGTTGTTGTCTAGCCCGTCAACTGACGAATGCGGCACTTTGAAGGATGTCAGATCCGCACTCGGCTGTTGCTGCGCGAAGACGGGGTGTCGCCGTTTGTTGACGGCTGCGTGGGAAAAAGTGTGGGCGCAGGAGTCGGCTGCGGGGTGGGATGATATTTTTTTGCGGGATGAGATGGCTTGTGCGGATGTTTGGAGGAAGTCTACTTCGCCATAGCTAAGTTCTTCCATTAAGACGCGCAACTCATCATACGCCCGTTTCTATAGTGGGAATTTTGGACAGAACGTAACAATAAGATGGATGCGAACTTCTCGCAGTTTGGCATCTCGAGTGCTAATTATTTGGGTGGAACCAAACAAGTCTCTTGTCTTATGAAACGAATTCATTCATTTGTAATCCATAGGGTATAGAGGCTTCGCAAGGAAGCGCATCTGAAAAGATCAAGCGCTTCCCCAGGCGCGGGCCGAGTAAGGAGGCCAATATGATTTCTCAGGATCATGCGTTGCGTCAGTTTTTTCACGATGTCGTGGCTGAGTGCTATGGCGAGCATGTTGGCATCAGCGACCGCGAAGTAACCACCTACATTGCCGATCTGTTAACCGACTTCTGCATCTCCGATCACCTTTATCCGATTCGCGACGTAACCGGCCGCCCGGTGAAGCAAGTCGGCGAAATGCTGCTCGCCTCCGACCCGGTCCACGGGAGCGCGCCTTCTTTCGATGCGGAACGCGAGATCCGCAAACATATTGGCGACTATGCCCTCTTCTGTACAGGCATGTATCCAGAGTCAGTCCACAAATGGCGCGAGAACGAAAGCGCCAATCTTTACGATATGATCCGCGCCGGCAAGGAGAGCTACTACATCGTCTCCCAGTTCGATGTCTTCGAGTACGCCGTGGAAGCTCCGCTCTTTGGCCGGCTCTCCGAAACTTTTGAAAGCTGCATGTTCGGACTCAACCAGGTGCGCTGCGAATTGGAGCGCAGACTGCCGGGAGCTATGCCGTCACACGGAGCGCAAAAGTTCCTGATGTAGGAAGGAATCATATCGGACACAGAAAAGCCGCTGCATTGCAGCGGCTTACTTTTTGGCGCCGAAGGCGCGTGTGCCTGGACGACCAGTCCCCTCAGACCTGCATGATTTCGGCTTCTTTTCTCTTGCTCATTTCGTCCATGCGCTTGATCTCTTCGTCGGTCAGCTTCTGGATTTCTTCAAGCGAACGCTTTTCCTCGTCTTCAGAGATTTTCTTCTCCTTGGCTGCCTTTTTGATCAGATCGTTGCCGTCGCGGCGAATATTGCGCACTGCCGTTTTGTGCTCTTCGAGAACCTTGTTCAGATGCTTGACCACTTCGCGGCGGCGCTCTTCGGTCATTGGCGGAACAGGAACGCGCAGAATCTTTCCGTCATTCTGCGGGTTGAACCCCAGGTCGGAGGTACGCAGCGCCTTTTCAATTTCGCCGAGAACGCTCGCATCCCACGGTTGAATGACGATCATATTGGCGTCGGGAGTGGTAACCTGCGCCAGCTGGTTGATGGGCGTGTGCGTGCCGTAGTAGTCCACCTTCACCTGGTCGAGCATGCCCACGGAAGCGCGCCCGGTGCGCGTCGATGCCAGGTTCGCCTGAAAATCGTGCACAGCTTTTTCCATGCGGACCTTGAGCTGGCTTTGCACATCTTTGAGCGCCGGAATGCCGGCCATTACTGAGACTGCCATGGTTATCTTCCTTTATCGCGATCCAAAATCCGTATTTTACTTCGTTGGAAGAGTCGCGTCATCTTCGCGGGCCGCTGTCGCGCTACATGCGGCTGTAAGTGGCATTGATGCCGAAGGCGTGGGATACGCGATCCAGCTCCGCTCGAATCTTCTCCCATTCAGAAATCGTCTTGTTATCGAGCTGAAGGTTGTAGATGAGCCTCTCAATTTCCTGGGCGCTGCCGATGGTGGTCTCGACCGCCACATCGCTTCGCTTCGTCTTTTTGAATTCGCTGAACATCGAATCGGTCTGCTTCTCAAAGCTGGCCACCAGTCCCCTGACGTCTTTCTCCTGGCTGGTTCTGCGGATGGCGCTCTTCTTGAGTGCAGCATCGACATTTTCCCGAAACGACTTGGAATCCTCCTTCAAATTTTTCATCAGGGCTTCCACATCTTTGTCGCTGACGCGTTTCTGCGCATGCAGAACAGAGACCGGAGAGATCGTCATCAGTCCGGTAAGTATGGCAACACTGCAGTAAAACAGCGCAGAATGGTTCTTCTTCATCAAGTACTCCTTAATCCAATACAGCACCAATGCAATAAGTTCGGGAATGGAGATTATTTGAGACTAATCGTGTGAAACACAGGCCAGTGGCTGGAATCAATCCCCTTTAGTAAGAATAGTTGTTTCTGCAAATAGATGCCATTACTCTGGTTTTCACCGGACCAGGAATGATACTCAACAAACGACCACCGATCACATTTCACTCAGCCAATCTGCTGCTGGCCATCGACCTTATTGGCACCTTCGTGTTTGCGGTTGAGGGCGCAATGGCGGCCATCCAGGGCGAACTCGACATCCTGGGACTTATGGTGCTGGCTTTTGCCACCGCCCTCGGAGGCGGAATCATTCGCGATGTATTGATCGGAGCCGTTCCACCGAATTCAATTCGTGACTGGCGCTATCCTGCGGCGGCGTTCGCGGGCGGAGCCGTTGTTTTCTTTCAAACCAATTTCGTCTATAAAGTCCCTGAATCGCTGATCATCACCCTCGACGCGGCAGGCCTCGCTCTATTCGCCGTAGCTGGGGCTGCGAAGGCACTCGACTACAACATCCATCCCTTTCTGGCGACGCTGATGGGAGGCATTACCGGCGTTGGCGGCGGAACAATCCGCGATGTGCTGCTGGCCCGCATTCCGTCAGTCCTTCGTTCCGACGTGTATGCAGTGGCTGCGCTCGCCGGAGCCGCCGCGACGATTCTGTCCCTGAAACTGAAGATGCGTCCGGCACTAGCAACAGCTATCGGCATTGCGGTCTGCTTCACCTTGCGTATGGTCGCCGTCCACGAGCACTGGAATCTACCCAAAGTGTCCGGTCATTAAGTCGCGGACGCTGTCACATCTCCGTAGAACTTCCATTGCGTGCGGAAGTCTTTAGACAGATTTTGTCGAGTAAGGCTGGCGCGAATCATTTCGACCGGAATGTTGTTCTCTTTGAGCACGGCGTCATGGAATTGGCGGTTGGTCATTTTCCCGGAGCCGACAAGTTCCTTGTGTAGCGCATAGATCTGCATTCCGCCAAGCAGGTACGCAGCTTGATAAAGGGGCTCATATGCGCCCCCAAGCGAGCGGCGCACCTCGCCCGTCGCGGCCTGCTTTTCAAAGCCGACGCGGTCTACAAGTAAGTCGATACACTGCTGTGGCGTCCACTTTCCGAGGTGGAAATTGAGCGAGAAGATGATCCGTCCGCAGCGGTGGCGTCGCCAGGCCAGCGCGCCGACACGCTCTTCCGGCGTGCGGTCAAAGCCCATGTCCCAGAAGAGCATCTCCCAGTAGAGGGCCCATCCTTCAATAAGAAAAGGAGTACCGCCGAAAGCCAGACGATAGGCGCGGTAACGATCTTCCATGAACCCCTGCAGCTCGTGTCCCGGCATCATTTCGTGGAAGACCGTCGCATGGGACATGGCGATGTTGTTCGCGCGCATCGTGGTGATGCGCTGCTCATACGACATCGTGTTGGTTGGATACGCAACCTGCAGCACCTCGCCGCCTAGAAAGAACGGCGACACCAGTTGCTGCTGCGGGGGAATCATCCGCATGCGCCACGTCTCGCGGGCCAGCGTAGGCACGGTGACCAGATCATGCTGGTCGATGAACTCGAGCGCCTGGAGTACATACTTGCGTGCCAGCTCCGTCTGCTTGCCCGGTTCGACGTAGGTGTTCTTTACCTTGTCGAGCGCTTTTTTCCTGTCGTCACCGAAACCCATTTCGCGCGAGGCGCGGATCATCTCCGCGTCATTCCAGGCAAATTCCTTTTCAGCGATCGCGATCAGTTCTTCGGGCGTGTACGGAATCATGGCGAACTGGAGCTCTCGCAGAAGGGCGTCGCGGCCGATTGCGTGCCCGATAATGTCGCTCGTGTCGTCCGGGTGGGCAGCATCCGTCGATTGCGTAAACGCGTCTTCTTCATCGCCTGATGATGTCTGCTTCTGAACAGCCGGAGGTGGTTTGATTCCAACGACTTTCTCCGAAAGGAATTTGCCATAGGCATCGAGAGCCGCATCCGCCGTCTTGTAGGGCTCGGCAGCCCACCACGTAAACATTGGGTCGTAGCCGTCATAAAACTCAAACCAGCGGTGCATGACATGCCGCAGAATTTGCAGGTTCTGAATAGCACGATTCGCAGCCTCGCGGCGGCGCTGTGCGGTGATACTTTTGGGATCATCTTTTGCGGCAGCAAGCTTCGTTTCCAGGTCTTTCTGCGTCGCAGTGCAGACGTGATCGATCTGCGACAAACTCGCAGCGGATTGCTTGCCGTCGATCTGTTCCATATCGCGCTGCGCCGTCACCAGGGCAATGATCGTGTCAACGAAGGGCAGGTAGGGCGCAGTTTCGCTTTCGAATTGCGCATCCTCCCCCTGATGACTGAGCTGCCGGTCAAGATAGTTGCGAAACAGGATGTGGTCGATGCGTGCATCTTCACTCAGCTTGTCGAAGTCGAGTGCTGCAACTCTGGCCTGCCATTCGGTGTAGAACTTCCGCATGCGATCGCGCGTCTGCGACGCAAAGGAGATGTTGTAGAAGCGGCGCAGTAGTTCCTGATCTGCTGAGAAGCGATCGATGTAGGGCCGCAGTTCGCTTGTCGATGTATCGATCTCGGAAGCGGCACCGGTCGACGCCTTCGCTTCCGCTGATGCAAAAGCCAATTCAGGCAGAAAACTCAGAGCGGCAGCAGAAGGAACGCTGCGAAAGAGAAACGCACGGCGAGTCGTCATCAATTACCCCAAAACGTTGGATTCTATCGAGTGGGGTAATTGTATACAGGATGCCTACATGAGCATGGTCACGCCGGAGGAGTTTGCCTGCTCATGCGCGTGATATGACGAGCGCACCAGCGGGCCTGATTCGACGTGGCGGAAGCCCATCTTGAGTGCTTCCTGTTTCATGAAGGCAAACTCGTCGGGCGTGTAATAACGCGCCATCGGTAGATGATCTTTTGAAGGGCGCAGATACTGGCCGATGGTGAGCACATCCGTTCCGACTGAAGCGAGATCGCGATAGACCTGCAGCAGTTCGTCCATCTCTTCGCCGAGGCCGACCATGACACCGGATTTTGTCGTGACCGTCGAGTTGAGTTCCTTCGCGTACTCCAGCAGACGCAGGGTGCGCTCATAGCGCGCTCCGGAGCGAACTGCGCGATAGAGACGCGGCACGGATTCCGTGTTGTGGTTCAGGATTTCAGGACGCGCGTCGACTACGGTGCGAATTGCTTCTTCGTTGCCCTGAAAATCGGGAATCAGCACTTCTACCTGGCAGCCGGGAGCCTGCGTGCGAATCTCATTGATGACCATGGCGAAGGCGCGCGCGCCTCCCACAATATCGTCGTCACGATTGACACTCGTGATGACGGCAAACTTCAACCCCAACGTGGCCACCGCTTCGGCGACACGGCGCGGCTCGTCGAAGTCAATCGCCTCTGGCCGGCCTTTGGGCACAGCACAAAAACCGCAGCGCCGCGTGCAGGTGTTGCCCAGCATCATGAATGTAGCGGTGCGATGATTCCAGCACTCGCCAATGTTGGGGCAGTGGGCAGACTCGCACACCGTATGCAGATTTAGACTGCGCGCCAGCTTCTTTAGATTGTGGTAGTTGTCGCCCACCGGAGCCCTGGCTTTCAGCCAATCAGGCTTGGGCGCGGGTTTACGCGGAGCGAGGTCGATCTGTATGAGGTCGGCAGCGGTAGCCATGGCAACCTTCTATTGTACGGGATCCAATCAGTGCTGCATGCCCTTGCTGTCTTTGGTCATAGGGAGTGTGTTGAACGTAAAACGTTTGTAGCTTACGGGTTCTGGTTTTGCGGCGCCTTCCTTTATGTGGAATGCGTGGTCAACTGCAACATTTGTAAAAACCTGCCGTGACTGTGACCCCGGCCAGAGGATTTCAATCTCTTCGATCGAGGCGGCTTTGCCCACGCCTATGTGTTGCCGTAACGGATTGCCTCCAAAACTGGAGCCGTAGCCAACGGTGCGATATACGTGGCGCACTGTGCCTGCATCTTTGAACGTCAGCGCAATGCGGGCGCCGAACGCTGCGCGATTTGTTTGGACACCTTCGAGTGCGAGGGTAATCCAGTGATTTCCATGCCCGGGATTGCGGTAGAGCACTGGCTGATAAGTGTCTCCAGGAAATGCTCCGCCCATTTCTTCAAAGACATCTTCGTTGCCGTTGTTTTCAAAATCTGCAAAGGCGATGCCGTGACCTTTTTGCAGATGGCCGAATCCGCCCGAAGTGGTAACGTCCTGAAAGTCTGCACCATTGCGATTGCGAAACATGCGGTTCGGTAAGAGGGCTTCGTATGCCGGCTCGCCGGTGCCGAGATAAATGTCCAGCCAGCCATCATTATCGAGATCTCCGAAGTTCGCTCCCATGACCAGGATCGCGCGGTCGAGACGTACAGCCTTCGTCGCGTCGGTGAATGTCCCGTCGTGGTTGTTGCGGTAGAGTCTTGGCAGTTCGGCGGAGTAGGAATGGCCGATCTCGAATGCGCCGACGTCGTTTACGCTCTGCATCGAGTAGCCTGCAGAGAAGATATCCGGCCAGCCATCATTGTCGTAGTCGAAAAACCATGTGGCGAAGCTTTCACGCTGCTCGGCGACATGCGCTTGTTCGGCTACGTCCGTGAATCTCCATTGATCGGCGCGCGGATGCTGCGGATCGCGCGGGCCGTCGTTGCGAAAGAGATGGTTCGGGCCACCTTTGACGGAGATGTAGAGATCCGGGCGGCCATCGTTGTTGAAATCACCCCAGGCCACGCCTTTTACGAAACCCAGATTGGCGAGGCCGTTTGCCGCGCCCACTTCTGTAAATGTTCCGTCATGGTTGTTGTGAAAGAGTTGCGAGGGGTGCGGATCGTCAGCTTTGGATTCATGCCCGACAAAAAGATCGAGCCAACCGTCGTTGTCGAAGTCGGCCCATGCCGCAGTCTGCGTCGGATGCGCCGAGAATAGTCCCGCTTCTTCCGTTACGTCATCGAATGTGCCGTTGCCATTATTCCGGAGCAACGACATCGGGTATTCGCCGAATTTGCCCCACCAGCCGCCGCGGAGGACCAGCAGGTCCGGATGACCGTCGTTGTTATAGTCTGTCTCGACAATGTTGAGTCCGCCCAACTCTCCGGTCAGTCCGGCCTGACGTGTGCGATCGCTGAGTGTGCCATCGCCGTTGTTGTGAAAAAACCGAAGCTGATCGAGCGGGCCGGATGAGGAAATCATCACGTCAAGCAGGCCATCACCGTCAAAGTCCTCGACGATCACGCCGCCGGAGTGTTCTGTGGCAAGAAGATTTGCCTGCGGCGCAACGTCGGGGAATTCGCCAATGTCATATTCTGACGCGAAACGGCTTTCGGGAATGAGCCACAGATTGGGCACCTGGGCTGGGTACTGTCCCAGTTGCATGTATGCGATGTTCAGCAGCCATCGCGAGATATCATCTTTCGGGTTGTCTTTGAGCAGAATCGTCAGTTCCCGTATGGCGCCATGTGCTCCGCGCGGACGTGTGTGCACGCCTGAGCCCTTGATGGGAAAGATGCAGGACTTTTGCATGTGAACGTCATTGCAGTTCTCCTGCTCGCCCAGCCGCAAATAGGCGATGGCAAGGCTTGCGTGCCAGTCCCGCTGCACTTCCGGCAACAATTGAACGTTGCTTTCACGAGAGAATTTTCCGATCTGCTCCAGTTCATCGATGGAGGCGGCGCTATCGCCTGCGCGCAACAGCTCCTTGCCCAGTTCCATGCGTACGGTAATTTTCTGCGCGGGAGTCAGGTTCGCTTCAAGCAGTGTCCGATAGTATCGCGCGCGTTCTGCTGGCTTGTTGGGATCGGCTTTCCAGTCGGTCTCTGCATAAATCTTCCGCAGCCGCGCTTCCATCTTCGCTGTGCCTTTCGACTGATAAAAGGCATCGTCATGCGCTTGTTGCGACACTGCAGCCGTCACAAGGATGAGAGCGATTAAAAGCATCCGACGCATCGATGGAACTTTAGCACCTGCAGACGGCTCTTTCTATCGCAGGCGTTCGATCACCTGCGGACGGACGAGGTACAAAAAGAAAACCAGGTTGACCAGGATCATAACGATCAACTGAGGCTGGTGAAAACGCACCAGCATATATGCTCCGTAGCACATGGAGAGGAAGGCAGCAGCTAAAGACAGTGCCCATCCCCAGCGGCGTTGGCGCAGAAGCCCGCTGGAAGCTGCCGCGAAGAACGCGCAGAGTACCAGGACAACGGATGGCAGTTGATGCTTGATGACCCCATAGACCCCGATACCGCAGAGCAGAATCATCCAAAGCGCGACTGCGGCCATACCCGGGAGCGGGCCGCTTATTTTTTTGTCGTTCATCATAGTGTGTGCAAGTATGCGAGCAGTTCCTGAAGCTGCTGCTCGTCGATTGAATTTCCGAACGCCGGCATCATACCGCGTCCGTGCATGATTACAGCTGTCACGCGCTCATCGTTTGCAGGGGCGCCGCTGTGAAGGTACTTCCTGCGAAAGAGGCCAAACAATCCGGGGCCGCGAAGAGATGCGTCGCGGTTTGCGTAGTGGCATCGCTCACAGTAGCTCGAGAAGATTTGCTGGCCGCGTGCCTCTTCCGGAGTCAGCTCGCTTAACGACTTCGATGGAGGAAGAGCAGGACCGCATCCGATTGCGATCAGCCCTGCTGCTGTCATTAGCATGACAATTCCTAATAGATGTTTCTGTGAGTGCGACAAGGCTATGGTTCATGATAGCAGCGCGAAGGGCTTAGTTCGCCGCTGCTATCGCAGCGACGACATTGTCCAAAGCGGCGCGGGTTGTGTCGGTTACCGGTGAATGGTCGTTACACAGAACGGAGAAGGCGAGCGTTCGACCGCTGGCGGCTGGCAAATAGCCGCTCAATGCGTGCACTTCCGCTAGTGTCCCGGTTTTGGCGAAGACATTGCCCTTGAGTGGCGCTTGTTTGAAGTGGTTTTCGAGGGTGCCGTCGACGCCACCGATTGGTAGAGAAGCGCGATACGCATTGCCCCATGGTTGGCGCGATGCATAGGTTAACAGTGTCGTAGCAGCGCGGGGTGTGATGACGTCCTGCGGTGAAAGACCGGAGCCGTCGTAGAAGAAGAAATCTTCAGGCGGCACTCCGGCAGAAATGAGAAACTGTCTTACTACGCGCGCCCCCTGGGCGACAGAGCCGTCATCGCCTTCCGCCTTGCCCAACAGCCGCAGCAGTATTTCAGCATGCAGGTTCTGGCTGAGCTTATTGGTGACGGCGACGATCTGGCTCAACGGCGGAGAAGTTCTCTGGGCGACGATCTTTGCACCAGGTGTCGGCGTGAACGGAAGCGTCTGTCCACTGCTGAATGGTTTGAGCGCCAGTGTCTGCTGCGCTTCTTTCTCAAAGATCTGCGTATCGCCTGAAAGGCGATGGCTTGCCTGTACGGCTGGATTCACGGTGACGCCATGCGCTGCCAGCGCTTGCGCGAAGCCGTCGCCAGCGAGTTTCGCCCCATCCTGCACTGCGATCTCGAAGTTAGCGGGCTTGGCGCCTGCCGGGATGGTGCCGTAGACGCGTAGAAACGTCTGGTCGGGTTGGCGGTCGAGGCCTAGATGCTGTTGACCGCCTGCCGGGGAGGTGATGGCTTCATTGTGGAGGGTGACGGCATCGTCCGGGAGGGATGGGTTCCAGGTGGCGATGACGGGATCTCCAGCTGCAGCGCCGGGGGTGATGTTCAGGTAGCGGATGTTGTCGTTTACCGTCAACGCGGAGACGGGGGCGCCGTAGTCCCACATGAGATCGTCCTGCGCCCAGCCTTGTCCGTAACGTTCGAAGGCGAAGAGGGTGTCGTCGGCGACGATGGTTCCGTCGAGGACGCGGATGCCGCTGGCGGCTACTTGCGCAGCAAGGTCGTCAAGGGGCTGGAGCGGAGGGTTGGCCCGGTCGGTGTGAGGGCTATAGGGGTAGGCGCGGCCGGAGAGTGTCGGGTCTCCGCCGCCGATGAGGCGGAGTGCGCCGCTCAGGCGTTCGTCGGATGAGATGGGGCCTTCGGCGACGACGTAGGTCTTGAGCGTGAAGTCGGGGCCGAGAAGCGCGAGCGCGGCTGCGGTGGTGAAGAGCTTTGCGTTTGAGGCTGGCTGGAAGTACTGCCGCTCATTC
>DATGAD010000003.1:0-14537 GCA_035313725.1 Alloacidobacterium sp. | reverse complement strand
TTCGAGAAGCCCGATCTCCTTCCCGAAATGACGACCCACCTGCGGGAAGCGGCGAAGCGTCTGCGCAATCCGCGTCCGGATGCCTATGTGACGCTGGCCGGGCTGGCAATCAGTCTCAACCAGTTTGCGTGGCCTTTTCATCGGTCGACTTCCGGCGCGGATACGTACATCGTTCACGGCGTGGCGCATCTTGAAGACGGCACGCAATCGCCCTTGCATACGAAGATTGCTGCCAGCATGACTGTCACGTTTGCCGAGATCGTTCCTGCCCCAGAGCAGCCCTACGCAGAGACGTTTATCTATAACGCGATCCGTAAGACCTTCGATCAGGGACAGCTGGAGTTGCTCAAGAGCGGCAACCGCCAGCCGGTTCCGGTTACCACGCGCTACTACAGCCGCTGGCAGAAGAAGTTTTTCTTCGCCGACACGGACGATGCGAGCCGCCTTGAGTTTCTTGAGCTGAAGGCCTACTGGCTTTCGCACGTGCTAGGGGCTGGCCAGCCGGTGTGGATTGCCGATCCGCGCGACGCGCAGTATCTCAACACGACCGACGAGGAGCTCAAGCGCATGGCTGTCGATCTCTCAAAGCAGGGCATTCTGACGCTTACCGACGACTATGCGGCTCCGACTCCGGCGCTGCTGACGCGGGCTGAAGAGTACCATGCAAAGCTGCACGCCGCGCTCGACATCACCAAGCCGACATTCAACGAGGAAATGCGCGCCGGCCACACCAACATGTGAACTCGCCCCTTCGGCTTCGCTCAGGGCAGGCTCCCAGGCATACGCGCCTTTGGCGCCATAAAACGCGTTGCGTAGACCACTAAATCAATCGAACGACCGCCTGTATGTCATTACCGGCGGTCCGGGCGCGGGCAAAACAACGATCCTTCATGAACTGCAGCGCCGGGGATTTCCCTGTGTACGCGAAGCTGCGCGCCAGATTATTCAAGACGAGATGCGTACTGGCGGCGATGCTGTCCCGTGGCTCAACATGCAAGGCTACACCTCGCTGATGCTGCAACGGTCAGTGAAAGACTATCTGACACACGCAGCTGCGACGCGCACGACCTTCTTCGACCGCGGTATTCTCGACACGATCACTCATGGCCGCGTGAGCCGTATTCGATTGCCGGAGAGTGCTTTTCTCGAAGCGCAACGATATCGCTATAACCGCGTAGTGTTTATGGCGCCGCCATGGCCAGAGATCTACTCGACGGACACCGAGCGCCAACAAACACTGGAAGACGCAATCAGCGTATATCGGGTAAACACCGAGGTCTACGAAGAATACGGCTACACAATTGTTGAGATTCCGCGTGGTCCTGTTGCGGGCCGCGTGGATTTCATTCTCAATGCGGTCAGAGAATCAGGAGGTTAGTTTCTCTCCCATGCCTCGTCCTGATCGAGGAAGACATGGACGCGGGTATAGTGACTTCTCAAGTAATCGCGAAACGGGCCGAGATGGTCCTGCCATGGATGGGTTGGGTCAACCGGCCAAGACAGCCACGGTGAACAAAGAACGTATTTCACCTGCTTGTCTTCAAGCTGCCGCACAGTCAAGTCGGCCCATTCAGGCCGCGTAACTTCGTTAATCCATAGCCAGTCCACAAAGGTCGGGCTGCGGAGATCCAGAGGGAAATAGACATTCGGCCAGCTGATCTGGAAGAGGTAGTCTCCGGGCTTCGTGTGGTGCATGCGCCAGGAAAATTGCTCATATCTTTCCGCGGAAAGCGCCGTTTTGCCCGCGCGCAGTTCAAGGACTTCAGGGTTCAGGCGATACTTCGACCTGGTTTGCTGCACAGCCAGACACGCGACAACGACCCACGTCGCGATCGTGAGACAGTGTCGCAATCTGCCAAGGTGAGCCACAGCCCATATCAGCAGGATGATGGCGGGCATCGAAACGGAGTAAAGGCGAAGCCGGCTCACTCTTGTGATGATCTCCAGCAGAAGAAACAAGCCGACCAGGGAAACGAGCACAAGCTGTGCTGTTTCTCGTAAGACTGGCCGGCGTGGCTTGCGCAGACAGTGCCAGAGCGCAGCTGGATAACTGACCAGCAGTACGAAGTACACAAACAGATATTGGGCGGGGCCGAGAAGTCCCGCCCATCCCGCCAGGTGAGAGATGCGTGCCAATAATCTGTGGTTTCCATAGTCCACAAATTGGTACGGATAAGTGCCCAGACAATACCAGAGCAGTTTCAAGCCGCTTTGTGCGATAAAGTACGCGCCGAGGGTTCCGAGGGTCACTCCGAAAGCCAGTATCAGCGCCAGTTGATAGCCGAGGATGTTTCGCCAGGATTTGCCGGAGCTCAATCCCTCCCAAACAAGAAACAGGAGAAGCGCAACGGCAGCGATCACGCCGGTTGTCTGAGTAAAAAACGAGGCGACGCCGAACAAAGCTCCAGCAAGGGCAGATCTCGAGAGCGTGACTCCAGGCATGACACTTCTCACGGCGCACATGGCCGCCAGCAGGCCGAACCAGTGATGGGTAGCATCAGAAGTCCGCCGTAGATGAGAACCAGATAGAGAGAAGCAGCGAGCAGAGCCTGACTTCGCTCCACAAGCAGTTTTGCAATGCTGAAGCATATGCAGCTGAGTGCGACGCCAACCAGAAGCACACCGGCATTCATTGCCCACATACGGAGCCCGAACAGTTTGATCAGGGACAAATAGAAGAGGTCGGTCCCAGGCGGAGTGAACTGGAAAAAATCCTGATAAATTCTTTCGCCGTGCAACATACGAAGAGCATTTGCCCGGAACCAGTTTTGGTCTCCTCCGAGAAGAAAAGGAGTAGCTGGCAAGGCGAACAGATTGACACATAAATACAGCGCTGCTGCAAGAAGCAGGACCATCTGAAGCCAGCGATACTTCGATTCCCGCTTGTCAAGCATGATGAGCCTTACCGCCGTTCCCATACCTCATCCTGGTTCGAGAAAACATGTACGCGGGTATAGTGACTTTGCAAGTACTCGCGAAATGGGCCGAGATAGTCCTGAGATGGCGAGTCAGAGGCGCTGGGCATCGTGAAGCGGGGGATCCAGAGGATGTATTTCAGCCTTGTCTGCTCGAGTTGCTGGATGGTCAGGGTGACGAGTTCCGGGCGAGTGATCCCGGAGGGCCATAGCCCATCGACGAATACGGGACTATGCAGATCGAGTGGAGGATAGATGTTCAGCCACGATACTTGAAAAAATGCGTCCCCGGGTCTTGTATGTTGCTGCAACCAGGAAAATTCTTCTAGTTCTTCCAGCGAGAGCGCAACCCTGCCTGCCGGTAGATCGGTGATTGCGAGAGGACGGTGTTGCCTCGACCGGGTCTGTACTGCTGCGGCACATACCAGGATCGTCAACAAAGCAGTGATGGCGTAGGGACGCCGTTTTCCCATGTGATCCACCAGCCAGAAAAAGAGAATGACAGCCGGTGTTGCCACAGCGTAGACCCGGTTCCAGTTCATCCTGGTAGCGATTTCGAATAGCAATAAAAGACCTGTCGTGGAAAGCAGGACAAGTTGCATTCCATTCGGCAGGACACTTCGTTTGCGCCAGCAATACCACAACATCACAGGACAGACAGCAACCAGCAAAACATAGATGAACAGACGCTGGGCGAACTCGGGCAACGCATGCCAACTGGTTGGGGCGGCGAGGCCGGGAAACAGGAAGCTGTGTGCATAGGTCACGTAGCGTCTGGGATATGTAACCTGGAGGTACCAGAACTGCTTCCATCCGGCCGTGAGGATAAAGGGAGCGCTCAGCGCACTCCATACGAGGCCAAAAGCGAACACTAACAAAATCTGTTGCTGCACAATCGTTCGCCACGGTCGCTGCGAGGAAAAGCGTTCCCACGCGAGCGATGCCAAGATGGCGAGAACGCCGGCGACACCAGTCGTCTGCGTAAAGAAAGAACCGATGCCGAGCAAGGCTCCAGCGGCCGTGACTCGGAACGCAGCCCTTTCAGGCATCAGAGTTCTGACGGCGAGCAATACTGCGAACAGGCTAAACCAGTGATGGGTTGCGTCGAGACGGCCGCTGTAGACGATAACGACAAAGAGCAGAGTCGTCAGTGCGGCCATGCGCTGGTCCATAAGTTGCTTTGCAAGTTGAAAGCAGAGCCAGGATAGAGCCACTCCGAGAAGGATTACTGCGAAGTTCATCACCCATATATGAGGGCCGAAGAGCTTGAACAGCGTTGCGAAGAAAAGATCGGTACCCGGCGGCGTGAACTGAAAGAAGTCGCGATAGGGCCACTCGCCGCGCAGGATGCGCTGGGCGTATACCCAGAAAAATGTCTGGTCGCCTTTCGATAAGAAAGGAACGCCACGGGAAGAGAACAGCTGGATATACAGGTACAGGGAGATCCCAACGAGCAAAGACGGTTGCAGCCAGTTTTGTTTTGCAGGCAGTCGAGGCATGTCGCGGCTTGAGGTCCAGTTTGACCTTAAACGATAAACTTCCGTGCGAGGCATCTCCGACGATGAACGTAGCAGGCTCTTTTGATGGGATAACTTTACGTTGCTGTCTCGCTAAACGGCGGCTCCGCAGCGGCTGCAGAATTTTACCCCTGCAACAAGCGGGGCCCCACAGGAAGAGCACGCGGCCGCGATGAAAGACTTAGATGGGACAATGCCCGGAACTCCGCCGGTTCCCGGCATTGCGTAATGGAGGCTTGCGGCCAGCATGGTTGCCTGCTCTGCGTTGAATTGACGCACGCGGCCGGGCATAAAGAAGCATTCAATCCAGCTGGCGATGGTGGGGATGCCTGTCCAGCAGAAGAGCACATACATAATGCCCAGGCCATTGCGGCGAAGATAGAAGTGGTGCGCACCAAAAGTGCCGAGGAATAACGCCAGCAGCACTCCGACCACCTCGTCTTTCTGCACGGCAGACATCTGAGCATAGAAAACTGCCCTCTGCTCATCGGTCAGATCTCCCGCAATCCACGGCGTGGCCATTGGCTAACTCCCCTTGTTCCTGCTAGTAAGAACAATACGTACGCCTATATCAGATGGTTCCAATGGGGTGTTTGGCAACATCTGCATCTGAGGAATTGTTGCACTCATCGCGAACTCAGTCTTTAATCGGGAAGACTCCCCTTTCAGGTAACGAAAGATGAACGGCACGGAACGTGGCGCTGGCGCCATCAACAGAAACAAACGGGGATGGCTGAGCAATGAGCCCTTGCTGGTCCTTGGGCTGGTGCTGCTGACGCTTTACTTTGCCCGCGATCTGCTCATTCCGCTTGCCATGGCGCTATCGCTCAACTTTCTGTTGGCTCCGGCGGTTATTCATTTGGAGCGCCTTCGCGTGCCGCGGCTTCCCGCGGTGCTTCTTGTGGTTCTGCTGGCATCGTCGTTTATTGCGGTGACTGGCTGGGTGGTGGTGCGGCAGCTTCTTGATGTAGCCAGCGACCTGCCGAGCTATCGCCAGAATATTGACGACAAGCTGGCGGCGATTCATGTGCCGACTGCTGGGCTGGTGGGAAGCGCCATTTATGGGATCAGGATTCTCAATCAGGATTTGTTTGGGACGAAAACGCCGCCTCCTCCACCCGAACCAGACAAGGGCCGCATCATCCGTCGCAATTCCCATGAGCCCGAACGTCAAATACCGCAGACGAGCCAGTCAAACTCCACTCCTGCGCAGGTGGTCGTGGTGCAGCCGCCAACCAGCGACTTCGCCTATGCGCAACAGCTGCTCAAGCCTGTCATCAAGCCGCTGGGCATGCTCGGCATGGTCGTTATCTTCACCATTTACATGCTGTTCAAGCGCGAAGACCTGCGCAACCGCCTGCTGCTGCTTGCCGGCATGGGCCGCCTGAACGTGCTGACGCAGGCGCTCAATGATGCAGCGCAACGAATCAGCAGCTATCTGCTGATGAATGTTTTGGTGAACGCGAGCTATGGCGCGGTTTTCGGCATCGGCCTTTATCTGCTTCATGTGCCCAATGCCACGCTGTGGGGCGTGCTACTCGGCATTCTGCGCATGGTGCCATATGCGGGAATGATCATTGGTGGCGGCCTGCCGATCGGTTTTGCGTTTGCCGCCTTTCCAGGATGGTGGACTCCACTGTTTGTCGTGTTGCTGTTTATTGTGCTCGAAATTACAGTGAGCAATTTGATCGAGCCCTGGCTTTACGGGAGCCATACCGGCATATCTGCGCTGGCTCTGGTAACAACGGCCATGGTGTGGACGCTTTTGTGGGGACTGCCGGGACTGATTCTTTCGACGCCCCTTACTGTTTGCCTGATCGTGGTGGGCCGGTATATGCCGCAGATGTCATTTCTGCATATCCTGCTCGGTGATGAGGCGGAACTTGCTCCCGAAGCGCATTTTTACGAACGCCTGCTGGCCATGGACCAGACCGAAGCTCATCACATTGCCGACAAATTTCTCGATGGGCACAGGTTGGTCGATCTGTATGACGGCGTTGTGCTGCCAGCGCTGAGCCTGGCCGAGCAGGACAGGCACAAGGGCTTTCTGGATGACACGCGCAGCACATTTCTTTTCCAGAGCGCCACGGAGCTGATTGCCGAGCTGACCGACTACCGTTCGCCGCTACCTGATCCGGTGGAGACAGAAGTGTTCGTCGACAGAGCCTGCCCGGTGGTCTGCATTCCGGCCAACGATCAGGCAGACGAAATCGCCGCCGTCATGCTGTCGCAATTGCTGGAACAGCGTGGGCATAAGACGATGCTGTTGCCGGCTGCGGCTCTTGCGCCGGAAATTGTCGATCGCCTGAGAGAAGAGCCGAGTACGACGATCTGCATCTCCGCGCTACCACCATTTGCCTTTGTGCATGCGCGGAATCTGTGTATGCGGGTTCGGGAACTCCTGCCAAAGAACCGCATTCTGATCGGGCTCTGGGGCGAACCCGGAGATTCCGAGATGATGCGCAAACGATTCGGCGCAGGCCGCCCGCAGGCCGTGGCGACGACACTGGCGGAGGCCATTCAGTTTGGCCGCCGCTGCGACCGTCCGCTCGCAATAGCCTCGCAAATAGCGACAGTAGAAACAGCTTCCAGTGAGGTGTGATCTTTGCCACGCAATTTAGAATAGAAGCATCACCATGATGCCAACTCGTCCCGTCTGGGCGGAAGTTTCCCGCTCGCGCCTTCTTGCCAACTGGAACCTCCTGCGCGCTGCTGCTCCCGACGATGCCGATGTACTTGCTGTGGTGAAAGCCGATGCCTATGGGCATGGTGCTACGACCTGTGCTCCTCTTCTTGAGTGTGCGGGAGCGTCGTGGCTTGGGGTGACCTGCGTTCTAGAAGGGATTGCTCTGTGCCGGGCTTGCCCTGAAGCGCGCATTCTGATTATGTCCGGGCTTTGGAACGGTGAGGCTGACGCAATCATCGAACATCGGCTCACGCCGCAGGTTTGGGAGCCGTTTCATTTCGATCTGCTCGAAGCGGCAGCGCGCAGGCGAGGATCCGGATCACAATCGGTTCCGGTGCATTTGGAAATTGACACTGGGATGGCGCGACAGGGAGTGCCCTCTCTCGATGCATTGAAAACACTGCTCGCTCGCTACGGTGCTGAATCGTCGCTTCAGATCGAGGGTGTGATGACGCACTTCAGCGCGCCCGAGGTGCTCGATCCCGATGAGACGGAGACGCAGATCACGCGCTTCGCGGCTGCGCTTGATGTAATCGCAGACCATGGAATTCGGCCACTCTGGATACATGCGGGCAATTCGGCAACGCTTTTCGTGCCCGAACATCTGCGTGCGCTCGGAGAGCTTGCGCGAAAGCATTCGGCTCGCCTGATGCTGAGGCCGGGGTTGGCTCTCTATGGCTATCTGCCGCGATTTGTTCCACGGCTTTCTGATGCATCGGAGGCTTGTTCGCTACGACCGGTGCTTGCGTGGAAGGCCCGCGTTGTCTCGCTCCGGAACATTGATGCGAACGAAAGTGCCGGGTACAACATGACGTTTCGCGCGACGCGACGGACGCGACTGGCACTGATTCCAGTGGGTTATGCCGACGGTCTGAATCGTTTGCTCTCGAATCGCGGGCATGCGCTGGTGCGTGGACACAAGGTTCCGATTGCCGGGCGTGTATCGATGGATCAGACCATTCTTGATGTCACGGATATTCCTGAGGTTGAGATTGGCGATGAGGTTGTGCTGATCGGCGAGCAGGGCGGCGAGCGCATCTCGGCCTATGATCTGGCCGACTCAACCGGGACGATTCCCTATGAGGTCACTTGTGCGATCAGCGCGCGAGTGCCGCGCCTGCTGGTTGATTAAAATATAAGTATGCTTGGCAAATGGTATGGGAGCTGGATGTTCGCATGGGAAACAGCGCTGACAACGCGCGATGAAAATCGGGTCGTCCGGCCTGTGGAGTGGGGCTTTGAGTGGCTCGACGATTTTCTGCGCTCACATCACATAGGAAGCGCCTCGCATGCGCCCACGGATGCAAAGGGCGCTGAAGAGTGGATGACGGTTCTGAACGAGGTTGTGGTTCGGGAAAGCGACAGCTTCTTCAGCTACGAACCACCTACCGACTATCGTCTGGAAGAACGTCATCCCCAGTTATTTCCAACGAACGTGCGCCCGGAAACGTTAGCACAGGACGCCAAGCTCAAAGCTATGGCTGCGGATGGCAAGTTGAAGACCGCGCCGTTTCTGCGCTTCACTTCTCCGGTCCGGACACCATATTCCGAAAATGATCTGGTGAATGCGCGCTGGTATCCGGCGCCTGCGGAGAAGCAGGCTGGGAAGCCGAAGCAGGCCATGATCGTGATGCCACAGTGGAATGCGGACGCCTTCAGCCACAATGCACTGTGCTCGCTTTTCAATCGCTTCGGCATCTCGGCGCTGCGGTTGAGCAAGCCTTACCACGACATTCGTCGGCCGGCGGAGTTGGAGCGTTCGGATTACGCCGTCAGCTCCAATATTGGCCGCACCATCGCTGCGTGCCGGCAGGCGGTTATCGATATTCGCTGCTGCCTGGACTGGCTTGAGGCGCAGGGCTATGAGCAGTTCGGCATTCTCGGCACGAGCCTCGGCTCGTGTTATGGCTTTATCGCCAGCGCGCACGATGCGCGGCTGCGCGTGAACGCCTTCAATCACGCGTCCGTCTCTTTCGGCGACGTTGCCTGGACGGGCCAGAGCACGCGGCACATCCGCAAGGCCTTCGAAGACGCCGGATTGACACAAGCGCGGCTCCATAAATTGTTCGCATCCGTCAGCCCCGAGTCGTACATGGAGCGCTTCGCCGCCACGGCTAAGAAAGTTCTTGTGGTTCACGCGACGTATGACCTGACTTTCCTGCGTGAATACTCGCTTGAGGTGCTTCGCAGATTTTCGGATCTGGGTATAGATTTCGTCTCGAAAGTGCTGCCCTGCGGCCACTACACCACGGGCGAAACGCCGTACAAGTTCATCGATGGCTGGTACCTGGGTTCGTTTGTTTACAAAGCATTCAAACAGCTTGCGGAACAGCCGTCTCCTGCGAAGGTGGCGATTGAGAACCTGCGGGATGAGGAATTGCTGTCGCGCTGAGGGCACGTGATTACGGAGTTGGCGGGAGCTTCAGTTTGAAGAGCAATGCCGGGTCAAGATATCCGCCTTGCCATCGCGCGGCGAAATGCAGGTGCGGACCGGTGGCGCGGCCTGTGGCTCCGCTCAGGCCGAGTAATTGATGCATCTGGACTGCCTGGCCTTCGGCGACTTGAATTTTCGACAAGTGCATGTAGACGGTCATGAACTGTTGGCCATGGTCGATGACCACGCAGTTCCCCTCGTAGAAGAGATTGCGGGCGAGAATTACTTTCCCTGAGTTGGCCGCGTGCACCGGGGTTCCAGTGGCTGCACGGAAGTCCATACCGCGATGAATACTGGCCAGCTTGCCATTGAAAAGCCGGCGGGTCCCGAATGAGTCTGTCGGCGGCGATTGCACCGGTACACGAAAATCTCCTCGCCACAACGGTTTCGGTGCGCTCTCGGCGAAAGCCCGGTCCTTAATTTCTTTGTCGGCGGCGATCCGTTTGAGAGTTGCCGCATCTGGTGCTACGAAATTTTCTGCTACATGAAGCTCGACCTGCTTGTAGCTGGAGGGCCCGATGGGAATCACGCGTGTGGTGCTGACGCTTTTGCCATCCGGCATCGTCGCATGGAGTGTCAGGGTGTAATTTCCGGCTGTGATTTCGACATCGGCTCCGGCGAGCGCGTGCCAGACGGTCTTGTCGCTCGATGGGAAAAAATCGACTTTGTGCCCGAACCAATCGCCTTGCAGGCCGGCAGGAGAGGTCTCGAAATCCACGGTCAGCAGACAGGGAGAACCGCTGGTGAGTTGAGTCGGTGTCCAGGTGACGCTTTTGAAAATGCCGTCGCTCTGCGCCAGACCGCACAAGGGGAGGCAAAGCAGAACAATGGTCAAATGGAGGAGACGGTAGAAACGCATAGGGTCGAATCATGATTGTGCAACAAGGCGGCGAAATCCGCACACGGGGAGGCTACAATCGAAGCATGTCCGACCGTATGTCTTTGCCGCTCTCACAAGCCGATCCTGAGATCGCCGCTGCCGTAGAAAACGAAATCCGTCGCCAGCACGAGGGGCTGGAAATGATCGCCTCGGAAAATTTCGTCAGCGAGGCCGTGCTTGAGGCTGCCGGTACGGTCTTCACCAACAAGTATGCGGAAGGCTATCCGGGACGTCGCTATTACGGCGGATGCGAATTCACGGACGTCGTCGAAAATCTGGCTCGCGACCGCGCCAAGCAGCTTTTTGGCGCAGAGCATGCGAATGTGCAGCCCCACTCCGGTTCACAGGCCAATGCGGGAGCCTACATGGCTGTGCTCAATCCGGGTGACACGATTCTCGGACTCGATCTGGCACATGGCGGGCACCTGACGCACGGGCACAAGTTGAATTTTTCAGGCAAGCTGTACAAGGTCGTTTCCTATGGCGTGCGCAAAGACACCGAAGTCATCGATTACGATGAGTTGGAACAGACAGCCGAGCGCGAGAGACCCAAGGTCATCATCGGCGGTGGTAGCGCTTATCCGCGCATCTTCGACTTTCCGCGCATGCGCCAGATTGCGGACAAAGTTGGCGCACTGCTCATCGTCGATATGGCCCACTTTGCCGGACTCGTCGCCGGCGGCGCTCATCCATCGCCGGTTCCGCATGCGCACATCGTCACCAGCACGACGCATAAGACACTGCGCGGGCCACGGTCGGGGCTGATTCTCTCGCAGCAGCAGTTTGCTGCGGCCATCGATAAGTCTGTATTTCCTGGGCAACAGGGCGGCCCGCTGGTGCACATCATGGTGGCGAAGGCAGTGGCATTTCGCGAAGCGTTGCAGCCTGACTTCAAGCAGTATGCGGCGCAGATCGTCGCTAACGCACGCGTGCTGGCAGAAACGATGCAGACGGAGGGCTTCCGCGTTGTTTCCGGTGGCACGGATACGCACCTGATGCTGGTGGACGTCTTCGCCAAGGGCATGCTCGGCAGCGAAGCCGAGGCCGCTCTCGGCGATGCGGGCATCACAGTGAACAAGAACGCGATTCCATATGACACGAATCCGCCGCTCAAGCCCTCGGGCATCCGCATCGGCACGCCTGCGCTGACGACCCGCGGCATGAAGGAGCCGGAGATGCGCACCATCGGCAAGTGGATCAGCGAGGCGCTGACGGAGCGGACGAATCCGCAGGCGCTGACTCGGATTCGCGGGCAGGTTCTGGAGCTCGCTGAGCAGTTTCCGCTCTATGCCTGGCTGCGGCAGCCTGTCGAAGTGGCAAGGTAATCGCAGCTCAATCTCTCCGCTGTAGAATTCAGGACGGCTATCGAACCAATCTCTCAGAGGATCTTTGCGTGACCGACCCCATTTCACGACGTACCTTCGTAAAAGCCGCAGCCTTTTCGTCACTTGCAGCCAAGGCATGGTGGGCTGGAGCAAAGAAGGCGGCGCCTGTGCAGGATAGCCGATTGATGTTTGCCGGAACGCAGACGGGGCCTTCGAGCAAGGGCATCTACGCATTTCAGTGGGATCCGGTCAGCGGCACTTTGAAGGAACTCGGTCTTGCCGGCGAAAGCGATAATCCTACATTCCTCGCGCTCTCGCCCGATGGCAAACATCTCTTCGCGGCAAACGAAATCGGCGAATATGAAGGGGAAAAGACCGGCTCAGTCAGCGGATTCATGGTGGACCGCGCTGGTGCGAAGCTTGCTCACACCAACACCGTCTCGTCGGCCGGAACCGGGCCTTGTCACGTCAGTGTCGATCAGGACGGGCACGGTCTTTTTTGCGCCAATTATTCGGGCGGCAGCGCGGCGTCCTTTCACATTGACGACGCGGGCAAGCTGAGCCCGGCTGTTTCACAGTTCCACTACCAGGGACATGGGCCGGTTGCTGACCGGCAGGAGGCGTCGCACGCGCATCGCGCTACGGTTACGCCCGATGGCCGTTATGTCCTGATCAACGATCTTGGGCTGGACTGCATTCACATCTATCATCTCGATCCGGCGGCTGCGAAGCTGACTCCGAGCGATCCGCAGCAGTGGACTGCGAAGCCGGGATCCGGGCCGCGCGCGCTGCGATTTCATCCGAACGGGAAATGGGCGTATTGCCTGAACGAGCTTACGTCGACCGTTGACGTGCTGGGCTGGGACGCCAAAACCGGAGCGCTAAATTCTCTGCAGCACGTCGAGACCATTCCGAAAGGCTATCGCGGTGAGTCGGCTGCATCGGAAATCGTTGTCGACCGCACCGGACGCTTTGCCTATGCTGCCGTTCGCTTCTGGGACAAGATCGTTACTTTCAGCATCGATCCCGCTACCGGCAAGCTCTCGCAGATCGGAGTGACCTCCTGCGGCGGCAAGGTTCCGCGCCACATGACGCTCGATCCCACCGAGCGCTGGCTGCTGGTCGCGAATCAGACCTCCGACAACATCGCCGTCATTCAGCGCGATACAAATACTGGAAAACTTGCGGAGACGGAAAACAGCTTTCCTCTGGTGAAGCCGCAGTGTTTGGTGTTTGTCTAGACAGTCACGAGAGAGGCTGCGGGCGCAGAAACTGTTTTGGCTTTTACTTTTTCCTGCGCGATGGTGACAAGTTTCCACGCCGAGCGGTCTTTTAAGAGCTTAGAAACAAGCGCGGTGTGCATCGCGTGACCCGCGCGCTCTGCTACAACTCGGCCGAGGATCTGGTGTCCAGCGAGAGCAAGGTCGCCAATGAGGTCGAGCACCTTGTGACGCACAAACTCATCGTCAAAACGCAGTGGGCCGTTGACGACGCCATGCCGGGTAAGAATGATTGCGCTCGTCTCAGAAACGCCGCGTATCAAACCCATGTTGCGGAGCATCTGCTCATCTTCCTTGAAGCCGAAGGTGCGAGCCGGGGCGATCTGCAGGCCATAGTTTCGCGTCGCGAGATCTACAGTAAAACCTTGTTTGCCGATGGGTGTTGGGAAATCAATCTGATAGGAAACGCTGTATCCTTCGCCGGGATATACGCCGATGAACTTATCTCCCTCGCGCACTTCGACGGTCTTCAAAATCCGCAGATACTCGCGGCGGCGTCGTTGCGTCTTCAGTCCCACTTGCTGGAAGGCTTCGACATAGGGGGATGCGCTGCCATCGAGGATAGGTAGTTCGAGATTGTCCAGCTCGACGATGACATTGTCGACGCCCATGCCGATGAGCGCTGAAAGCAGATGCTCGGTTGTTGAGATGAGAACGCTTTGCCGCATCAGGCTGGTGGCGTAGCTTACCTTGGCGACGTTGCGTCCAATGGCGGGGATTTCAAAGTTATCAAGGTCGGTGCGGCGGAAGACGATGCCTGATCCAGCGGGGGCGGGAAGTAGCCGCATTTGGACAGGGGCACCACTGTGCAGTCCCACACCTGAGAACTCAATGACCGAAGCGACTGTCTGTTCCAGATACGATGAATCTAACAAAACCAACTTCCTGGCCCAGCGGGGGCATTAACGTCATAGACTACTGGCAGAACCTAAAGTTTCAGTGTGGCATCTTTGCCACACTGTAGTGGCAGATCGACATCGCATCCAGATGCGTATCTATAGAGTAACTGGTTGATCAAAAGGAACTTACATGATTCATCAACTGGCCGAAGCCGCAGACAAGCAAATCCCACCTACGCTCGCATTTCTCCGAGCGATGGTCGAAATCGAGTCGCCTAGCCATGACAAGACGGGTGTGGATCGGTGTGTGACGCTGGTTGCCGAGCGCTGCGCTGCAATGGGTGGCCGGGTGCATCTGCATCGCCGGAAGGAATTCGGCGACCTGCTGGAGGCGCGCTTCGGTCCCCAGAAGAGTAAACACCGGCCGGTGCTTTTGCTGGGTCATCTTGATACGGTCTGGGAACTCGGGACACTAAAGAGCATGCCCTTTCGCGTTGACAGTGGACGTGTGTCAGGACCGGGTGTGCTCGATATGAAGGCCGGTGTGGCGATGGCCTTGACGGCCATCTCCATCCTCAAGGAGCAGAAGAAGCTGACGCGGCCGGTCATCCTGCTGCTGAACAGCGATGAGGAAGTTGGCAGCAACGCTTCGCGACCGTTG
>DATGAD010000002.1:0-4126 GCA_035313725.1 Alloacidobacterium sp. | reverse complement strand
TCCGTTCAGCGCGCCGCACGAGCGATTCTGCGCCTCGGTCACATGATTCACGACCCGCGCAAAGGTCCGAATATCAGGCGTCGGCTTGAAGGTGTAGTCTTCCGCCGGCATCGCATCCGCGGATTTCAGAATGAACCCTTTCACCGGCGCATACCGCCCCTGAACCTCAGCCGACAGCGGATTCGCCGTCGCCGCTGGAGTTGCCGTCGCAGCCGCCTGTCCAAACATCAATACTGGAGCCAGAAAAATCACCGCCGCACAGACCATCATCCGTCGCATCACCGTCACCTCGCACAACAGACTAACATCTCGCATCCTCGCACTTTGGCGAGTCGAACCGCCCGCGTATATCATAAGAAATTGGGCCGGATCACCGGTCCCCATCCGGCACACGCTTCTCCAGGTCATTTCGAACATCCACCGCGAGAGGCAACGTGTGCAAGGCAGGCTTCAAGTTCAAGGCAGGTGTGCAGAAATAGATGCGAGCAAAAACAGCAGTCGTTCTCGGCGCCCAGTGGGGCGATGAAGGCAAAGGCAAGATCGTCGACGTGCTCTCCGAGCGCTTTTCCGTGGTGGCCCGCTACGCCGGCGGCCACAACGCCGGACACACCGTCATCATCGGCGGCAAGAAGTTCATCCTCCAGCTCATTCCCTGCGGCATCCTGCGCCCGACCAGCAAGGCCGTCATTGGCAACGGCGTCGTCCTCGACCCCCTGGCCTTTCTCAAGGAAGTCGGCAAGCTGCGCGACCTCGGCATCAACGTCGATCAGCAGCTCTTCGTCTCCAACCGCGCGCAGGTCATCCTCGAATACCACCGCATGATCGAGCTCGCCGCCGAAAGCGCCCCCGGCCGCCAGAAAATCGGCACCACCAGCCGCGGCATCGGCCCCGCCTATGAAGACAAGATGGCCCGCAACGGCCTCCGCGTCGTCGATCTGCTCAACACCAACCTGCTCAAGACGCACATCGAAAACGCCTGCCACGAAAAGAACACCATCGCCAACGCTCTCTTCGGCGCCAAGCCTCTCGACCCGGCCAAAATGTACGACGAGTACGCGCATGCCGCCGAACAGGTCGCGCCTTTCGTGACCGACACCGCGTACCTGCTCAACCAAACCATCGATCAGGGCGGCAGCGTCATGTTTGAAGGCGCACAGGGCACAATGCTCGACATCGACCACGGGACGTATCCATTTGTAACGTCATCCTCCGCCACTGCTGGAGGAGCCGTCACCGGAACCGGCGTAGGCCCGACCCGCATCGGCACAGTCATCGGCGTGACGAAAGCCTACGTCACCCGCGTCGGCGAAGGCCCATTCCCGACAGAGATCTTCGATGAATCCGGCGAGCTTCTCCGCGCCCGGGGACAGGAATTCGGCGCCGTCACCGGACGTCCGCGCCGTTGCGGCTGGCTCGACCTGCCGCTTCTGCGTTACTCGAACCAGATCAACGGGACGGAGTGGCTCGTCGTCACCAAGCTAGACGTTCTCGACGCGCTCGAAGAAATCCCAATCTGCACTGGCTACAAAATCGACGGCAAGCTCATCGACACCATGCCCGCCGACGTGCGCGGCATCGAATCCATCGAGTGCGTCTACACCAACCTGAAGGGCTGGAACGAATCCACCGAAGGCATCACCGAATTCAACAAGCTGCCGAAGATCGCGCAGGACTATCTGCGCTTCCTCGAAAGAGAATCCGGCGCAAAAATCGGCATGATCTCCACTGGCCCCGACCGCGACCAGACCATGCTCATGCCCGAATTCGAAGCAGCACTGAACGAACTGCACGCCTAGATTTTCAAGACTTACTGAGGCGACGGCGTTGACTTACCCAGAGCGCGATCGATCCCGCTCTGGGTGTCTGCGGCATGTTTCACTCCCGCGAGATAGGTGAAGTCGACAACACTCACAGACCCACCCTCCTTGCCGGCGCGCAGCATCTCCTCGCTCGCAAGCGCATCGCTGAAGCCGCGCACAACCTGCTCGGCCACTTCGCCGGTCGTGTATTTCGTAACGCCGCCATCGATCACCGTAGGAGCGAAAAACGGGTGAGCGATGCCAAGCCGGTTCGCCTCGCGCCACGCAATCTTGCCGACCAGGTACATGCGCTCCGGTGTGAATGTCTCTGAATCGCCCAGGCCGATAATCAAAAGCTTCTTTGCTCCGAGCGTGCCATCAGGAGGAGTCAGCAAAATCGTCTCACCCAGTTCTCCGTCAAAGACGTTCGATTTCCGTATCTGATCGATCACTCCATGTAGTTTCTCGTTTGTCTCAACAAGCGAACCGTTCAAGGTATTGCCGGGCGATGAACGAAAGAGACAGATGACTTGCAGATCGGTCTTTGTTTCCGCCGGGCTTTGCGCCAACACCTTTACGGCCAGTCCGTGCGATTGCTGCCCAAAGCTTGAAACTCCAAGCCCGGTAATCAACACGGCTGCCAGCACGAACTGCCACCAGCGTAAACTCTTCATGTGTATCCTTCCTCACAGAAGACTACACAATCATCAATAGATTCTCTTCATTCAGCGCGCAAAGCCTCCGTCGGCTCGACGGAAGCAGCCCGACGCGCCGGCAGACTCACTGCCAAAGCAGCAATCACAATCAACGCACCAACCGTGATCGAGACAGAAAGCGGATCGACAGCACTCGTCCTGAACAACAAGCCACTTAGCAGCCGCGCCCCGGCAAAGCCAACCGCAAGCCCGGCCGCAATGCCAATAACAACAAACACCGCTGCCTGCTGCAACACCAGCCGCAGAATATCCTCGCGCCTCGCCCCAACGGCCATTCGCACGCCAATCTCCCGCGTTCGCTGTTCGACGGAATAAGCCAGCACGCCATAGATCCCAATCGCCGCCAGCACCACCGCCACAACAGCAAAAATCCCGAGCAGCACCGCTGTCATCTTCTGCCGAGCAAGCGAATCCGAAAGCACCGCATCGACAGCTTGCACATTGTAAATAGCCAGATTCGGCTCCAGTTCGTGCACTGCGTTTCGTGCCACCGGCATAATGCTTTCCGGCGCCACACTTGTACGTACCAGCAGGACCGCATGTAAGCCGTATCCCGGCAGATAAATCTCCGGCTGCGGTTCCGTCTCCACGCCCAGATCGCGCGCATTCGCCACCACGCCAATCACCGGAATGCTCGAAGGCTGCGGGCTCATCACGCCGATCAGGATGTGCGCGCCAATCGGATCCCGCCCCGCCAGATGCTTCTGCGCGAACGCCTCATTCACCACAAAGAAACCCGTCGGCGAATCCACATCCTTCCGCTCAAACACGCGCCCGCGCACCAGCCCAATTCCCATCGTGCGGAAGAAATCCGGACTCACATAACGAATCTGCGCATACGGAAACGATCCCGGGGCCAGCGGCGGCGCGCCCTCGATCAAAAACCGCGTCATCAGCATCGACGGATTCAGAGGCACCGCCGTCGTGCTGGCCGCCGAAACCACACCCGGCGCGTGCGCAATCTTATCCAGCAGCTGCTCATAAAACTGCGTCGTCGCCGCGCCGCTATCTGAATAATGCGGCTGCGGCAACATCATTTCAAAACTCAGCAGATGATCGGTGCGAAACCCGGGATCGACAGCGATCAGCTTCTGAAAACTGCGAACAACAAGCGTGCCCAGAAACAGCACAATCACCGCAATCGCAATCTCCCCGGCAATCAAGGCACCACGGCCGCGCCGACTTCCCGCCGTCACGCCGCGATCTCCGGGCCGAAAAGCCACCGCCAGACTCGCGAAAGTCTTCGTCACCGGCAGCAGTCCAAAGACAATCGCCGTCAATACACACGCGCTCAGCGTAAGCAGCAGCACGGGCACATTCAGCCCAATCGACTGGACCAGAGCAAGATCAACCCCAGCCGTATGCGAAAGCGCAAGACGCAGCAGCGGCAAAGCCAGCCACGCCAGTGCCGTTCCCAGCGCGCCACCCACAAGACAAAGAATCAAAGTCTGCGCCAGAAACTGCGAGAAGAGCCGCGCCCGGTCCGCGCCCAGCGCCTGACGAATCGCCACCTCACGCTGGTTCGCCGTCGCGCGCACCATGATCAAGTTGGCGACATTCGCACACGCAATCAGCAGCACCAGCAGCACCGCCCCCATGAGGCAAAGAATC
>DATGAD010000001.1:0-3960 GCA_035313725.1 Alloacidobacterium sp. | reverse complement strand
CGCATCAGCCGGATTTGAATTACGACAATCCGGAAGTGCTGGAAGAGGTGCTTAAAGTTCTGCGGTACTGGCTGGATATGGGCGTTGATGCGCTTCGGCTTGATGCGATTCCGTACATTGTGGAGCGCGATGGCACCAATTGCGAAAACCTTCCTGAAACGCATGCGGTCATCAAGAAGATTCGCGCTGCAATGGACACGGACTACAGTAACCGGGTCATCCTGGCTGAAGCGAACCAGTGGCCAACCGATGTGCGTCCATATTTTGGCGACGGCGATGAATGTCATATGGCATTTCACTTTCCGCTGATGCCGCGTATCTATATGGCTCTGCGGCAGGAAGACCGCTTGCCGATTACGGAGATCATGGCGCAGACGCCGGAGATTCCTGAGAACTGTCAATGGGGATTATTTCTGCGCAACCACGATGAGTTGACGCTCGAAATGGTCACGGACGATGAGCGCGATTACATGTACCTGGCGTACAGTGCCGATCCGCGGATGCGCATCAACATTGGGATACGGCGCAGGCTGGCGCCGCTGGTCGACAACAACCGACGCCGCATCGAGTTGCTGAACAGCATTCTGTTTTCATTTCCGGGAACGCCGATTCTCTATTACGGCGACGAGATCGGGATGGGAGACAACATTTATCTCGGCGACCGCAATGGCGTGCGCACACCGATGCAGTGGACTGCCGATCGGAATGCCGGATTCTCTCGCGCGAATCCGGCGCAGCTATATAGTCCAGTGATCATGGACCCGGTATGGGGATACCAGGCGATCAATGTAGAGGCACAGCAGAGCGATCCTTCATCGTTGCTGAACTGGATGCGCAACATGATCGCTTTGCGCAAACTGTTTCAAGTTTTCGGCCGGGGAATGCTTAAGTTTTTGCCGTCTGCAAACAGAAAAGTGCTCGCCTATGTAAGGCAAAAAGAGAACGAGCAAGTGTTGTGCCTTGCCAACCTTTCTCGATTCGCCCAACCTGTGCAGCTCGACCTGGCAGAATTTGAAGGGATGACTCCTGTCGAAATGTTGGGATATGTCGAATTTCCTGTGATCACGAAGCAGCCGTATCCATTGACCATCGGACCCTACGGTTTTCTTTGGCTGGAGATTCAGCCTGCGCCTGCAAATTGGAATGAAACTGTTAGCGAAGAGCACGCAGTCGTGCTTGAGACTGCACGCGAGGGCGATTGGGAATCGTTACTCACTGGTCCTAATGGTGATGCGCTGAGGGGCTCAATACTGCCCGAATTCATGCAGAGGCAACGATGGTTCGGCTCCAAGTCCAGGCAAATAGTCTCTGCCACAGTTACAGATTGGGCCCCTTTCGATGAGGGTCAATCTGTATCGACAATCGTGAACGTGGAATTCGACAAGGGCAACCCCGAAAGCTACTTCATACCCTTGACCATTCTTTACGATGATGGCGCGCGCGAAGCGAAGGAAGCGAATCCAATGTCGAGCGTGGCTGCTATACGCAGTGCGAATCGAGAAGGCCTATTGTGCGATGCGTTTGTTCGAGAGAGTTCAAGCCGGGTACTTCTTTCGCTGATCGTGCAGGAAGAGACGCTTGCAAGCAGACTTGGAACTATCCGAGGCATTTCCAGCCGGCGATTGCCTGAGTTGATAGATGGAGAAAAGGGCGTGATGCCTGCGCGTCGCAGCTCTGCTGAACAGAGCAATACCTCGATCCTGTTTGGTGACCGGCTTATCATGAAGTGCTTTCGCAAACAGGATTTCGGGCCTAATCCCGACACCGAAATCGCACGATTTCTTACCGAGAAAACAAACTTTACGCAGATTGCCCCATTTGGCGGATCGATTGAGTATTTTGTCGATGATCGCGAGCCAGCAACCCTCGCGATGCTTCAGGGCTTAGTTGCGAATGAAGGGGATGGATGGCAGTGGACTCTGGAGGAACTGGAGCGTTACTTCGAAAGCTGCGCCCCGGCAACTTTGCCTGCTGATGAACAAGGAGCCGGAACTGCTGAAGTGGTTCGCGAACATGCGGGGATTTATCTGGAGGCGGCAAACACGCTCGGCCGCCGAACCGCAGAAATGCATTTGGCTCTGGCGTCATCGAACCAGAATGAAGACTTTCGACCAGAAACGCTGAAGCCGGGTGAGTTGGAAGGAATGGTTCAGGAACTATCCGACCATGCCACGCAAATCATGGAACTGCTAAAGACGAATTTATCCCGCCTCGCAGATGATGTGGTGGAACTGAGTGGTTTGGTGATAAGCAAGAGACGCAAGATCGCGGATTTTTTCAACGCTCTAGGTAAGGTGAAAGAGGGGCTTACATGTACCAGGGTTCATGGAGACTATCACCTGGGGCAGGTGTTGAGAGCAAAGGCCGATTTTGTGATTCTGGATTTTGAAGGCGAGCCTGCACGCCCGCTTGCTGAGCGAAGGCAAAAGCAGGTGCCGCTTAAGGATGTTGCCGGAATGTTGCGGTCGTTCCACTATGCCGCGTTTTCGGCTATGGCAAGGCATACGACGCGTCGCCCGGAAGATCATCAACGGATGGAACCGTGGGCGAGACTCTGGTTCTCGGCGGTGTCGCAGGAATTCTTGCGAGCCTATCGGGAGAGCGTAGCTACCTCGTCCATCATTCCGCAAAACGAGGCAGACTTTCAGCTTGTTCTGGATGCGTATGTGCTCGACAAAGCGCTTTACGAGCTTGGTTATGAACTGAATAACCGGCCCGACTGGGTCCGTATTCCGCTGGCGGGAATTGTGTCACTGCTGCCGTAACAAAATTGAGGAAGACCACAGATGCCGAAGAGCGACCTGGCAGATGAGATGAAAGCCGAGGTGCAACAAGCGGGTCCCGTAGATCTGCTGCTGGGCATTTCCGGTCCTGTGAACGTGACCGATCTTCGACAGCAAGCGCCCAGCCTGCTGGAGAGTGCTGGCATTGCCGGCGCCGTGATTGCGTATCCGGACGGCGGAGGAAGGGAGGCGTTGAACAGCGACTCAGATGCAAGTGCTGCAGGCTTTATTCCGTATTCCCTTACAGGCTCTGATCCTGCGACTCTGCCATGGGTAATTTCGGCGACGGCACAGAAAGCAATTTGCTCTCTGGCGGTTGATTTGAGCGCGAAGGTCTGTGTTGTTCTTCATGGCGATCTGAAAATGCTAAGTGTTGAGCGATTGCAGACTCTAACTCAAGCGATCCACGAGAAACAATGCGATCTGATATTACCGATTTACCAGTCGAGAAAATTTGATGGCCTGCTCAATCACAGCATTTTGGCGCCTCTAGCTCGTGCCTTGTACGGGCAGCGTGTGAGATATCCTCTCGCGCAAGACTTCGGTTGCTCGGCACGCATGTTTCAGAAACTCAGTGAATTCACCGGCGGGCGGGAGCGCAGTGAGGGTAGTTTACTTTGGCCGGCCACGCATGCGGCGATGGCCAGCTATCAAGTGTGTCAGGCAATTGTTGACGTGCATCATCAGGCACAGACCGAAGGGCTTGAATTGAGCACGATACTGACGAGCCTGGTCGGCTCCGCTTTCGCAGAGATGGAGACATACGCACCATACTGGCAGCGGATACGGAATTCGCAGCCTACGGCTACGTATGGCAATGCTCTCCAACAGACCAGCGATGGCGACCCCGTCGATGCGAAGCCGCTCGTTGAATCCTTCGTGTTGGGTTCGCGCAACTTGCAGGAAGTCTGGAGCCTGGTTCTGCCTCCGGTTACATTGCTTGAGTTGAAGAAGCTTTCTCGATGCACGCCGGAGTCTTTTCGCCTGCCGGACGAGTTGTGGGTGCGCATTATCTATGACTTTGCCCTGGCGTATCGGTTGCGCACCATCAATCGCGGACACTTGATGGGAGCGCTGACCCCACTGTATCTGGGATGGGTAGCATCGTACGTTCAGGAAGTGGCGGCGCGGTCGCCGCTGGCAGCAGAGCAGCGATTCGAACAGTTGGCAAGAGCGT